>DASQNQ010000163.1:0-8499 GCA_035644895.1 Acetobacteraceae bacterium | reverse complement strand
CCGAGGCGGACCTGCCCCGCGCCGCCGCACTTTCCGCCGCGGTGGGATGGAACCAGACGGAGGCGGACTGGCAGGTGTTCCTGCGCCAGGGCCGCGTGCGCGTGCTGGACGACGGCGATGCCGGCTGCCTCGCCGCCACCGCGGCGACGCTGTGCCATTCCCCGGACCTGGCCTGGATCTCGATGGTGCTCGTCCGGCCGGACCGGCGGCGCCAGGGGCTGGCGACGGCGCTGATGGAATGGGCGCTGGACGACCTGGCCGGCACGCGCTGCATCGCGCTGGACGCCACGCCGGCGGGGCGGGAGGTCTACGCCCGGATGGGCTTCCGCGGCCTCCGGAGCTTCACGCGCTGGCAGGTCGCGCATGCGCTGCCCGAGGCTGCGGGCGCGGCCACGCGCCCGGTGCGGGAAGCGGACTGGCCCGGGCTGCTTGCCCTCGAGGAGGAGGCGTTCGGCACCGCCCGCGTCGCCCTGCTGCGCGGCTTCGCCGCCCGCCTGCCGGAGGCCGCCTGGGTGGCGGAAGGCCCGCAGGGGCTGCGCGGCTTCGCCCTCGGTCGCGATGGCGTGCGCGCGCCGCAGATCGGGCCCGTCGTCGCGCGGGACGCCGCTGCGGGCTGCGCCCTGATCGCCTCCGCCCGCGCCTGCATCGGCCGGCCGGCGCTGCTCGACCTCGGCGACGCCGCCGCGGAGGTTGCATGCTGGCTGGCGGCGCATGGCGCGGAGCGGGAGAGGCCCTTCACCCGCATGGTGCTCGGTGCGGAGATGCCCGCTCACGCGGAACTGCTGCTTGGCATGGCGGGGCCGGAATTCGGTTAGTTGACGCCCCGCGCCGGGCTGGCCCAACATTCAGGTAACCATCCGGTTACGGGCGGAGAGGAGAAACGCGATGATGAAGCGCAGGACGCTGCTGGGCGGGGCCCTGGTCGCGGGTTTCGGTGCGCCCGCGCTGGTGCGGGCGCAGGGCTCGCCATGGCGGCCGGACCGGCCGGTGACCATCATCGTGCCATGGGCAGCGGGCGGCTCCACCGACCAGATGGCACGCATCGCGGCGGTGGAGCTGGAGGAGGCGCTGGGCCAGCGCGTCATCATCGTGAACCAGCCCGGCGCCTCTGGCTCCATCGGCACGCGCAACGTGCTGCAGGCGCAGAAGGACGGCCTCACCTGGGCGGCGGGCGCGGCGGTGGATCTCGGCTGCTACAAGGTGAACGGGCTGCTGGATACCATGCTGTCCGACTGGCACCTGTTCTTCACCGTGGCCAATGTGAACACCATCGCGGTCAATCCGGCCTCGGGCTACCGCGACTTCGGGCAGCTGCTGCAGGCGCTGCAGGCGCGGCGCGACATCGCCGTCGCAACGGCGGGCGTCTCCTCGGCCGGGCGCAACATGATGGAGACGATCAAGAGCGCCGCGCCGGGCGTGAACTACCGCCACGCCACCTATGACGGCGGCAACCCCGCGGTGCTCGCCGCCGTGGCGGGCGAGGTGCCCGTGGTGGCGCAGCTCCTGGTCGAGATGGCGGAGATGATCCGCGGGCGCCGGCTGGTGCCTCTCGCCGTGCAGGCGGAGAACCCGATCACGCTGCAGGGCTTCGGCGAGATCCCCTCCGTCCGCCGCTGGCTGCCGGACATGCCGGCGCCGCTCAACTACTTCGGCATCTGGGCGCCGAAGGGCATCCCGGAGAACGTGGCGCAGACCATGACCCACATCTGGGAGACGCGCATCAAGAACAGCCAGCGCCTGAAGGACTACGCCAACAACCGCGCCGCCGTCTTCGCGCCGCTTTACGGGGAGGCGGCGCATGAGGCCGCCTGGCCGATGGTGCGCCAGACCGCCTGGCTGTACTTCGACGCCGGCACGGCCCGCGTCTCGCCCGACACGGTGGGCATCCAGCGCCTGTGACCGGGCGCGCCGACAGGATCTTCGGCTGGGGCTGGGCCGCGCTCGGCCTCCTGATCGCGGCCGAGTCCTGGCGGATGGACCGGCTGGAGGCGCAGCAGATCAACCCCTGGACGGTGCCCGGGCTGGTGCCCGGGCTGCTCGGCCTGGTGATGACGGGCTTCGGGCTGGTGCTCGCGTTGCGGCGCGGCGCCGAGGCCCCGACGGACGGCGATGGTGCGGAAGGCTGGCGCATCGCCCTCGCGCTCGCGCTCTGCCTGGGCTTCGGCGCGGGGCTGGTCGGGCACGTGCCCTTCTGGCTCGGCGCCGTGCTCTTCGTGTTCCTCGCCATCCTGCTGTTCGAGTGGCACGACCGCCGGCGCGAGGGGACGCTGGCGCGCGGCGTCCTGCAGGCGGCGCTGGTCGCGTTCGGCTCCTCGGCCGCGATCTCCTTCCTGTTCCAGGAGATGTTCCTGGTGCGGCTGCCCTGATGCCGGAGGGCCTCGGCGCGCTCGGCGCCTCGCTCCTCGGCTTCCTGGACCCGCGGAGCCTGCTCTTCGTGCTCGGCGCCTCCCTGCTCGGCATCCTGGTGGGCGCCCTGCCGGGCCTCTCGGCGACGCTCGCCATCTCGCTGCTGACGACGCTGACGATCAAGATGCCGTCGAACGACGCCATCCTGATCCTCATCTGCGCCTATGTCGGCGCGATCTACGGCGGCTCGCGCTCCGCCATCCTGCTCAACATCCCGGGCACGGCGGCGAACGCGGCCGCCTGCCTGGACGGCTACCAGCTGGCACGGCAGGGCCAGGCGGGGCGGGCGATGGGCATCGCCACCACCGGCTCCGTCGCGGGCAGCCTGTTCGGCATCGCCTGCCTCGCGGTGTTGACGCCGCTGCTCGGCGAGGTCGCGCTCTCCTTCCAGTCCTACGAGTTCTTCTGGCTCGCCCTCTTCGGCGTGCTGATGTCGGGCGCGGTGGTCGGCGCGGATCCGCTGAAGGGCTGGCTCATGGGCATCCTCGGCCTCTTCGTCGCGCAGATCGGGCAGGACGGGATCCATGCGCACGAGCGCTTCGCCTATGGCGACCCCAACCTGGCGGGCGGGCTTTCGCTGATTCCCGTGCTGGTCGGCGCCTTCGGCTTCGCCGAGGTGCTGACCGTGATGGCCGAGCGCGCGAACCGTCCGCGGATCGAGACGCTGGACAGCGTGCTGCCGCGCCTGCGCGACGTGGCCCGGCACTGGCGGACCATCCTGCGCAGCGGCGCGATCGGGGTCTATGTCGGCATCCTGCCGGGGGTGGGGGAGGACATGGCCGCCTGGTCGTCCTACGCCGCGGCCAAGCGTGCGAGCCGCGAGCCCGAGACCTTCGGCAAGGGCAGTGTGGACGGGCTGATCGCGGCCGAGACGGGCGACAACGCCGCGGTGCCCGGCGGCATGATCCCGGCCCTGGCACTGGCGATCCCGGGCTCCGCCCCCGCGGCGGTGCTGCTGGCCGCCATGATCATCCACGGCGTGCGGCCCGGGCCGATGCTGATGATCGAGAACCCGGGCTTCGTCTACGACGTGGTCGCGATGGTCACGCTGGCCACCTTCGGCATCCTGTTCTTCGGCCTGTTCCTGGTAAGGCCGCTGCTGCTGGTGCTGGCCATCCCGCGCACGGTGATCATGCCGGTGATCTTCGTGCTCTGCGTGATGGGCGCCTATGCCATCTCGCAGCGGCTGTTCGACATCTGGACCATGCTCGGCGTCGGGCTGGTGCTGTTCTTCCTGCGCCGGCACGGCTACCACCCCGCGCCCTTCGTGCTGGGCATCGTGCTCGGCGACCTGCTGGACAAGTCGCTGCGGCGGGGGCTCGTGATCTCGGACGGCGACCTCACGCCCTTCTTCACGCGGCCGGTCAGTGCCGTGCTGGCACTGATCGTGACCGCGACCCTGGCCATGAGCATCCCGGCGGTGAACCGGCGGGTGCGCGCCGTCCTGCGGGCTGGGCCGTGAAGACCAGCTGCCACAGCGCATCCTCCCGCTCACGGGACAACGCGCCACCAGACCCGGGGACCGCAGACCTCAGCAGCCGGCGCGATTGCAGGGCGTCTTTCGATTGTTGCGCCAGGGCGCGCAGCTTCGGCGTATCGTGGTCAGGGCGGAGGGGAAGCGGCCGGCCTACAGCGAGGCTCCGTTGCTCGCCACTTTGGATCAGATCCGACCCGCGTCGGGGAAGCCCCTCGTGAGTCGGCCTCAGCAGGACTTGGCGTCAGCGGTCGTACCGTAAGCTTGGCGCGGTTCCTTCGCCGAGCCAACCCGATCAACTGTGCAATGCCCATCGGACGGGTGTTGGGTGTGGTCCAGCACGCCAGCGCTGCGATCGTCGAATCCCTTCTCTCAGTCACGGCAGCGGAACCTGCGGCAGACCCGGGCCGTGCGGTCCGGCCGCTCCTTCTCCGAAGCAGAGCCGCATGCTGCACATTCCGTCCCCGAGTAGTCCCGCTGCGCCGCGTCCGGAGCCTGCCAGCCCTACCCCGGCCGGCCGAGCGGGCCACTTGGCGCGTCTCCTGCCAGAACCGTACGCTGCCGAGGCTGCAGAGGCGGCTTCAGACGGGCATCGCAGCGGGCTTCTGCTGCCTTGACCGCAGCCAGTTCAGCAGCAGCACGGGCGCAGCGATCGCGGCGCCGATGGCGGTGAGCGGCCCGTTGGGCGACACCATGAGAAGCGCGGCGAGCACGAGGGCGGTCTGGGAGCCCACGCCGATGTGGGTGAAGGCGTAGCCCGTCAGCCCGATCCCGAGTACGAGCACCCCGACCGCGCAGGTCAGCGTGACGAACAGGAAGCTGCCCAGGCTGAAATCGTCCACCATGATCAGCATGACCGGCGCATAGGCGAACACGAAGGGCACCGTGGCCTTGGCAGCGCCAAGCCGGAAGGCCGTCAGGCCCGTGCGGAAGGGGTTGGATCCCGCAATCCCAGCCGCCGCATACGCGGCCACGCAGACCGGTGGGGTGAGGTCCGCGAGGATGCCGTAATAGAGGATGAAGAGATGTGCCGCGAGCGGCGGCACGCCGAGCTGCGTGACGGACGGCGCAGCGATCGCGGCAAGCACGATGTAGAGCGCCGTGGTCGGGATTCCGCAGCCCATGGCGATGCAGACCAGCGCGATGAAGACAAGCGTCAGGAACAGCGTGAGACCCTGCAGGCTCGCCCAACCCTCCGGCAGCACGTCGATGACCGGCTGGAACAGCGCCGCGGTGGTGCTCGCCGCCTGGGTCACGATGAAGCCGATGCGGAAGCCGGCCCCCGTCAGCGTCACGACGCCGACGACCATGCCGACAGCCGCCGCGGCGGCGCCGACCGCGAGCGCATAGCGGGCACCCATGTCGAAGGCATCCCACAGGTCCCGGAGCGTGAGGCGGTTCCGCGGGTTGAGGAAGCCCACGATGACACAGGCGGTGATGCCGACGAAGGCAGCGAGGTACGGCGTGTAGCCGTCCACGATGACCCAGACGAGCAGGATGAGCGGTATGACCGTCGGCCAGCCATCCCGCAGCGTCGGCCACAGCCTGGGTATCTCCTCCGGCGGCAGGCCCCGCAGGCCGAGCCGCTTCGCCTCGAAGTGCACCTGCACGAAGACGCCCCAGAAATGCATCAGCGCCGGGACCGCCGCGGCGATCAGCAGCGTGGTCAGCGGGATCTCCAGGAACTCGATCATGACGAAGGCGGCCGCGCCCATGATGGGCGGCGTGATCTGGCCGCCGGCGCTCGCCGCGGCCTCCACCGCGCCGGCGAAGTGCGGCGAGTAGCCGATCCGCTTCATGGCGGGGATGGTCAGCGATCCCGTCGTCACGGTGTTCGCGATGGAGCTGCCGCTGATGGAGCCGAACATGGCCGAGGACAGCACAGCGACCTTCGCAGGCCCACCGGGATAGCGCCCGGCGACGATGCTGGCCAGGTCGATGAAGAACTGGCCAAGCCCCATGCGCGTCGCGATCACCCCGAACAGGACGAAATGGAACACGAAGGTCGCGACAACCTTCGCGGGAATGCCGAAGATCCCCTCCTGCGTCAGGTAGACGTGGTTCACGAAGCCGGCCCAGTCCGCGCCGGGATGGGCGAGCACGCCGGAGAGCAGATTGCCGTAGAGGGCGTAGAGGATGAACACGATGACGATGGCGGGCAGCACCCAGCCCATGGACCGCCGCGTGGCCTCCAGCGTCAGCACCACCATCACAGTGCCCATCAGCACGTCGGTCTCGCTCGGCATCCCGATGCGGAAGGTCAGGTCGTCGAAGATCACGGGCAGGTAGATGGCGGCCGCGACGACCGCGGCCGCCATCAGCCAGTCGAGCAGGGGGATGCCGCCGACGCGGGGACCAAGCCAGAGACGCCCGGCCGGGAACATCAGGAAGATCAGCCCGAGCACCGCGGCCAGGTGGATGGATTTGTGCCAGTGCTCCGTCAGGATGCCGAAGCCGGCCGTGTAGTAGTGAAAGACCGAGAGCGCCACGAGCAGCACGGAGACGAGCTTCGCGGTGAAGCCGGTCAAGGTCCTGAAGCGGAGCTCCGAATCCGCCTCACGCTCGAGCCGTGCCGCCGCCTCGAGGTCGAGCTTCGCGCTGCTGTGTGGTGTCACGTCGCTCTTCCCCGCAGGACGTCCGGATGGCACTGGCACCGAAGGGGGCGACGGCGCCGCCCCACCGGTTACGTCAGGTCAGGATGCCGGCCTCGCGGTAGTAGCGTTCGGCGCCCGGGTGGAAGGGCACGACGCCCCGGCCGCTCAGGGCGCCCTCGCGCACGATTTCGCGGCCCTTCGCGTGGCCGCGGTCCAGCAGGCCGCGGGTCGTCTCCGACCACAGCGCCTTCGTGATGGCATAGACCGTGTCCGCAGGCACACTGTCGCGCACCGCCCAGAGCGCGCCGACCGTGAGGGTCGGGACGTCCGCCTCCAGCCCCTCATAGGCCGTGCGGGGGATCACGCCGGTCCCATAGAACGGCGCGCGTTCCCTCACCCGCTGCGCCTCCCCGCCCTCGATCGGCAGGATCCGGCAACCGGTGCGGCTGCAGAACTCGGTGAAGGCGGCTGCGGGGTAGCCGACGACGGTGAAGGTGGCGTCCAGCCCGCGGTCCTGCATCCGCTCCGTGCCCTGGGCCTGGTTCAGGTACTCGGCGTTGTAGTCGCGGCCCGCCCGCATCCCGTTCGCCTCCAGGATGAGCTCGCTGCCGATGCGTGCGCCGGAGGCCTGCAGGCCGATCGCGATGCGCCGGCCACGCAGGTCGCCGAAGCTGCGGATCGGGCTGTCGCGCCGCACCACGGCGTGGATGTGCTCGGGGAAGAGGTGGGCGATGAAGCGCAGGCGCTCGAGCTTGGGCCGGCCCTCGAACAGGCCGGTGGCCGTATAGGCCCAGTGCATCACGTCGGACTGGGTGAAGCCGCTCTCGGCGTTGCCGGACTGGATCAGGTTCACGTTCTGCACGCTGCCCTGGGTGGCCTGCGCGACGGCCACCAGCCCGGGGACGCCATCCGTCGCACCCGCCGTGTTGCACGCGGCGCCGGGCGGGCAGGAGATCGCGTTCGCGATGATGCCGCCGATCGGGTAGTAGGTCCCGCCAGCCGAGCCCGTGCCGATGCGGAAGAATTGCGGGGCCTGAGCCCGCGCCGCCCCCGGTCCGAGCAAAGCGCCCGCCGCCGCCGAAAGCCCCAGCGCGCGGCGCGAGATGGGATGGTATGCTGTCATGGCCCTGTTCTCCCGATCCGGATGCCAAAGCCTACGCATCGAGCGCGCCCGGCGGCAACCGGGGCAGCCGGCTAATCCGGCCCGGCGGCGGCGAGCACGGCATCCAGCAAGGTGAGCAGATCTCCCCCGCCCAGCACGTCAGGCGGCAGGCCTCGGCCGACCTCGGCTGCCCAGTCCTGCCGGAGGGCGGTCGCGGGGCTCTGCATTGCGCCGAGGCCAGCCTCCTCGATGGTGCGGACCACCTCGCGCACCTCCTCGGCCCGGCGCTTCCCGTGGATCAGGGCGCGACTCATCGTGTAGCGCGCGAGGCCCGGCCAATCCTTGTGGGGCAGCGTGTCGGCAAGGCTTGCAAGCACCTCCTGCTCCACGCCGTAGCGGCGGGATGCGAGCATGCACTCGGTCACCAGCGCCTCCAGCCCCTTCACCATGATGCTGCGGCACATCTTCACGGCCGAGGCACGGCCGAGTTCCGCCGAAAAGACCTGCGCCCGCAGGCCGAGCGCCTCGGCCAGCGGCATGAAGGCCTCCGCCTGCGGCCCGCCGAGCAGCATGGGCGCGCGGATTCCATGTGGTGGCACGCTGGTCATCACGGCCGCTTCGACGTAGCGGCCGCCGGCCTGCTGCACGATCGCCGCGGCCTCGCGCTTCGTACCGGGCGACACCGAGTTCACGTCGAGGAAGAAGGCACCTCGCGCGAGACCAGGTGCTGCTGCCCGGGCCGCATCCAGCGCGGAGCCGGCGGTCACGCAGCAGAAGACCAGCTCGGCGCCCAGCGCCGCCTCGCCTGCCGAGGCGGCGCGGGTCACCGCGCGCTCCCGCAGGTTGCGGGAGGGTCTGCTGGACGGATCGGCGAAGGCGGGGTCGAAGGCGGTGATCTCCGCATGTCCGGCGGCCCGCAGGTC
>DASQNQ010000162.1:0-9126 GCA_035644895.1 Acetobacteraceae bacterium | reverse complement strand
ACGAGGTGGAGGACATCCGCCGCTTCGACACGGGCACGCAGCGCAGCGGCGAGCGCCTGGACCGGCTGGAGCTGCGCCCGGTTGGCGAGGTCGCGCTGGACAAGGAGGCGATCAGCCGCTTCCGCACCGCCTACCGGGAGTTGTTCGGCGCGGCGGCGGCGGACGACCCGCTCTATGTCTCGGTCAGCGCCGGCCGGCGCCACCCGGGCATGGAGCACTGGGCCGGGCTGTTCCACGCGCAGATGGAGACGCTGCTCGACTACCTGCCGCCCGGCGCAACTGTCTCGCTCGACCACCAGGCCGAGGACGCCCTCGAGTCGCGGCTGGAGATGGTGGAGGACCACTACCAGGCCCGCCGCGCCCCGCCGCGGGAAGGGGAGGTGCCCTACCGCCCGGCGCCGCCCCGCAGCCTCTACCTGGACCAGGCCGGCTGGGACGAGATGCTGTCCCAGGGTCCCGTGCTCCGCTTCTCGCCCTTCGCGCAGCCCGAGGGCGGCGAAGGGATCGATGCCGGCGGCCATCCCGGGCGGCTGTTCACCGATGTCCGCGCGGCCGGCGAGAACGTCTTCGCCGCCTTCGGCGAGCACGCCGCGGCCATGGCCCGCCGCGGCCACCGGCCGATCCTCGCGGCCTGGACGAAGGGCTCGCGCGAACGGCTGGCCAACCTGCTGCGCGAGAACCGCGTGGCCTGCGAGCCGGTGGAGGACTGGGTCGCGGCGCGGCGCCTGCCCGATGGCGTGGTGGGCCTTGCCGTGCTCGGGGTCGAGCGCGGCTTCGTGGCCGACAAGATCCTGGTCGTCGGCGAGCAGGACCTGCTCGGCGAGCGCATCGCGCGGCCGCCGCGCCGCCGCCGCCGCGCCGACCAGTTCATCGCGGATGCGACCGAGATCGCGACCGGCGATCTGGTGGTGCACCAGGAGCACGGCATCGGCCGCTACGAGGGGCTGGAGACGATCGAGGTTTCCGGCGCGCCGCATGACTGCCTCAAGCTGCTCTACGACGGCAACGACAAGCTCTACCTGCCGGTCGAGAACATCGAGGTGCTGTCGCGCTTCGGCTCGGACGCCGCGGGCGTCGCGCTCGACAAGCTCGGCGGGTCGTCGTGGCAGGCGCGCAAGGCGAAGGCCAAGAGCCGCATCGCCGACATGGCGGAGGCGCTGATCCGCATCGCCGCGGAACGCGCGACGCGCCAGGGCGTCTCCGCCATCCCGCCCGAGGGCGCGTGGGACGAGTTCTGCGCCCGCTTCCCCTTCGCGGAGACCGAGGACCAGCAGCGCGCCATTGCCGACGTGCTGGAGGACCTGGCCTCCGGCCGCCCGATGGACCGGCTGGTCTGCGGCGATGTCGGCTTCGGCAAGACGGAGGTGGCGCTGCGCGCGGCCTTCGCGGTGGCGATGTCGGGCGCGCAGGTGGCCATCGTCGTGCCGACCACGCTGCTCGCGCGCCAGCACTTCCGCACCTTCATGTCCCGCTTCGAGGGGCTGCCGGTCAGGATTGCGCAGCTCTCCCGCATGGTCACCGCGAAGGAGGCGACGCAGGTCCGCGACGGCATCAAGGACGGCTCGATCAACATCGTCGTCGGCACCCACGCGCTGCTCGCGAAGGGAATCGAATTCGCCGACCTCGGCCTCGTCATCGTGGACGAGGAGCAGCACTTCGGCGTCGCGCACAAGGAGCGGCTGAAGCAGTTCAAGGCCGATGTCCACGTCCTGACGCTGACCGCGACGCCCATCCCGCGCACGCTGCAGCTTGCCCTGACCGGCGTGCGGGAGATGAGCGTGATCGCGACGCCGCCCGTGGACCGGCTGGCCGTGCGCACCTTCATCATGCCCTGGGATGGCGTCGTGCTGCGCGAGGCGATCCAGCGGGAACGCTTCCGCGGAGGCCAGGTCTTCTGCGTCGTCCCGCGTCTTGAGGACCTGCCGAAGGTCCGGCAGCGGCTCGCGGAGATCGTGCCGGAGGCCCGCCTTGCCGAGGCGCATGGGCGCCTCTCGCCCACCGAGCTCGAGCGCGTGATGACGGAGTTCGGCGAGGCGAAGCACGACATCCTGCTCTCGACCAACATCGTCGAGAGCGGTCTCGACATGCCGGCGGTGAACACGCTGCTGATCCATCGCGCCGACATGTTCGGCCTCGCGCAGCTGTACCAGCTCCGTGGCCGCGTCGGACGCGGGAAGCAGCGCGGCTACGCCTACCTCACCTGGCCGCAGACGCACCGGCTGAGCGCGGCCGCGGAGAAGCGGCTGCAGGTGATGCAGACGCTCGACAACCTCGGCGCCGGCTTCACGCTGGCCTCCCACGACCTCGACATACGCGGCGCGGGCAACCTGCTCGGCGACGAGCAGTCCGGCCACATCCGGGAGGTGGGCATCGAGCTGTACCAGCAGATGCTGGAGGACGCGGTGCAGAACCTGAAGGCGGGCGGCGCCGCGCGCGACGACGCCGACTCGCGCGAGTGGACGCCGCAGATCAATCTCGGCCTGCCCGTGATGATCCCCGAGCCTTATGTGCGCGACCTGCCCGTGCGCCTCGGCCTCTACCGCCGGATCGGCGGCCTGCAGACGGAGGCCGAGATCGAGGCCATGGGCGCAGAGCTCGCCGACCGCTTCGGCCCGGCTCCGCCCGAGGTCGAGAACCTGCTCCAGGTGGTCTGGCTCAAGGCTCTCTGCCGGCAGGTGGGCGTGGACAAGCTGGATGTCGGCCCGAAGGGGATCGTCCTCGGGTTCCGGGGCAACCGCTTCGCCAACCCGGCCGGTCTGGTCCAGTGGGTGGCGGCGCAGGGGGGGGGCGTCAAGCTCCGGCCCGACCACAAGGTGGCGCTGGCGCAGGAAATGCCGTTCGACGCGCGCATCCGCGCGGCGCGGGAGCTTCTGCAGGCCCTGGTCCGGGTGGTGCGGGAGCCGAACGCTCCGCCGAAGCCCTTGCTGGCGCCGCGCGCGCCTCCAGGCGCGAAGCCGGGCACGAAGCCCGGCGTGGCCGCGGCACAGGCCCCGCCGCCGAGGCCGCGCTTCCCGCCGCCCCCGCCGAAGGGTGCGGTCAACCGGCCCATTCCCTTTCCTGGGCGCGGCGGCACGCGCAGGTAGTCGGCGGTCAGACCTCGACGAGCGCCACGTCCAGCAGGCGCTCGATCACCTCCGGCTCCTGCGCGCCCGCGATGGCGTGGCGGCCCTGGACCACGAAGCAGGGCACGCCGTTGATGCCCAGGCGGTGCGCCCGCAGGTTCTCGGCATGCACCGCCTCGGCCTCCTGCGTCCCGGCCAGGGCCATGCGCGTGGCGCGCGGGTCCAGCCCGACCGAGGCGGCGACGCCTGAGAGCACTGCGTGGTCGCCGATGTCCTGTCCCTCGGCGAAGTAGGTCTCGAACAGGGCATCCACCGCCTCCTGACCGAGGCCATGCCGGGCGGCCATGCGAACGAGGCGGTGCGCGTCGAGGGAGGGAGGGATGCGCCGGATCTGGTCGAAGCGGAACACGATCCCTTCGGCCCGGCCGAGCTCGGCGATCGTCGCGTGCAGCCGCCGTGCGCGCTCCTCCCCGCCGAACTTGCGCAACAGATAGTCCTGCCGCGGCACGCCCCCGGCCGTGATGTCCGGGTTGAGCAGGAAGGGGCGCCAGGTTATCTCGGCCGCGATGTCAGGACGCGCCCGCAGGGCACGGCGAAGCCGGCGCGTCCCCAGGTAGCACCAGGGACAGACCAGATCGAACACGACCTCGACCGTGAGCCGGGCGCGCGGAGGGGCGAGTACGTTCACCTGGCAAGACTAGCAGGCTTGGAAGCCGCAAGGGAGCGGTTTGGGCGTCTTGCACGATTGTGTTGGAACCGCACGGACCGGGGGTTTTGCCCCCGGCCCCGGCTGCTCCGCGCGCGCTACAGGGTGCGCTGGATGCTGTCGAGCATGGCGAGGTGCGTCCGGATGGCGGGTACCGCCACCGTGGCGAGCATCGCCTCCTCCTTGTTCTCCGGCGTGGAGGAGATGGCCTGGTGCACCCGGAGCAGCTCCTGGTGCCCGGCGATCTGCCCACGGATGAACAGGCGATCGAACTCGGGGCCGCGAACGCCCTGGAGCTGCTGGATCATGCGCCCCTTCTCGGCGTCCATGCTGGTCGGCTCCGGCTGGGGCAGGTTCGCCAGGCGCCGCGCCATGATGAAGGCCTGCTGCTCGGACGCCTCCAGCTCGGCGAAGGTCTTCACCGCCGCACTGTCGCTCTGGGTGGACGCAAGCTGTGCGGAGGCATGGGCGAAGGCCATGCCGCTCAGCGCCATGCGCCGCGCCTGCTCGGCGGAGCCGGCGGCGGGGGAGCTTGTGCCCTGGTAGGGTGCGGAGGGCTGCTGGTGGCCCTGGCCGCCCTGCTGCATCTGCTGGGCAAGGGTCGGGCGGATGATGAAGGGTGCGGCGAGCATCCCGAGCGCGAGGCGGCGGATCATGGCTTGGACCTCCTGTGTCATGGCGGCGACTTTTCCGGCCGCTGCCCGCCAACGGCGGTATGTCAGGGGGGGTTGCCGCTCGTTACGCGGGGGCCCCCCGCGCTTCCTCCACCGTCTCGTTCCGAGGCGGATGCCACACGCGCCTGCCATAGGCAGAGCAGAGGGGTGACCAGCAGCTCCATCAACAGGCCGGCCAGCATCGGCGCATCCGGCAGCCCCCTGGCGCCAAGCGCAACCAGCCGGCCCAGTCCGCCCAGCACGACGATGCCGGTCAGGAGGCGGAAGGGAAGGGTGGCAGCCTCGATCCGCGGTATCGTGGTCCAGAACCCGAGCCCGACCCCGAGGAGCAGCCCCGAGAGGTAGCGGTGGTGGCTGTCGGCGGACGTGCCGGCTGCCTCCCCCAGCATGGCCGGCCCGAGGAGCACGCCCGCCAAGCCCGCCGAGACGGGCACGAGGCCGCCGACCCCGACGGCGGCACGCAGCAGCAACGCCGACCAGTTCCGCACCGGCACCTCCCCGAGGGACACGGATGGGGTGGGATTCGAACCCACGGTAGGCTTGCACCTACGGCGGTTTTCAAGACCGCTGCCTTAAACCACTCGGCCACCCATCCATCCGGGCGTGCAACCCCCTTCTCATAGGGCGCGTTCCGCCGAAGGGCCAGGGACCGGGGGCGGAATGAGACTTCGCAGTGCGATGATCGTGGCGGCTGCCTTCCTGCCCGCCGTCGCGCAGGCCCAGCCCGCGCCGCCCCCGGACCCGCGCGGTAGCCTGACCCTGTCCTACGAGAACGACACACTCGCCGGCGCCGATCGCTACTACACCAGCGGCGTGCAGGCCGCCTGGCGGTCGCCGAGCGCGGAACTGCCCAGCGTGCTCGCCTGGCTCGACCGGCAGCTCGGCGCGCTGACCGGGCCGGGCACGCTGCGGTGGGGGCTCGGCCTCGGGCAGCAGATCTTCACGCCCTCCGACACGCTGCGGCCGGAGCCGGACCCGCGCGACCGGCCCTATGCCGGCTACCTGTTCGGCGCGGCCGTCATCCAGCGCGACACGGGCGCATCGCTGAACACGGTGGAGGTGAGCGCGGGCGTGGTCGGGCCCTCGGCGCTCGGCGAGTTCGTGCAGAACAACGTCCACGACCTGATCCGGGACTACTCCGTCAACGGCTGGCGATCCCAGCTGAAGGACGAGCCGGCATTCAACCTCACCTTCCAGCGCACGGTCCGCACCCCGGCGCTGCCGGTCGGCCCGCTGGAGGCGGACCTGTTGCCTGCGCTCTCCTTCGGCCTCGGCAACGTCAGCACCTATGCCGGGCTGGGCGTGACGGCGCGGCTGGGGCAGGGGCTTTCGGCCGATTACGGTCCGCCGCGCATTCGCCCCGCCCTGGTCGGCTCCGCCTTCTTCCAGCCGCGGCAGGAGTTCGGCTGGTACGTGTTCGGCGGCGTCCAGGGCAGAGCCGTGGCGCGCGACATCTTCCTCGACGGCAACACCTGGCGGGAGGGCCCGTCCGTGGACAAGCGCCCGTTGGTCGCGGACTTGCAGGCGGGCTTCGCCGTCCACTGGCGCGGGGTGCGGCTGGCCTACACGCAGGTCTTCCGCACCGAGGAGTTCTACGGCCAGCGCAACGGCCTGCAGAGCTTCGGCTCCGTCAGCCTCACCTTCCGCTTCTGACCCGCTACTCCCCCGCGAGCCGTGCCGCCATGCCCGGCGCGCCGAGGCGCATCAGCCCGAGCACGTTCGGCGCCTCATGCAGCGTAAGCGCCGCGTCCCGCAGCCGGGCTGCGCGGTCGGCGCCGAGCACCGCATCCGCAAGCCCATGGTACTTCGCCGCGATCTCGTCCTCCGTCAGGAAGTTCGCGGGCTCCCCCTTCGGCACGACCACCTTGCGCGTGAAAACCTGCCCGCGCGCCCGCAGCGTCAGCTTGCCCGACATGTTGGCCGGGAACTCCGCCTCGACCTCCGGGTCCGGCTCGCAGGAGACGCGCGCCATGACTTGGCGGATGTCCGGCGCGTCCAGCCAGGCGTAGCTGTCCCAGCCGAAGGCGCCGCGGGCCAGGGCGCAGGCGATGACGAAGGGGCCGCTGAACTGGCCGTCCACGACGTTGCGCGGGTTGCGGCGGCGTTCGATGTCGTCGCCGATCAGGATCATGCCCGCCTTCGGCAACCCCAGCGTCACCGCCTCCACCTCCTCCGCGCGAAGGTCCAGCTCCGCCCGCAGCGCGAGCGCCGCATCCACCCCCGCATGGCCGTAGCGGCAGGACGGATAGGGCTTTACCGCCGTCGCCATCAGCTCCCAGTCGGTGCCCAGGCGGCGCAGCGCGCGGGCCGGGTCGGGGGAGGGAGCGTAGGCGCGCAGGAAGCCCGCCTTGCCCTCCAGCGCCTCGGCGGCACCTCGGAAGCCTTCCCGCGCCAGGGTGGCGGCCACCAGCCCGGCCATGGCCGCCCAGCCCACCTGGAAGCGCTTCGTCCAGGCCCCGTTCGAGAGGAACTGCAGCGAGCCCGAGGATTGCGAGAGCGCGACGCCAAGCGCATTCGCGACGCCCGCCGCATCCAGCCCGAACACCCGCGCCGCCGCAGCCGCCGCGCCGAAGGCGCCGCAGGTGGCAGTCGGGTGGAAGCCCCGCGCGTAGTGCTCGCCGGCCGGCAGCGCCAGCCCGAGGCGGTTCGTCACCTCGTACCCCGCCACGATGGCAGCGAGCGTCGTCGGCCCGTCAGCCCCCGTCATCTCCGCCGCCGCCAGCGCCGCCGGGATCACCGGTGCGCCGGGATGCAGCGAGGAGGCCGCATGGGTGTCGTCGAAGTCGAGCGAATGCGCCAGCGCGCCGTTCAGCAGCGCCGCCCCGGCGGGCGTGTAGCGCGCAGCGTCGCCGAAGACGGAGGCCGAGCCCGCTGCGACACCAAGGGCCCGTGCCGCGGAGACGAGCGCCGGCGTGCTCTCGGCGGCATGGCGCGCGCGCAGGACGTTGCCCAGCAGGTCGAGCAGGAGCAGCCTCGTCCGTCGCTGGACCTCGGCGGGCAGTGCCTCGTGGCGGATCCCTGCGGCGAAGGCCGCGAATTCGGCGGTGAGCGCGGTCATCCCTGGCATCCCCTCGACCTTGTTGACCGCATGTTACAGCGCGCCGGCCCGCGCGACGAGACGTGAACCTTGCGCAGGCGGAAGGCATGCAGGCTCTCGTTGCTCGATCACTCAAATGTGTGGCAACACCGACTCATGCTCCTTCCCCGGCGCCTGATCCTTTCTGCCACGCTGCTGGCGGCCCTTCCCGGGGCTGCGCGCGCGGCGACCTCCTCCTTCGAGTCCTTCCTGGACGGGCTGCGCGCCGATGCCCGCCGGGCAGGCGTTTCCGACGCGACGCTGCGGCAGGCCCTCTCGAACATCCGCCCGAACGACCGGGTGCTGGAGCTGGACCGCCGCCAGCCGGAGTTCACGCAGACCTGGGCGCAGTACCGCGATGCGCGCCTTTCCACCACGCGGATCGAGGCCGGGCGCCGCGCCTTCGCCGAGAACCGTGCGCTGCTGGAGCAGGTGCAGGCGCGGTTCCGCGTGTCCCCGCGCGCGGTGGTGGCCATCTGGGGCCTCGAGACGAACTACGGCGGCTTCACGGGCAACTTCAACGTGGTGGAGTCGCTGGCCACCCTCGCCTGGGACGGGCGGCGCTCCGACTACTTCCGGCGGGAGCTGATCGCGGCGCTGCGGATCCTGGACGGCGGGCACATCCCGGCCGAGCGCATGCGCGGCTCCTGGGCCGGCGCCATGGGCCACCCGCAGTTCATGCCGTCCAACTTCGACCGCCTCGCCGTGGACATGGACGGCGACGGCCGGCGCGACATCTGGGACAGCCGCGCGGATGCGCTCGGCTCGATCGCGAACTACCTGGCGCGATCGGGCTGGCGGGACGACGAGCTGTGGGGGCGCGAGGTCACGCTGCCCGCCGGCTTCGACACGGACCAGGCCCGGCGCGAGAACATGCGGCCGCTGCGCGATTGGGTGCGGATGGGTGTCCGCCGCGCCGACGGTGCACCGATCCCGGCCGCCGACATCGAGGCCGCCATCATCCTGCCGGACGGCCCCGGCGGGCAGGCCTTCGCGGTCTACCACAACTTCAACGTCATCCGGCGCTACAACCCGTCCAACTTCTACGCGCTGGCGGTCGGGATGCTGTCCGACCGGGTGGCCTGACAGTGGCGCGGCGCGCCCTGCTGCTCGGCGCGCTGGCTGCCGTCGCGGCCGGCTGCGCGCCGCAGGCGCCCATGCCAGCGTCCGAGCCGCGCTACCTGGTCGGCGAGCCCTACGAGATGGGCGGCGTCTGGTCCTACCCACGCGAGGACTTCGCGCTGGTGCAGACTGGCCTCGCAACCGTGTCGGATGCACGCCCGGGGCGGCGGACGGCGAACGGGGAGGTCCACGACCCCTCCGCCCTGGTCGCCGCGCACCGCACCTTGCAGCTTCCCGCCATCCTGCGCGTGCGCAACCTGGCCACTGGCCTCGAAGTCGAGGTGCGCGTGAACGATCGCGGCCCAGCGAATCCGGGTCGCGTCGTCGAGCTCTCGGCGCGCGCGGCCGAGCTGCTGCGCATCCCGCGCGGCGGCACGGCGCCCGTGCGCATTTCCGTGGTGGCGGAGGGCAGCCGGGCGCTCGCCGGCTCGCTTCCGGGCACGGAGAACGCGCCCTTGCCGATCGCGACGGCGCCGGTCGGGCGCA
>DASQNQ010000161.1:0-27010 GCA_035644895.1 Acetobacteraceae bacterium | reverse complement strand
GGTGGCGGCGTCAGGAACGGCATCGGAGGCAAAAACGGCAAGAACCAGATCTGCCGTTTCGGCGCACCGAAGGGCTCGCCGCACGCCTTCCGCCTCCACCTCATCCGCAACGTCGCGCAATCCTGCCGTATCGGCCACCGTGACTGCGAGGCCATGCAGTTCGAAGGAGCACTCGACGACGTCCCGGGTTGTGCCGGCTCTGGCCGACACAATGGCCGCTTCCCGACCCGACAGGGCATTCAGCAGAGACGACTTTCCGGCATTCGGCGCTCCCAGGATGGCAATCGAGGCACCTTCCCTCAGCCGCTCGCCACCCTTCGCCCTGGCCAGATGCGTCCTGATTTCCTGGGAAAGGGCGTCCAGATCGGCCCGGATTGCATCACACAGGTTGTCCGGCAGATCCTCCATCTCAAACTCGATGGCAGCTTCCTGATGGGCAAGCAGCCGTGTGGCTGAACGGGTCCACCGGTCGCATGTGTCCCGCAGGCCGCCCTGCATCTGGAAGAGTGCCTGACGCCGCTGCGCAGCCGTCTCCGCAGCCACGAGATCCGCAACACCTTCGGCCTGAGTCAAATCCATGCGCCCGTTGAGGAACGCGCGCCGGCTGAACTCGCCCGGCAGTGCCGGGCGGCACCCCAGCAGGGCTAAGGCTTCGGCTGCGGCCCGAAGGACAGCGTTACCTCCATGAAGGTGCAGTTCCGCTGCATCCTCCCCGGTGTAGCTCCGTGGGCCAGGCATCCAGACGATCAATGCCTGATCCAACTCCTCGTTGCTGTCGGGCAGGCGCAACCGTCGCAGGGACATCCGCCGCGGGCTTGGTAGTTGTCCGGCAAGATGCCGCAGGGTTTCACACGTCATTGGGCCGGAGATGCGGATCACTGTGAGGGCCGCGCGCCCGCTTCCGGTCGCTGTCGCAAAGATCGTGTCGGTCAGGCCAGCCATGGGCGTGGTTTCACGTGAAACACGGGCGCAGCTTCAATCCCCCTTCTTCGACGGGGCGTTCTCGTTCGGCAGCCGCAAACGTGGCACGCGCCCACCCTCGACGAGATGGGATTGGAGGATCGCGTCGATATCGTCGCGCGTCCGGGGGCTGTACCACACGCCGTCGGGGTAGATCACCAGCGTGGGCCCGAGCTCGCATCGATCCAGGCATCCTGCCTGGTTCACCCGAACGCGCTGTAACCCGAGTTCCTTTGCGCGCACCTTCATGTAGGCTCGAAGTTCATCGCTGCCCTTGGCCGCACAGGAGCCACGCCGATGATCGTCGGGCCGTCGATTGCAGCAGACGAAGATGTGCGCCTGGAAGAAGGGCGATGGATCAGGGGAATTCTCCCCGGAATCGTCGACGTCGGTCACCGCGTGATCCTTATGTTCAACGGGGCAAATCCTGGCAAACTCTTCCAGCCCGTCGCCTTGCCGCCAAGCTAGTCGACAACTCGGCGCTACGGGCTTTCCCAGGCTTGACGCCCTGCCACCTCAGGCGCAAGGCCAGTCGCGGAGCCATGTGATGCCACAACTGTCCCTTCTCACACCCTGTGGCGAGCTCACCATCTCCGAAGAGAACGGCGCCATCGTTGCCCTGGATTGGGGTCGAGGTCGCGACCAGCAACCGACACCCTTGTTGCAGCGCGCCCGGAGCCAATTGCAGGACTGGTTCGACGGACGGCGGCGCAGCTTTGATCTCCCCCTGGCGGCCGCAGGCACGCCGTTCCAGCAGCGCGTCTGGGCCGGCCTCCGCAACATACCATTCGGGCAAACCCGGTCCTATGGCGAACTGGCCAACCTGCTCGGGACGGCGCCGCGGGCAATCGGGCAGGCGATGGGGGCCAATCCGCTGCCGATCCTGATACCGTGTCACCGTGTGCTCGCTGCCCGTGGTGCCATTGGCGGCTACTCGGGGCATGATGGCGTCACGACGAAGCGCCTCCTGTTGAGCCACGAACGCCGTTTTTGCCGCGCTGACCCCGACCTCCTCTCTTCGCCTTCCATCTCGCCTGCCGGGAGTTTCTGATGAACCACGCCATCCGAGTCCACGAATATGGCGGCCCGGAGCAACTGGTCTGGGAGGATGTGCCGCTTCCGCAGCCGAAACCTGGTGAGGTGCTGGTCCGGCATGAGGCTGTGGGCCTCAACTACATCGACGTGTACTTCCGGACCGGCCTGTACAAGGCACCAGCCCTTCCTGCGACCATCGGCATGGAAGCTGCTGGTGTGGTCGAGGCTGTAGGTGATGGCGTGACCACCGTCTCCCAGGGTGATCGCGTCGCCTACGCTACGGCTCCGATCGGCGCCTATGCCGAGGCGCGGACGATCAAGGCCGACCGTCTTGTGAAGCTCCCGCCATCCATCCCGTCGCAACAGGCGGCGGCCATGATGCTGCAGGGCATGACGGCCGGCTTCCTCCTGACGCGGACCTACCCTGTGAAGGCCGGGCAAACCATCCTGGTCCATGCGGCGGCGGGGGGCGTGGGTCTCATCATGACCCAGTGGGCCAAGCATCTCGGCTGCATCGTGATCGGTTCGGTCAGCACGGACGAGAAGGCGGAGCTTGCCCGGGCACACGGAGCCGACCACGTCATCGTGGGACTCGACCACCTTCCCCAACGCGTGAAGGAGATCACGGGCGGGACGATGCTGCCCGTCGTCTTCGACAGTGTCGGGCGCGACAGCTTCGCCACCTCGCTCGACAGCCTCGCACCGTTCGGGATGCTGGTGTCCTACGGCAATGCCTCGGGGCCGGTGTCCGTTCCGGACCTTGGCATCCTGGCCGCCAAGGGGTCCCTCTATGTGACGCGACCCACGCTGGCGACGTACACCGCCAAGCGTGAGGACCTGCTGGATTGTGCGGAAGCGCTCTTCGACGTCGTCTCGAAGGGGGCGGTGAAGGTCCGCGTGAACCAGACCTTTGCCTTGAAGGATGCGGTCGAGGCGCATCGGGCACTCGAAGGGCGCCGCACGACGGGAAGCACGATCCTGCTTCCCTGAGGCCGATGGCCGCGCAGCAGGGGGCGGCAGCCGGCCCATCAGGCAGAGGCGGCCACAACCTCGGTAGAAGCATCGGCGGTGGCCTGGGCGGACAAGCTGCCCATCGCAGCTGCCCCATCTGGCAACCACGCCCGAGAATGCGGAACGAGAGCAGGGTCTGGCCAACCCAACGAGGCTGGCCGGAAACAAGCTGACGTCAGGTGTTCATCGCGTCGAAGAAGTCCTGGTTGGTCTTGCTGTACTTCAGCTTGTCCAGCAGGAACTCCATCGCATCCTGCGTGCCCATCGGGTTCAGGATGCGGCGCAGAACCCACATCTTGGACAGCGTCGCACGGTCCACCAGCAGCTCCTCCTTGCGGGTGCCGCTCTTGGTGATGTCGATCGCCGGGAAGGTGCGCTTGTCCGAGAGCTTCCGGTCCAGGATGAGCTCCGAGTTGCCGGTGCCCTTGAACTCCTCGAAGATCACCTCGTCCATTCGGCTGCCCGTGTCGATCAGCGCGGTGGCGATGATGGTGAGCGAGCCGCCCTCCTCGATGTTGCGCGCCGCGCCGAAGAAGCGCTTCGGGCGCTGCAGCGCGTTCGCGTCCACGCCGCCCGTCAGCACCTTGCCCGAGGAGGGCACGACGCTGTTGTAGGCGCGGCCGAGGCGCGTGATGGAGTCGAGCAGGATGACCACGTCCCGCTTGTGCTCCACCAGGCGCTTCGCCTTCTCGAGCACCATTTCCGTCACCTGCACGTGGCGCGTCGCCGGTTCGTCGAAGGTGGATGCGACCACCTCGCCCCGCACGGTGCGCGCCATGTCGGTCACCTCCTCCGGCCGCTCGTCGATCAGCAGCACGATGAGGAAGACATCGGGGTGGTTCGCGGTGATGGACTTGGCGATGTTCTGCAGCATCACCGTCTTGCCGGTGCGCGGCGGCGCCACCACCAGCGCGCGCTGCCCCATGCCGATCGGCGCGATCAGGTCGATCACCCGATGCGTGTAGTCCTTGGTCGGTCCCTTCGCCGCGCCCTCGGCCTCGGGGTTCTCCATCTTCAGGCGGCGCTGGGGATAGAGCGGCGTGAGGTTGTCGAAGTTGATCCGGTGGCGGAGTGCCTCCGGAGGCTCGAAGTTGATCGCGTTGACCTTCAGCAGCGCGAAGTAGCGCTCCCCGTCCTTCGGCGCCCGGATCTGGCCCTCCACCGTGTCGCCGGTCCGCAGTGCGAAGCGGCGCACCTGGGCGGGGGAGACGTAGATGTCGTCCGGTCCCGGCAGGTAGTTGGCCTGGGGCGAACGCAGGAAGCCGAAGCCGTCGGGGAGGATCTCCAGCGTGCCCTCGCCGTAGATGGCCTGCTCGTTCTCGGCCAGCGTCTTCAGGATCGCGAACATGATGTCCTGCTTGCGCAGGGACGATGCGTTCTCGATCTGCAGCGATTCCGCGAATGCGAGCAGGTCGGAGGGGGTTTTTGCCTTGAGTTCCGAAAGATGCATGTGTTTGGACGCGTCCGGTGACATCTGGAGATGGCAGGTGGGACCAAGCCCTTCCTGGATCTCAGGACACATGCGGCGACCCGCTGCGATCCTGGCCAGATGCCGGGGACGACTCGCGCAGCCCGGCAGGGTCCCATTCTGGGGAGGGGTGCAGGCAGCCCCGTGGTCCCGTCCTGCCCTGACGGACAGAGACTTCGCACGTCGCCACCTGGATTGGCTGGAAGCGATCGAACCCTAGGTTGGGTTCCGCGGACCAGTCAATATGGAAATGGTGGGCTGCGATTCCATTGCAAGGAGGTGAGGCCTGTTTGCGACAGCCTTGCGGCGCCCGGCCTCAGAACGGCTTCGCGATCACCATGATGACGATGACGATCAGGAGGATGGTCGGCACCTCGTTCATGATGCGCCAGCCCCGTTCGGACCGCGGCCGCCCGTCCGCCTCGAAGCCACGGCGGGCGCGGGCCAGGTCCATGTGGAACCAGGTCATCCCGAGCACGGAGGCCAGCTTCAGGTGCCACCAGCCGGCCCGCCAGTCCACGACGCCCGGCGTCAGGACGAGCGTGATGCCGAGGATCCAGGTCGCGATCATCGCCGGGTTCATGATGGCGCGCAGCAGCCGCCGCTCCATCACCTTGAACAGCTCGGACAGGGCAGAACCCACCTCGGCCTGCGTGTGATAGACGTAAAGCCGCGGCAGGTAGAACAGCCCCGCCATCCAGGCAACCATGGCAATGACGTGCAGGGACTTCGTCCAGGGATAGGCCGGCGCCAGCCAGTCGAGCGTCATCCGCACACCCCGAGGAGCCCCGGCAGGTCCGCCATGCGGTGGAAGGTCTCGACGCCCTCCGCCGCGAGCGGACCCGCGCCGGCCGTCACATCGTAGCCGAGCACCCGGCATCCCGCCGCCAGCCCCGCCCGGGCGCCGACCACGCTGTCCTCGATCACCACGCAGCGGTCCGGCACCGCCCGGCAGGCCGCGGCCGCGGCCAGGTACATGTCGGGCGCCGGCTTCGGGCGCGCGACGCTGTCGCGCGAGAAGGCGCGGCCCGCGAAGGCCGCGGCGAGGCCGAGGCGCTCCAGCTTGAGGGACAGCTCCTCCGCGGAGGAGTTGCTGGCGCAGGCCACTGCCACGCCCGCCCGGCGCAGCGCGGCGACCGCCTCGATCGCGCCCGGCACTGGTGGCACCTCCTCGCGCAGGGCCCGCACCACCCGCGCGATCAGGGCGCCGTGCCAGTCCGGCGGCACCGGCCGCCCGATCCGTCCCGCGATCACCGGCTCCATCGCCTGCCAGGACAGGCCGAGGAACACCCGCCGGGCCTCCTCCGGCCCCATCGGCCAGCCGAGCGCGGTCACCTCCTCGGCGATCACGCGGTCATGCAGCGGCTCCGTGTCCGCCAGCACGCCGTCGCAGTCGAACAGCACCGCGTCCGGCCGGCTCACGCCTCCACCTGCGCCGCCTGCCGCCGCCCCGCCGCCAGGCGGGCATGCGGGCAGTCGCGGTGCTCCCGGGGGCACTGCCTGGCGCCGGCGAAGGAGCAGAGGCTGCGGCCCGACACCCGCGCGCGACGGACCAGCCCGGCGAGGGAGTGGATGAAGGCCGGGTCGGAGTTCTGGGCCGGCGAGCGGAAGTATCCCGGCACGCCGAGATGCTCGGCCTCCTCCCGGTACTCGACGTCCAGCTCCACGAGCGTCTCCGAATGCTCGGAGACGAAGGCGATGGGAACCACCAGGACCGCCACCTTGTCCCGCCCCGCGCGCTCCAGCTCGTCCTCCGTGCTGGGGCCGATCCACTTCTGCGGCGTGACGCGGGACTGGTAGCAGACCACGTGGTCGAGGCCGGGCAGGCCCAGGCGCTGCACCACCTCGGCCACCGTGCGCTCAACCTGCCACTGGTAGGGGTCGCCCGACTTCACGATGCTCTCGGGCAGCCCGTGGGCGGAGAAGAGGACGCGGAGCGGGATGGCGGGGTCGAGCGCAGCCCGCGCCTCGTCATGGGCGCGCCGGACGATCGCCGCCGTGCCCGCGGCGAAGTCGGGGTCTGAGTGGAAGCAGCAGACGGTGGTGGTCGGGGCCGAGAGGCCGACGCGCCGCGCCGCAGCCTCCCAGTCCAGCGCCGAGGATCCCGTCGTGGTGGTGGAGAACTGCGGGTAGAGCGGCAGCAGCAGCACCTCGTCCGGCCCCCAGGCCTTCACGGCGGCCGCGGTCTCGGGCGCCATCGGGTGCCAGTAGCGCATGGCGACGAAGACCTTCGCCTCGACCTCCCCGCCCGCGTTCAGCTCGGCCTCGAGCGCCGCGCCCTGCGCCTCGGTCAGCTCGAGCAGGGGGGAGCGGCCGCCGAGCACGGCATAGTTCTCGGTCGCCGGCTTCGTCCGGCGCCAGGCGATCAGCCGGCCAAGCCAGGGCCGGATGAAGCCCGGCACGCGCAGGATGGCCGGGTCCGTGAAGAGGTTGACCAGGAAGGGCCGGATGCTCTCCTCCCGGTCGGGACCGCCCAGGTTGAAGAGCACCACGGCGAGCCGCGGCCGCGGGGTGGCCAGGGGGGCGTCGTCGCGGCCAGTCGGCATCTGATCCATGGGCGGGTCAAATGCCACCGCGGCGGGCCGGGTCAAGCCCGTTGATGAGGCTGTCGGGACATTCCACGGCCTCAAGCACGACTCAGCCCGGCGCGGGGCCGCATCCGCCTGCCTGCAGCGCGACAATGCAGGGAGGATTCGCGACCTCTGCGCCGGGATCCTGCCCAGAGTGCCCTCTGGCGCAAATGTGGCGGAGCCAAGGGTCGCGGACGCGGCCCGATCGCCGGGTCCGAGCTTGGGGTGGACAGGACCGGCGACGTCCTGCTCCGACGGGCGGATGGCCGGGTCCCCACCGGCCATCCCCGGCAACCTACGCGGCCCCAGGCCCTCCGGCCCGGGCCGCGCCATGCCGACGCCTATCTCGATGCCGCCTGCGCCAGCGCCGGCTCCACCTCCGCGAAGGCGGCCAGCTGGCGTGCCAGCTCCTCCGCCAGCGGGCGATACACCTCGCGGCGGCCGGCGCGCGGCTGAAGCTCGAAGAGCCCGTTCGGGCAGTAGCGGTCCTCGTCCCAGCCCATGTGCGACAGCACGGGATAGAGGCAGATGCCCTCCAACGGCACGCCGGCGCGCATCGCCTCCCGCGCCTCCTCGCAGACGTAGCGGAACCAGTCCGGGCGCGGCCAACCCTCGATCGACGTCTCGGCGATCATGACGGGCCGCGGCGCGTAGCGCTCCCAGGCCTGCTGCAGCAGGCGGCGGAAGGGTATCCAGCGCATGGTGTCGAAGGGCGAGAGCGGCTCCCCGTGATGGAGCCACTGGTTGTTCCAGTAGTAGTTGATGCCAAGCACGTCGAGCATGTCCTCGGACCCGCCGAGCTCCGGTGCCTGACGCCCGCACAGCATGTCCCACGCCTCCCACTGGCTCGCGTTGTGGCGCGCCACCTCCTCCGCCTCGTCCCCGTTGCGCGGGACGATGTTGATGATGGGGTCAACCGCCGCGAAGCGCGCACCCGGCGCCACCGCCCGCACGGCGTGCGTCGCCGCGACCGCCGCGCGCACCAGGTTGCGCTTCAGCTCCGGCCCCCGCCCGGTCGCGTGGGGGGAGCAGCGCTCCATGTCTCCGCCCGCGAAGGCGAGGAACGAGATCTCGTTCACCGGGCAGACGAAGGGCGCCCGCCCCGTCTCCTCCAGGTGCAGCCGGGCGAAGGCCGCCGAGAAGCGCGCCAGCCGCTCGGGGAAGGCGCCGGAGAACGGGTCGAGGTCGTCCGGCCAGCCATAGTGGCACAGGTCCCAGAGGATCTGCGTGCCCGTCGCCTCCGCCGCGCGCAGCATCGGCAGCACCGAGGACCAGTCATACCGGCCAGGCGCGGTCTCGATCAGGTGCCAACGGATGCCGTCGCGCGCCGCCTGGATGCCGTGCTCGGCCAGCTGCCGGTAGTCGGCCTCGACCATCATGTCGTGGTGGGTCGCCGCGATCATGTCGAGCCGGCGGCGCGCCATGTTGCGGTGGGATGAACATTCGAACCCACCCAGGAAGAAGGAGCGGAACAAGGGGTGTCGGGTCTTCACGCGGGGAACGCTCCGTCGCTGTGATGGGGAAGGGAGGCCAACGGGCTGCTTGGTATACGATCCCTGTGCGGGCAGCGTGGCGCCGATGTGGCACGCTTCGGGCGGGCGCGGGTTCCCTCGCAACGCAGCATTGCTTGCCCATATCCTGCGCATGCCCATCAGAGAGGACGCCGGGGATGCCCATGTGGGCTCCGCCCTGGCGCTGATCACCGCAGCCCTGCGCGCGCGGCGCCATCTCGGCCTTCGCTATGCCGGTGCGTGGCGGACCGTGGAGCCGCATGCGGTCGGCCGCACCTCCCGCGGGCGGCTCGCGCTGCTCGCCTGGCAGGCGGATGCCGAGGAGGGCGCAAGCGGGCGCGCGGGATGGCGGCTGTTCGACCTTGCGCGGCTCGAGGCGCTGGAGCCGCAGCGGGAGGCGTTCACGCCCCGCGGCACGGGCGATGCCGCCCGCAATCCGATCGTGCGGCCCCTCGCCACCGCGTGACGCGGGGCGCTACGCCTCGGCGGGCAGCCACACCCGGAAGGTGGAGCCGACGCCCTCCTCGCTCTCGATCAGCAACTGGCCGCGGTGGCGGTTGACGATGTGCTTCACGATTGCGAGGCCGAGGCCCGTGCCCCCCCCCTGCCGGCTGCGCCCGCGGTCCACGCGGTAGAAGCGCTCCGTCAGCCGCGGCAGGTGGTGGCGCGGGATGCCCGGTCCCTCGTCCGCCACGCCGATGACGACGCCGGGCCGCGCCGGCCAGGGCCCGCCCGGCGCCGCGCGCGCGATGGTCAGGCGCACGCTCCCCCCCTCCCGCCCGTAACGGACCGCGTTCTCGAGCAGGTTGCGCAGCACCTGGCCGAGCTGCCCGGCATCGGCCGGCGCAGCAATTGCCGCCGGGTCGAGCGACACGTCCAGCCGCGCACCGCGCCCGGTCAGGATCGGCGCCAGCGCCTCCGCCTCCGCCTCCGCCAGCCGCGCCAGCTCCACGCGGCCGGTCGGCGGCTGGTGCTCCGTCATCTCGATGCGGGTCAGGCCCAGCAGGTCGTCGATCAGCCGGCGCATCCGGTCCGCCTGCTCCGCCATGATGCCGAGGAAGCGGGCCCGCGCGGCCGGGTCGTCCTCCGCCGGGCCGCGCAGCGTCTCGATGAAGCCGATGAGGGAGGCGAGCGGGGTGCGCAGCTCGTGGCTGGCGTTCGCCACGAAGTCGGCGCGCATGCGCTCCACCGCGCGCTCCCGCGTCCGGTCCGAGAGCAGCAGCACGACGCGCCCGCCATCCGAGAGCGGCGGCTCCATCGGGATGGCATGGACCGCGAGGTCCCGCGGGACGGGCACGGGCAGGACGATGTCGGCCGGGCGCGGCCGGGCGCCCGCCAGCGCCGCGTCCACCGCGTCCGCCATCGCCGGGTGGCGCAGCAGCGCGGAGAGGTCGCCGCCCTCGCCCGGCGCACCGAACAGGGCGCGCGCGGCGCGGTTGGACCGCAGCGGCGCCCCCCCGGCATCGAGCACGACGAGCGGGTCCGGCAGGTTCTCGACGATCGTCTCGTCCGCCCGGCGCAGGCGGCCGACCAGCGCCGCCCTTTCCTGCTGGGCACGGGCCAGGCGGCGCACGCCCTCCGCGATGGCGGCGACGGAGGGGAGGAGGGGGCCGCCCTCCATCTCCGGCACCTCGGTCTCCCCCCGCTCCGCCCGGCGCATCGCCTCGGCCAGCCGCGCCAGGTTGCCGAGCCACAGGCGGCCCATGCCGAGCGACGCGGCCGCCGTGGCGCCAAGCGCAAGCCCGCCGGGACCCGGCGCCACCTCCCCGGCCGCGAGCAGGACCAGCAGCACCGCCATCGGCACGCCGCCGATCAGCGCCGCCGCGCCCAGGACCCGCCGCGGCGAGGCCGGCATCCCCTCAGGAGCCCGGTGCGCCCGGCAGCGGCGCCGGCGCGACCAGGACGGGGTCGCCGCTGGCCGAAAGCGAGAAGACCGCGAGCCCCCGCAAGGTGCGCCCGCCCTGCGCGAGCCGCACCGGTCCCTCCGCCCCGGCGAGCGTGTCCGCCGTGCTGCCGGGCATGGCGCCCGAGCGCAGGCTGCGCGTGCCGAGCGCGACCGCGTCATAGGCCACGGCGGCGACGCGCGGCGGCGTCTCCCCATAGGCGTCGCGGTAGCGCGCCTCGAAGCGGGAGCGCGCGCCGGGGTCCGGCCCCGGGAACCATGCCCCTGCGAGCGCCGGGTCGCCGCGCAGGCTGCCATCCGTGCCCCAGAGCGCGGTGCCGAGCAGCCTCGGCGGCGGGCCGCCCTCCCCCTCGGCGGCCTGGTAGGCGGCGACGTAGCGCCGGGCGCGCTCCCCCGTCTCGCCGATCAGCAGCGCCTCGGCCTGCGCGGCCTGGGAGCGGAGCGCGGCGGCGGCCATGGTGACGTCGGCGCCGGCCGGGTAGAGCCCGATGACCGGCCGAGGCAGGCCGAGATCCTGCGTCGCCTCCCGCAGCGCGGCGGCCAGCGCCCGGCCGAACTCGTTGTCCGGCGCGCCGAGGGCGAAGCGCTGCGCCCCGCCGGCCGCGGAGGCCGCGACGAGGCGCCGAACCTGCTGCGCCGGCGTCACGCCGAGCACCCATACTCCCTCCCCGGCGCGGGAGGCATCGTTGGTGAAGGCGAGCAGCGGCACGCCCGCGTTGCGGGCCACCGGCGCCACCGCGGCCGTCTCGGCCGAGGTGAGCGGGCCGACCAGGATGCGCGCGCCCCCCGCGATGGCCCGGCGCGCGGCGGTGGCGGCGCCCGTGGGCGTGCCGTTCGTGTCCTGCGGCGCGAACTCGATGCCCTGGCCAGCCTCGTCGAACAGGGCCATGGTCCCCGCGTTCAGCATCGCCTGGCCGAGTGGCGCCTGGCCGCCGGTCAGCGGCAGCAGCATCGCGCCGCGCACCCGCGGCATGTCGGCGGGCATCGGCGCCACGGCGCCGCCGATGGGCGGGGCGATGCCTGGGAAGGTGAACCCGCCTCCCCTCGGGCCGCAGGCCGTGACGGCCAGCAGCGCACCGAGCAGGAGGCCACGGCGGAAGAGGCGAGGCAGTGGTCTTGGCAAGCGAGGATCCTCCTGCGGCTGCGGCGCCGGGTCTTCTGACGCTGGTGGCAACGCCCATCGGCAACCTGGGTGACCTGCCGCCCCGCGCGCTGGACGCCCTGAAGGGCGCGGACGCGGTGCTGTGCGAGGACACGCGGGTGACGGGCGGGCTGCTGGCCCGTTATGGCGTCTCCGCGCCGCTCCTGCCACTGCACGACCACAACGAGGAGGAGATGGCGCCGCGCATCCTGGCCCGGCTGCGGGCGGGGGAGAAACTTGCCCTCGCATCCGACGCCGGGACGCCGCTCGTCTCCGACCCCGGCTACCGGCTGGTGCGGGCGGCGCTGGCCGAGGGGCTGGCGGTGACGGCCGTGCCCGGGCCGAACGCGGCGGTGATGGCGCTGACCCTCTCGGGCCTGCCGCCGCAGCCCTTCCTGTTCCACGGCTTCCTGCCGCCCCGCGGCGGCCAGCGGGAGGCGGAGATCGCGCGCCTCCGCGCCGCCGAGCGCGCCGGCCTCTCCGCCACGCTCGTCTTCTTCGAGGCGCCGCACCGGCTGGCCGAGACGCTGGCCGACATGGAAGCGGGCTTCGGCGGGGCGCGTCCCGCCGCCGTGGCGCGGGAGCTGACGAAGCGCTTCGAGGAGGTGCGGCGCGGCACGCTGGCCGAGCTTGCGGCCCGTTACGCGGCCGAGGCGGCACGGGGCGAGATCTGCATCGTGGTCGGGCCGGCGCCGGAGGAGCGGACCGGTGAGGCGGAGCTCGACGAACAGCTCCGCGCCGCCCTGGCGCGGGAGAGCCTGCGCGACGCTGCGGCGCTAGTCGCGGCGGCGACGGGGCTGCCACGGAAGCAGGTCTACGCGCGGGCGCTGGAACTCTCGCGCGGCGAGGGGGCGACGCCCCCTCGCACTCCCCCGCAGAGGGCCTGAGGCCCTCGGGACCCCGGGTATCCGGTGCGGGACCCGCGCCATCGGAAGGGCCGTGTTCGACGAGACACGATGATGGGGCCTGCCGCGAGGCGCCGTGGCGCGCCCGCTACAGGTGCCTCATCCCGAGCGCGTCGATCAGCGGCAGCAACTCGTCCCGCGCCCGGGCACGGTGCGCCTTCGCGCGGTCGCGGGCGGCCGGCGCCTCGCCCAGGCGGATCGCCTCGACGATGCCGCGATGGTCCCGGAGCGACCGGCCCGGCTTCGGGCGGAGGCGCAGCGTCAGCATCCGGGCACGGTGCGACTGGTCCATGATCGTGTGGAACATGCGCGCCAGGCGCCGATTGCCGCTGCGCTCCACGAGGAGCTGGTGGAACCGGCCGTCGGCCTCGGCCCAGGCGACGAGATCCTCCCCGGCCAGGGCCTCTTCCATGCGGGCGTTCAGCGCATCCAGCTCATCGGCGGTCCGGGTGCGCCGCTCGGGCGGCATCGCGGCGATCAGCTCCGCCGAGGCGGTTTCGAGGGCGATGATGACCTCGTAGATCTCCCGCATGTCCTCGGGGGAGATGGCGCAGACCTGCACGCCGCGCCGCGGCAGGACGCGGACCAGCCCTTCCTCCTGCAGGCGGATGATCGCCTCGTGCACCGGCGTGCGGCTCATGCCGAGCTGGGCGGCGATCTCCCCCTCCGAGCCCTGGTAGCCCGGCGCGAAGACGTTGTTGCGGATTGCCCTCTTCAGCGCCTCGTAGGCGCCGTCTACGAGGGAGGATCGCCGCGGCGGGGCGCCGGCTGCGCTGTGCAGGCTTACCATCGCACCCTCTCCCCGATACCTCACAGAGTGTTCCATGCAAGCTGGCATTCCACGAGTTGACCCATGGTCCTGCCGGGCATAGGCCAGTCTCCGTCTTGCATGGAAGGTGGCACGCCAGAGGGTTCCTGGCGTCGTCGGCGGAGGAAGGACGGGCATGCGAAGCTACCGGATCGCGGCGATGGGCGGGGACGGCATCGGGCCCGAGGTGATCTCGGCCGGTGTCGAGGTCCTGAAGGTCTGCGCCGCGCGCGACGGCGGCTTCGCCCTGGACTTCACGGATTTCGACTGGGGCTCGGACTACTACCGCAGGCACGGTGTCATGATGCCGGCCGACGGCGCCGACCAGCTGCGGCAATTCGACGCCATCCTCTTCGGCGCCGTCGGGGCGCCGGACATCCCGGACCACGTCACCCTCTGGGGCCTGCGGCTCGCCATCTGCCAGCCGCTCGACCAGTACGCCAATGTGCGCCCGACCCGCGTGCTGCCGGGCATCACCAGCCCGCTCCGGGCCGTCTCGGGGCCCGAGCTCGACTGGGTGATCGTGCGGGAGAACTCGGAGGGCGAGTATTCCGGCGTCGGCGGCCGCGCCCACAAGGGCCTGCCGATCGAGGTCGCGACCGACGTCTCGGTGATGACGCGGGCCGGCGTCCAGCGCATCATGCGCTACGCCTTCCGACTCGCGCAGTCCCGCCCGCGCAAGCTGCTGACGGTGGTCACCAAGTCCAACGCGCAGCGCCACGCCATGGTGATGTGGGACGAGATCGCGGCCGAGGTCGCCCTGGAATTCCCGGACGTCACCTGGGACAAGATGCTGGTGGACGCCATGACCATGCGCATGGTCATCCGGCCGGGGAGCCTCGACACCATCGTGGCCAGCAACCTGCACGCCGACATCCTGTCGGACCTCGCGGCGGCGCTGGCAGGCTCGCTCGGCATCGCGCCGACCGCGAACATCAACCCCGAGCGCGACGCCCCCTCGATGTTCGAGCCGATCCACGGCTCGGCCTTCGACATCACGGGCAAGGGCATCGCCAACCCGGTTGCCACCTTCTGGACCGCCGCGATGATGCTGGAGCACCTGGGCGAGAAGCCGGCCGCCGAGCGCCTGATGCGGGCGGTCGAGCGCGTGACGGCGGATCCCGCGCTGCACACGCCCGACCTCGGCGGAAGGGCCACCACGCGCCAAGTCACCGACGCGGTCTGCGAGGCGCTGCGCCGGTCGAACGACTGATGCGCGCCATCCCGGCACGAGGCAGCAGGAGGAAGCAGACATGAACCGACGCGGGCTACTCGCCGCCACCGCCTTCGTCCTCGCGGCCCCGGCCGTGCGGGCGCAGCAGCCTTTCCCGAGCCGATCCGTCTCGGTCGTCGTCCCCTTCGCCGCGGGCGGGCCGACCGACGTCATATCGCGCCTCGTGGCCGAGGGGATGTCCCGCGCCCTCGGCCAGCCCGTGGTGGTCGAGAACGTCACCGGGGCGGGCGGCACCATCGCCGCCGCGCGCGTGGCCCAGGCGCGGCCCGATGGCTACACGCTGCTGTCCCACCATGTCGGGCATGCCAGCAGCGCGACGCTCTACCGGCGCCTGCCCTACAGCGTGACCGACAGCTTCGCCCCGCTCGGCCTGGTGTCCGACGCGGCCATGACGCTGGTGGCGCGGCCCGACTTTCCCGCCGCGGACTTCGCCGGCTTCATGGCGGAGATCCGGCGCCAGGGGGACAGGCTGAACCTCGCGCATTCCGGTCTCGGCGGCGCGAACCATCTCTGCGGCATGCTCCTCCAGCACGCGGCGGGCACGGCGCTGACGGGCGTCGTCTTCCGCGGCAGCGCGCCCGCCATCACCGACCTCATGGCCGGCCGGATCGACGTCTTCTGCGACCAGGCGACGAACACCGCGCCCTTCCTGCGCGACGGTCGCATCCGGGGCTATGCCGTGACGCTGCCCGGGCGCGTCGACGGCCTCGACCTGCCGACGACGACGGAGGCGGGCCAGCCCTCGTTGGTCATGAGCACCTGGCACGGCCTCTACGCGCCGCGCGGCACGCCGCCCGAGATCCAGGAACGGCTCTCCGCCGCCATCCGCGCGGCATTGCAGGAGGAGCGGCTGCGCCAGCGCTTCGCCGAGCTGGTGACCGCGCCTGCGACAGAGGAACGCGCCAGCCCGGCCTTCCACCGTCGCTTCCTTGCCGAGGAGGTGGCGCGCTGGCGGCCCATCATCGAGGCGGCGGGGCAATACGCCGACTAGGGGCGCGGCAGGCGGCGGGGAAGCAGCGCGGCCAGTGACTGCTTCCTGGGTTCACCCCGGCGCCGGGTAGTGCAGCGCCGAGCCGGGCGGCAGCTCGTTCGCCAGCGTCGCCATGCAGGAGATGATGCGCCGGTCGGCACCGAGCGCGATGCCCTGCACGGGCACACCCGCCGCGATGGCCAGCGCGGCCGGCAGGTCCCGCTGGCTCGCCACCGCGCCGCAGGCCCCGACCAGCCCGGCAAGCCGCGCGGGCGTCACAGCCTGGCGCCACCAGGCCGGGTCCAGCATCTCCGGTAGCGCGAGGCGCGCCTCCGGCAGGATGGCGGCGAGCGCGTCGCGCGTGCCGGCCGCGTCGTCCGATGTGCTCCCCTCGATGGGCGGGGCCACGGGAAGGGGCAGCACGGGCCAGCCGGCATGGGGGGCCAGGATGCGCCGGATTGCCGGGATGCGCGCACGCCACGACAGGCGGATCTCCTGCCCGCCGCGCATGCAGAAGCCGAGGACGGGCCCGCGCGGCAGCATCAGCGCGAGGCCCGGATCGGCGACGAGGTTGCGCTCCGCATAGGGGCGCAGGCGCATCCGCGCCGCGACGCGCCAGAGCGTCAGCACGTTCAGGCTGCGGTGATCGCGGATGTGCAACGCCTCCGCGTGGTCGAGCACCGCGACGCCCGCGGGCGGGGCGGCACGGGCGGCCTCGCCCTCGACCGAGAGGTTCCAGGCGAGCACCGCGGCCCCGGCGCCGGCCAGGCGCGTCGCCTCGGCCAGCGCGGCCTCCAGCGCCTCCCGTCGCAGGAACACCCCGGCGAGTGCCACGCGCGCAGGTGCCGGGCCCGGCGCCAGCAGGGGCGCGGGCGGCGCGGGGTGGCCCGCGAGCATGCAGGGCCCGAGCGCCGCGGCCGCGTCGGCGAGCAGCGCGCTGGAGAGCGGGTCGGCCAGCGGGTCCTCGGCCAGCAGCAGGGTCGCCAAGGGTCTCAGACCTCCCCGATGCCGATGCAGCGCGATCCCGGCGGCAGCACCTCGCTCAGTGCCACGAAGGTGCGGCGCAGGCTGTCGTCCACCACCGGATGCAGCCCGATGACGCGCACGCCCGCGCCGATCGCGTGCACCGCGTTGTGCTTGCGCTGCGTCACCAGCGCGTCGCAGCGCGCGATCAGGCCCTTCAGGTTGCGTGGCGTGAGGCGCGCGCGCCAGAACGCCGCGTCGAGCAATTCGGGCGCCGCGATGCGCGCGCGCGGCAGGAAGCGGCGGATGAAGCGGGCGGCGCCCTCGACATCGTTCTCGTCCTCCGCCGATTGGTGCAGCGTGCTGACGACGGGCACGACGTCATGGCCCTCGAACTCCGCCAGCAGCGCATCGAGCAGCGGCGCGTCGCGCTCCGTCACCTCCTCCATCGCGGGCAGGGAGAGGATCGAGACGCCGAGCAGCTTGCGGCCACGCGGCAGCAGCTCGTCGGCCAGCGCGAAGTCGGGCGTGACGAGGCGTTCGGGGAAGTGGGTGATGCGCGGCATGCGGCCGAGCCCGGCCTCGGCGATCATCTCGAAGGAGACGTAGTCGCGCACGGTGAAGGAAGCGAGGCGCGCGACGGTGGCGGCGGCGCGTGCGTCGAACCAGGCGAGGTCGGACTTGATGCGCGCGACGCCGATGTTGTGGACGTGCAGCGCCACACCCTGCTCCGCGGCCTCCGCCATCCAGGGCATCCAGGCCGCGAAGGCGTCCGAGACGCCGAACATGCCGCCGCCGAAGACGATCCGGTCCGGGCGCAGCGCCAGCATCTCCGGCCCCTCGCGGAAGGTGCCGGCCAGCTCCGGCACGCAGCGGCGGGTCCAGGCGCCGTCCACCGAGAAGGCATGCGCCTCGGCCGGCGGGAAGGCCTGCATCGCCTCGATCAGGCAGAGCTCGTCGCCGAGGTTGCCGTAGCCATAGGCGCCGAGGAAGGCGGTGCGCCCTGTCATCGCAGCAGCACCGGCAGCAGGGCGTCGAGCCGCAGCCGTCCGTCCGGCGTCGCGGCGAGGCGGCCGTCGGCGTGCCAGGCGAGGTAGCCTTCCTCCTCCAGCGCCGCCAGCATGGCGGTGTCCACGGCACGATCCCAGGGCAGGCCGCTTCGTGCCGCGATCCGCGCCGGGTCCACGCCCTCCGTCAGGCGCAGGCCCATCAGCAGCGCCTCCCTAGCGCGGTCCTCCGGCGCCAGCGCCTCCTCCTCCACGATGGCGTGGCCGTCGCGCTCGACCCGCGCGGCCCACTCCTCCGGCGCGCGGTGGCGGCGCGTGGCCAGCAGCCGCCCGTCGAGCAGCAGCCGCTGGTGCGCGCCCGCGCCGATGCCGAGGTAGTCGCCGTAGCGCCAGTAGGCCAAGTTGTGCCGGCTCTCCGCACCGGGCCGCGCGTAGTTCGAGACCTCATAGGGCGCGAGGCCGAAGCGCGCCGCCTCCTCCGCCGTCGCGGCGTAGAGGCGCGCGGCCTCCTCCCCCTCCGGCAGGGCAAAGGCGCCGCGGGCATGCAGCGTCGCGAACTGCGTCCCCGGCTCGACCGTGAGCTGGTAGAGCGAGAGGTGGTCGGCGGCGAGCGAGAGGGCGCGGCGCAGCTCGGCCCGCCAGGCGTCCTCCGCCTGGCCGGGGCGGGCGTAGATCAGGTCGAAGGAGAGGCGCGGGAAGATCTCGCGCGCGAGCTCGAGCGCCGCCACCGCCTCCGCCGCGTCGTGGCGGCGGCCGAGGAAGCGCAGCGCCTCCGGCTCCAGCGACTGCACGCCGAGCGAGGCGCGGTTCACGCCGGCCTCGCGGAAGGCGCGCAGCCGGCCGGCCTCGACGCTGGTGGGGTTCGCCTCAAGGGTTACCTCAAGGTCGGGCAGCGGGTCGAACAGGCCCGTGGCGTCGGCGACCAGCTCGGCCACCGTCTCCGGCGCCATCAGGCTCGGCGTGCCGCCGCCGAAGAAGATCGAGGCGAGCGGGCGCCGGCCCCCCGCCCCATTGGTCCGCGCCGCCTCGAAGGCCAGCTCCCGCCGCAACGCATCGCGGAAGCGTCCCTGGTCCAGCCTTTCGCGGACATGGCTGTTGAAGTCGCAATAGGGGCACTTGGCGGCGCAGAAGGGCCAGTGGATGTAGAGGGAGATGGGTTCGCTCACGCGGGGAGATATGGCGATGTCGGGGGGTTCTGTCGAACGGGTGCGCGCGGCGCTGAGGTCGGCAGGCCACGCCGACACGGTGCAGGCCTTCCCCGAGGGGACGCGCAGCGCCGCCGAGGCCGCGGCGGCTGTCGGCTGCGAGGTGGCGCAGATCGCGAAGTCCATCGTGTTCCGGGCCGGCGAGCGGCCGGTGCTGGTCATCGCCTCGGGCGCCAACCGGGTGGACATGGCCCGGGTCGCCACGGCGACCGGGTTTCACGTGAAACGAGCCGATGGCGGATGGGTGCGGGAGGTCACGGGCTTCGCCATCGGCGGCGTCGCGCCGCTCGGGCACGAGACGCCGCCCGTGGTGCTGGTGGACGAGGACCTCTTCGCCTACCGCGAGGTCTGGGCCGCCGCCGGTTCGCCCATGCATGTCTTCGCGACCACGCCGGAGGAACTGCTGCGCGTCTCGGGCGGCACCCGCGCCGTGGTGCGGGAGGACGCCGCCTGATGCTGCCCGTCACCGGCCTCTACGCCGCGGCGCTGGCCGGGCTGTTCGTGGCGTTGTCCCTCCGCGTCATCGGCGCGCGCCGGCGCTACCGCGTGGCGCTCGGCACGCCGCACCGCATGGTGGAACGCGCGGTGCGCGCCCAGGGCAACTTCGCCGAGTACGTGCCGCTCGCCCTGATCCTGCTCGCGTTGCTGGAGCTGAACGGCCTGCCGGCCTGGGCGCTGCACGCGCTCGGCGTGACGCTGGTGGCCGGCCGCGCGCTGCATGCCTGGGGCATCTCGCAGGAGCCGGAAACCTTCCGCTTCCGCGTGACCGGCATGGCGATGACCTTCACCGTGCTCGGCGTCGCGGCGGCGGCCCTGGCGGGGCTGTCCGCCGCGATCTGGACCGGGTGAGCGGCCCCTACTGGGCGACGTTCTGCGGCTGCACGCCGGCCGCCCGCGCCGCCGCGCTCCACTTCTCCAGTTCGGCCTGCACGAAGCCGCGCGTCTCCTCGGGCGAGGCGGTGGTAACCTCGGCGCCGAGCGTGCGGTGACGCTCCGTCACCTCCGGCCGGCGGAGCGCCGTGTTCAGGTCGGCGTTGAGCTTCGCCAGGGTCGGGGCCGGCAGGCCGGCGGGCGCGATCACCATGCCCCATGTCGAGGCCTCGAAGCCCGGCAGGAAGGCCTCCCCGATCGTGGGCACGTCCGGCAGCTGCGGCGCGCGCGTGGCGCCGGTGGTGGCCAGGGCCTTGAGCGCGCCGGACTGGATGTGCGGCAGCGCCGCGGGCACGGTGTCGAACATGATGTCCACGCGGCCCGCCATCAGGTCCGGATGCGCCTGGGTGGAGCCGCGGTAGGGCACGTAGGTCATCTCGATCCGCGCGGCTTGCGCGAACAGCACGGGCGCGAGCCGCACCACGCCGCCCGTGCCCGCGAAGGTCACGTGCCCGGCCGGGTGGCGCCTGGCATGGGCCACCAGCTCCGCCGGGGTGGAGGCCGCGAAGCCGCGCGCCGCGCAGAGCACGAGCGGCGTGCGCGTCGTCATGCCCACGAAGGTGAAGTCCCGCATGGTGTCGAAGGGCAGGCGGTAGAAGGCGGCGTTGATCGGGTGCGCGACGGAGACCAGGGCCAGCGTGTGCCCGTCCGGCGCCGACTTCGCCACCACGTCCGTGCCGATGATGCCGTCCGCGCCGGCGCGGTTCTCCACCGGCACGGGTTGGCTCCACATGGCCGAGAGCGGCTCGGCCACCAGCCGCGCCGTGATGTCGGACACCCCCCCCGGCGTGTAGGGCACGACGATGCGCACAGCGCGGGAGGGGAACGGGGCCTGGGCGCGGCCAGGCCGCGCCAGCAGCAGCGCAGGTGCGGCCAGCAGCGCCGCCCGGCGGGTCGTGGTCATGGCTTCCTCCCTCGACTTGCGTTGGGGGAAGCCTCCGCCCGCCGGCGCGGCGCTGTCAACGGGCGCCGGTCAGCGCGCCGGCTCCACCCGCAGCAGCGCGCCCTGCGGCTCGTCCGTCAGCAGGTAGAGGAAGCCGTCCGGCCCCTGCCGGACGTCGCGGATGCGCCGTCCGACCGGCAGCACCTCCTCCGCCACCACGGCGCCCGTTGCGTCCAGCCGCACGCGCCGCAAATCCTGGCTGCGCAGCGAGCCGGAGAAGAGGTCGCCGCGCCAGGCGGCGAAGCGGTCGCCGGTGTAGACGGCCAGCCCGGAGGGCGCGGTGGTCATGGACCAGACCAGCGCCGGGTCCGTCATGCCCGCCCGGCTGCGGTCGGGCGCGATGGCGGCGGCGGTGCGGTACTCGACGCTGTGCGTCACCGCGGGCCAGCCGTGGTTCTCGCCGCCCCGCACCAGGTTCAGCTCGTCGCCACCCTGGCTTCCATGCTCGGTGGACCAGACCACGCGCCTCACGGGATCCCAGGCGAGGCCCTGCGGGTTGCGGTGCCCCCAGGACCAGATCTCCGGCAGGAACCCGGCCCGGCCGAGAAAGGGGTTGTCGCGCGGCACCGTCCCGTCCTCGTTCAGCCGCAGCACCTTGCCGAGGTGGGAGCCCGGGTTCTGCGCCTGCTCGCGCGACGGGCGGCCGTCGATCTGCACCTGCGGGTTGCCGCCGTCGCCGACGGTCAGCAGCAGCGTCCCGTCCGGCAGGAACAGGATGCGGCTGCCGAAATGCGCGCCCATGGGCTTGGCCATGGCGACCTCGAACACCGTCTGCACGTCGCGCAGCGCGTGGCCGTCGAGCACGCCGCGCACGAGCCGGGTGCGGTTCGCCTCCGCCGTGCCATGCGCGTGGGCGAGGTAGACGAGGCGGTTCTCGGCGAAGCGCGGATGGATCGCGACGTCGAGCAGACCGCCCTGCCCAACCGTCAGCACAGGCGGCACGCCCTCGATGGCGCGCGGGTCGAGCGCGCCGTCGCGCACCAGGCGCAGCCGCCCCGGCCGCTCCGTCACAAGGATCGAGTTGTCGGGCAGGAAGGCCATGCCCCAGGGGCGCTCCAGCCCCTCCACCAACGGCACGGTGCGCAGGCCCTGCATCTCGGGCGGGCGTTCCGGCGTCACGAAGGGCGCGGCGGCCGCAGGCGCGGCGAGGAGAAGGCTTGCCGCAAGCAGGGCATGGCGCAGGCGCATGGAGTGTCTCCCGGGCTTTTCCTCGTTGCCCGGTCAGAAGGCCCCGCCCCTGCGCTTCTTCAAGGGGGATCGAGACAGGCGGCGGCAAGCTGCAGGAAGGCCGCCGCGCGGTGGCTGATGGCGTGCTTCGCCGAGGGCTCCATCTCGGCGAAGGTCAGCGCGCCGCCGTCTGGGACGAACATCGGGTCGTAGCCGAAGCCGCGCTCGCCCCGCGGCGGCCAGACCCAGCGCCCATGCGCCTCGCCCAGGAAGCCCTCCGTGTGCCCATCCGGCCAGGCGAGCACCAGCGCGCAGGAGAACCACGCCCGCCGGTCCGGTGAATGGCGCGCCAGCCGCTCCACCTTCGCCATCGCCATCCCGTAGTCGCGCCCGCCGGGCGTCTCCGCCCAGTCCGCCGTCCGCACCCCCGGCGCGCCGTCCAGCGCCGCGACGGAGAAGCCGCTGTCGTCGGCGATCGCCACCTCCCCGGTCGCACGCGCCGCCGCCAGCGCCTTGATGCGCGCATTGCCGAGGAAGCTCTCCTCCGTCTCGGCGGGCTCCGGCAGGCCGAGCGCGCCGGCGCTCACCACCGCGATGCCGCGCGGCTCGAGCAGCGCCGAGACCTCGGCCACCTTGCCGGCATTGTGGCTCGCCACCACCACGCGGCGCGCGTCGAGGCGGCGCGCCATCAGGCGATCCCCGCCGCCCGGCGCTGCGCGGCGAACAGCTCCGCCGTGCCGGCCCGCGCGAGGCCCAGCAGGCGTGTCAGCTCGGCTTCGGAGAAGACGGCGCCCTCCGCGGTTGCCTGCACCTCGACGATGCCGCCGGCGCCGGTCAGCACGAAGTTGCCGTCGGCCTCGGCCTTGCTGTCCTCCTCGTAGTCGAGGTCGAGCACCGGCTCCTCCTGCCAGATCCCGCAGGACACGGCCGCCACCTGGTCGCGCAGCGGGTTGGCCTTCATGATGTTGGCGCGGATGCAGTGCTCGAAGGCCAGGTGCAGCGCCACCCAGGCGCCGGTGATCGCGGCGCAGCGCGTGCCGCCATCGGCGTTCAGCACGTCGCAGTCGAGCGTCACGGTCATCTCGCCCATCGCCGCGCGGTCCACCACGGCGCGGAGCGACCGGCCGATCAGCCGCTGGATCTCCTGCGTGCGGCCGGACTGCTTGCCCCGTGCTGCCTCCCGGTCGCCACGGGTGTGGGTGGCGCGCGGCAGCATGCCGTACTCGGCCGTGACCCAGCCCTGGCCCGAGTTGCGCATGAAGCCGGGCACGCGGCCCTCGACGCTCGCGGTGCAGAGCACCTCGGTGCGGCCGACGCGGATCAGGGCCGAGCCCTCGGCGTGGCGGGCGAAACCGGTCTCGATCGAGACGGGGCGGAGTTCGTCGGGGCGGCGGCCCGAGGGGCGGGATGCGAAGCGGGTCATGGGGCGGGCACCTAGCACGGCGCGGCGCCTGCGGGGGAGGGAACTCCCCCGCGCCCCCTCCTTCTTTTGCTAGTCCGCGGCGCGGGGCAGGGCCTGCGCGGGGTCGGCGGGGCGTTCCAGCGCGGGCTTCACCTCGGGCTGGGGGCGGCCGGCATCGGGCGAGGGCTGCAGCCACAGCGTGAGCAGGAGCGGCCAGAGCCCGGGTTCGGCCGCGTGACGGATGCCCATGTCCCCTTTCTCCCTGCCCTGGTCGAGGGGGCATATCGCCATCCGGTTGTTGCCGGAGAGTGTCCAGACCGTGTCGAAACGGTGCCGTGCACACGAACGTTGACGTAGCCGCCGGGCGCCACCTAGCCTTTGCGGTTCCGGTAACCCACTCTCAGAAGGACCATGGGCACCCACATCAAGCGCCCCCGACCGGACAGCATCGGAGCCTCCGCTGCCCTCCCCCCCGGGCTCGATGACCGCAGCGCCGCCGTGCTGCGGGAGCTGGTGGAGCTGTTCGTCGAAACGGGGGAGCCCGTGGGCTCCCGCACCCTCTCGCGCCGCCTGCCCCAGTCCCTCTCGCCCGCCACCATCCGCAACGTGATGGCGGACATGGAGGAGGCGGGTCTGCTCTACGCGCCCCACACCTCCGCCGGCCGCCTGCCGACCGAACGGGGCCTGCGGCTGTTCGTGGACGGGCTGCTGCAGTTCGGCGCGCTGGGCGAGGAGGAGCGCGACGCCATCGCGGCGCGCTGCGCGGGCTCCGGCCGGTCGCTCCAGGACACGCTGGGCGAGGCGGGGCAGATGCTCTCGGGGCTTGCGGGCGCCGCGGGCTTGGTCGTCGCGCCGAAGAGCGAGGCGCCGCTGCGCCACATCGAGTTCGTGGCCCTCGGCCCCGGCCGGGCGCTGGTGGTGCTGGTCACGGCCGACGGCCAGGTCGAGAACCGGGTGATCGAGGTGCCGCCGGGCCTGCCGCCCTCGGCCCTGACCCAGGCGGGCAACTACCTCAACGCGCGCCTCGCCGGGCGGACGCTGGAGGAGGCGCGAACGCAGGTGCAGTCGGAGATCGCGGCGAACCAGACCGCGCTCGACGCCCTGACCCACCAGGTGGTCGAGGCGGGGCTGGCCACCTGGTCGGGCGGCGTCGGCGGCTCCCTCATCCTGCGCGGGCAGGCGCGGCTGCTCCAGAACCTCGACCAGCAGCAGCGCGTGCAGGAGATCCAGGCTCTATTCGAGCGGCTGGAGGCGCAGGAGACGATGCTGCGCCTGCTGGAACTGGCAAAGGCCGGGGAGGGCGTGCAGATCTTCATCGGCGCCGAGAGCGGCCTGTTCAGCAGCGCCGGGCTGTCGATGGTGGTGGCGCCGATCCGCAACAACCCGGCCGGGGCCGACCAGCGCATCGTGGGCGCGATCGGCGTGATCGGGCCGACCCGCATCAACTACGGCCGCATCATCCCGGTCGTCGATTATACCGCACGCGTGATCGGCCGCCTGCTGGGGTAGCGCACGTATTTCCTTGTGCCGGTGCGCGCAGGGGTCCATGGTGCCCCGGTCAAATCGTCTGGTTCGGCCTGCTCTCCACGCCCCCGCGGGTTTCATCATCCGCCATGGCGCCGAGCCTGGTGTCCGCTCCGCAAAAAAGAAGATCTGGCCCGTCCTGCGCCGTTGCAGGGCGGCATTCCTTGTTGATCGGAACACCCTCCAAATGAGCACTGGCATCGTCAAGTGGTTCAACACCACAAAGGGCTACGGCTTCATCCAGCCCGATGACAATTCCAAGGACGTCTTCGTCCACATCTCCGACGTGCAGGCTGCCGGCATGCAGTCGCTGAACGAGGGCGAGCGTATCACGTTCGACCTGCAGCGGGGCCAGCAGGGCAAGATGTCTGCCGGCAACCTGCGCCGCGAGTAGGCCTCTGCGGGGCGGCACCCCTGCCGCCCCGCACCGTCTGAGGAAATTCACATGGCACGCCACGTCTTCACGATCGGCCAGCAGGTCCAGTTCCAGCCGGGCCCCTACGACAACAACGTCCCCCGCGGCGCCTACACGGTCACGCGCCTCATGCCCAACGACGGCACGGACCGGGAGTACCGCGTGCGCAGCACGGTCGACGGGCATGAGCGCGTGATGCGCGAGAGCCAGCTCCGGGCAGGCGCCTCCGTCCCGCCCGGCTGGTAGGCCGGCCCGCTACTCGGACACGGTTCCCGTCATCGGGGGCGCGTCCCTGGCCGGGCCTGACTTCTTCAACAGATCCTCCGTCCCGCCGCTCTCGTCGGCGGTCTCGCCCTTGGGCTGTGGCGCGACCACCTGGCCGCCGGAGCGGCCGCGCTCCTCCTCGGTCGCGGCGTTGTTGCGCGCGATCTCGGCGCCGTAGCCCTCCTCGGGCCGGATGCCCGGGTTGGACGGGTCCTCCTGCTTGTCGCGCGCATGATGCGGCCCGACGCTGCCCGGCCGCGCCGATTTCGTCTCCGTGTCGTACTTGCCGGTGTAGGATCGCTCGTCGCCTGCCATCGTCGCCTCCTGTGCCGGAGGGGACAACGCGGCGCGGGGGGGCGGCGTTCAGGCCGTTCCGGCCGCGGGTCGCATCGCGGCGGCATCGCCTCCGCCACTCGGCTGCTCGCCGCCCAGCGCCGCCACCAGCGCCTCGCGCAGCGCTGCGAGCTTGCGCTCGTTCTCCACCTTCAGCCCGAACACGTCCTTCACATAGAAGACGTCCACGGCCCGCACGCCATAGGTCGTGATGTGCGCGGAGGCGATCTGCAGCCCCTGCGCGCTGATCGCGGCGGTGACGTCGTGCAGCAGCCCGGGCCGGTCGCGGCCGTTCACCTCGATCACCGTGTGGGTGTTGGAGGCGTGGTTGTCGAGCACGACGCGCGGCGGCACCATGACCGCGCGCAGCCGCGCCGGCTCCCGCCGCACCTTGCCGATCTCGGCATCAAGCCTGAGCCGCCCCGACAGCGACTGCTCGATCAGCACCGAGAGCCGCGCGAGCCGGTGCGGCGCGTCGAACGCCCCGCCCGCCGCGTCCTGCACCCAGAAGGTGTCGAGCGCCATGCCGTTCGTCATGGTGTGGATGCGCGCATCCACGATGGAGGCACCCGCAACCGCGAGCGCCCCCGCGATGCGGGAGAAGAGGCCCGGGTGGTCCGAGCAGTAGACGGTGATCTCGGTGACGGAGCGTGCCTCCAGCACGCGGGTGCGGACCGTGAGCGGCGCCCTCTCCCGCTCCGCCTCCCGGATCATGGCGGCGTGGCGCGCATGTGTCTCCGGGTCGAAGGAGAGCCAGTAGCCGGGGTAGCCGAGGGAGAGGAAGCGCTCCCGCTCCGGCTCCGCCCAGTCCGGCAGCAGCGCGGCGGCTGCCTGCTTCGCGCGCGCCACGCGCGTGTCGCGCTCGGGCACCGAGAGGCCGCCGGCGAGCACCTCCGCCACGCGCCAGTAGAGCTCGCGCAGCAGGGTCGCCTTCCAGCCGTTCCAGACCTTCGGCCCCACGGCACGCATGTCGGCGACCGTCAGCACCAGCAGCAGCCGCAGCCGCTCGGGCGACTGCACCGTCTCGGCGATGTCGAGGATGGTCTTCGGGTCGTCGATGTCGCGCTTGAACGCGGTCTGGCTGATCAGCAGGTGATTGAGCACGAGCCAGGAGACGGTCTCCGTCTCCTCCGGGCTGAGGCCGAGCCTCGGGCACAGCTCAAGCGCCACCTGCGCGCCGAGCTCCGAATGGTCGCCGCCGCGGCCCTTCGCTATGTCGTGCAGCAGCACCGCGACGTGCAGCGCGCGCCGCGACTGCACCTGCCCGATCAGTTCGGACGCCACCGGCGCCACCTCGGCGAGCTGCCCGCGCGTGAGCTGGCCGAGCACGCCGATCGCCTC
>DASQNQ010000160.1:0-7884 GCA_035644895.1 Acetobacteraceae bacterium | reverse complement strand
GGGGCGTTCCGGTCCCGAGGACAGGGTGAGAATCGGGAACGCGCTTGTGGACCGGTGCCCTTTCCTGCTCAACCCCTTGTGGCAGGAGCTTCACCGTCCGGCGCAGGACCGGATGTTCGCGCGACTCGGGCCACCGCATTGATTCCGAAGCCGATGCTCACGCCCCCAGGCCGGCCTTGTTCGCAGCCTGTTCGCCCGATGGGACGAACCGCGAACCAACCGGTCAGCGCCGGCGGCCCAGCCAGAGGCCGAGGCCGGCCATCCCCGCGGCAGCCAGGGCAAGCGTGAGCCCCGGCGAAAGCCAGGCCTTGCCCAGCCCGAACAGAACCGGCCCGGCGGACTGGCCCAGGAAGAAGCAGCAGGCATGCAGCGCCACGGCGCTGCCCCGCGCGCCCGGCGCGACCTCCGTCACCCGCGTCTGGATCGAGTTGTGGATCATGTAGAAGCCAAGCCCGAGCACCAGGACCGCCGCCGCGAAGGCATGCGCCGCCGGCGCCACCGCCAGCGCGAGCAGCGCCAGGCTGCACGCTGCCCCGCCCGCCTGGATCATGCGTGCCTGGCCGAGGTTGCGCACGAGCCACGGCGCCAGCCCCGCGAAGAGGAAGCCGCCCAAGCCGAAGGCCGCGACCGAGAGCCCCGCCTCGGCCGTGCTGCCGATCCCGCGCCCCTCCAGCAGGGGCACGAAGAAGGGAAAGGTGCCGAAAACCAGCGCCGCCTCGATGAAGACCGCAAGGTAGAGCACGCGCGCGGCCGGCAGGCGCAGCAGTGCGGCGTAGCGACGCGCCGCCTCGGGCAGGCTCGGCCGCGTGACCGGTTCGGCGCCTGCCCGGGCCCCGGCCCGCAGCACCAGCGCGGCAAGGGCGGCGACCAGGGCGCAGGTCACCATCACGCCGCGCCAGCCGATGACGGGCTGCAGGAAGCCGGACAGGGCGCCGCCGAGCACCTGCCCCGTCAGCGACCAGACCAGCAGGCGCGAGAGCGCCACCTGCCGCCGCTCGAGCGGCACGCGGTCGCCGATGATCGCGATGCAGAGCGGGAAGATGCCGCCCGCCGCGGCGCCCGACAGGATGCGTGCCAGGAACAGGAAGGAGAGGCCCTGCGCGAGCGCACAGGCCAGGAGCGCCAGCGCCAGGGCGGCCAGCGCCCAGAGCACCACCCGCACCTTCCCTACCGCGTCGCCGATCGGTCCGAGCACCGGCTGGACCAGCGCGTAGGGCAGCGCGAAGGCGGTGGAGAGCAGCGCGACGGTCGCGACCGGCACCTGGAACTCGCCGGACAGCACGCCGACGAGCGGGTCCAGCGTGCGGCCGGCGAGCGTCCCGGCGAAGCAGCCGAAGCCCAGGACGAGCAGCAGGCGGCCCGTGCGGTCCTTGGTGCGGCCCTCGGGCGGCGCGGAGCTCGTCATGCCCCCGGTGTCGCGCCGCTCGCCGCCCCGCGCAAGGCGGGACGGCGCATGGCAGGCGCTACTGCACCCGGTTCTCGATCAGCTCCTGCACCACGGCCGGGTCGGCGAGGGTGGAGGTATCGCCGAGCCCCTCCGTCTCGTTCGCCGCGATCTTGCGCAGGATGCGGCGCATGATCTTGCCGGAACGCGTCTTGGGCAGGCCGGGCGCCCACTGGATGGCATCCGGCGCCGCGATCGGCCCGATCTCCTTGCGCACCCAGGCCACCAGCTCCTTGCGGAGGGCGTCGGTGGGCTCCTCCCCGGTCTTGAGCGTGACGTAGCAGTAGATGCCCTGGCCCTTCAGGTCGTGCGGCATGCCGACCACCGCGGCCTCGGCCACCTTCGGGTGCGCGACCAGCGCGGACTCGATCTCCGCCGTGCCCATGCGGTGGCCGGAGACGTTGATCACGTCGTCCACGCGGCCGGTGATCCAGTAGTAGCCGTCGGCGTCGCGGCGCGCGCCGTCGCCCGTGAAGTACATGCCCTTGAATGTCGAGAAGTAGGTCTGCCCGAAGCGCGCATGGTCGCCGTAGATGGTGCGCATCTGGCCGGGCCAGGAATCCAGCAGCACGAGGTTGCCCTCCGCCGCGCCCTCGAGGATCTTGCCCTCGCCATCCACCAGCGCCGGCTTGACGCCCGGCAGCGGCAGCGTGGCGGAGCCCGGCTTCTGCGCGACCGCGCCCGGCAGGGGCGAGATCAGGATGCCGCCCGTCTCCGTCTGCCACCAGGTGTCCACCACCGGGCAGCGCTCGTCGCCGACCACGCGGTAGTACCACATCCAGGCCTCGGGGTTGATCGGCTCGCCGACCGAGCCGAGCACGCGGAGCGACTTGCGCGACGCCTTCTTCACCGGCGCCTCGCCGTCGCGCATCAGGGACCGGATGGCGGTCGGCGCGGTGTAGAAGATGTTGACCTGGTGCTTGTCCACCACATCCCAGAAGCGGGAGACGGAGGGATAGTTGGGCACGCCCTCGAACATCAGCGTCGTCGCGCCGTTCGCGAGCGGGCCGTAGACGATGTAGGTGTGGCCCGTCACCCAGCCCACATCGGCCGTGCACCAGTAGACCTCGCCAGGGCGGTAGTCGAAGACGTATTCGTGCGTGAAGCTCGCCCAGACCATGTAGCCGGCGGTGGTGTGCAGCACGCCCTTCGGCTTGCCGGTGCTGCCCGAGGTGTAGAGGATGAAGAGCGGGTCCTCGGCGTTCATGCGCTCCGGCTCGCAGGTCGCGGGCTGACGGTCGCAGAGCTCGGCCCAGGCGATGTCGCGGCCCGGCTGCATCGGCACGTTGCCGCCGGTGTTCCTGGCCACGACCACATGGCGGATGGATGGGCAGCTCTTCAGCGCCTCGTCCGCGTTCGTCTTCAGCGGCACCTTCCGCCCGCCGCGGCGGCCCTCATCGGCCGTGATCAGCACCGAGCACTCGCTGTCCTGGATGCGGGAGGAGAGGCTGTCCGGCGAGAAGCCGCCGAAGACGATCGAGTGGATGGCGCCGACGCGGGCGCAGGCCAGCATCGCGACCGCGGCCTCCACGATCATGGGCAGGTAGATGCAGACGCGGTCGCCCTTCTTCACGCCCAGCTCGCGCAGGCCGTTGGCCAGCCGGCAGACGCGCGCGTGCAGCTCGCGGTAGGTGACCTTGGCGTCGGCGTTCGGGTCGTCGCCCTCCCAGATGATGGCGACCTGGTCGCCGCGCGTCTCCAGGTGCCGGTCGAGGCAGGAGACGGAGGCGTTCAGCTCGCCATCCTCGAACCAGCGGATCGAGACATCGCCGGTGAAGTCCACGTTCTTGATCTTCGTGGGCTCCCGCATCCAGGCGATGCGCCGCATCTCCCCGCGCCAGAAGGCCTCCGGGCTATCCGCCGCCTGCTTCGACATGGCGGCGAACTTGGCGGCGTCGATGTGGGCGCCGGAGGCGATCTCCGGCTTCACCTGCACGAGGTCGGTCATTCTTGGTTCTCCCGATGGCCGGCGTCTTCCTGAACGGGAGTCACACACGGGGCCATGATCTGCGTCAATCCGGGGGCCGCGATGGTTCCGCAACGGGCCGGGCAGGCCGCCCGGTCTACCCGCCGAGCAGGGATCGCCCGTCCATCGCGGCGGGCTGCTTCAGGCCGAGCAGCGCGAGCAGCGTCGGCGCGACGTCGGCCAGCCTTCCGTCGCGCAGGCCGGCCCCCGCCACGCCCGCCAGCACCACGGGCACCGGGTTCGTGGTGTGCGCCGTGTGCGGCCCGCCATTGGCCGGGTCGCGCATCAGCTCGCAGTTGCCGTGGTCGGCGGTGACCAGCAGCGCGCCGCCCGCGGCCAGCACCGCGTCGCGGATGCGCCCGAGGCCCTCGTCCACCGCCTCCACCGCGCGGATCGCGGCGGGCAGGCTGCCCGTGTGGCCCACCATGTCGGGATTGGCGAAGTTCAGCACGATCAGGTCGTGCGTGCCGGTGCCGATCGCCTCGACCGCCCTGGCCGTCAGTTCGGGCGCCGACATCTCCGGCTGCAGGTCGTAGGTGGCCACCTTGGGGGAGGGCACCATGATGCGCTCCTCGCCCGGGAAGGGCGTCTCCTCGCCGCCGTTCATGAAGTAGGTGACGTGGGGGTACTTCTCGGTCTCCGCCATCCGGAGTTGCCGCAACCCGGCGGCCGAGACGACCGAGCCCATGATGTCCGCCATGGATTGCGGGGGGAACAGGGTCGCGAGGAAGGGGTTCAGCGCCGCCGAGTACTCCGTCATCCCCGCCGCCCCGGCGAGGCGCGGGACGCGCGGGCGGGGGAAGCCCTCGAAGCCGGGGTCGAGGATCGCGGCCAGGATCTGCCGCACGCGGTCGGCGCGGAAGTTGAAGCAGAGCAGCCCGTCCCCGTCGCGCATGCCGGCATAGTCGCCGATGACGGCGGCCGGGACGAACTCGTCGTTCACGTCCGCCCCGTGCGCCGCGGCGATGGCAGACGCGGCCGAGGCCTGGCGCATCGCATCGCCCTCCACCATCGCGCGCCAGGCCTGCGCCACGCGCTCCCAGCGGTTGTCTCGATCCATCGCGAAGTAGCGGCCCGTGACGGTTGCGATCCGCGCACCGCCGGGCAGCGCCGCCTCGAAGCGCGCGAAGTAGTCGGGTGCCGAGCGCGGCGGGGCGTCGCGGCCATCCGTCCAGGCATGGACCATCACCGGGATGCCGGCCGCGGTGAAGGCGCGGGCGAGCGCCACCGCGTGGTCCTGGTGGCTGTGGACGCCGCCGGGCGAGAGCAGGCCGGCCAGATGCAGGGCGCCGCCCGAGGCCTTGAGCGAGGCGACCAGCGCCTTGAGCGGCGGCAGCTCCTCGATGGTGCCGGATTCCACCGCGGCGTCGATCCGCACCAGGTCCTGCATCACCACGCGCCCGGCGCCGATGTTGAGGTGCCCGACCTCCGAGTTCCCCATCTGCCCGTCCGGCAGCCCGACGTCGCGGCCGGAGGTGCGCAGGAAGGCGCGCGGCCCGGCCTCCCACAGCGCGGTGAAGTTCGGCGTGCGGGCCATGCGGATGGCGTTGTCCGACGCATCCTCCCGCCAGCCCCACCCGTCGAGGATCACGAGCATCACGGGGCGGCGCGCGGGCATGGGGTCTCTCTCCGGTTGGTTGCAGGAGGTGTAGCGCGGTGCGGCCGGGTTGGGGAGCGGCCCGCCCCGCCTCACGGCCGCGTGAGCCTCACGCCCGCTCGCGCAGCGCCCGCACCTCGGCGCGCAGCGCCCGCAGCTCCGCCATCAGCGCCTGCGCGTCGAGATGCGCCTCGCTCCGCGCCGCATCCGTCGCGGCCTGGGCGGCGCGGGCATCGGCACTCTCGCGCCCCTCGCGCAGCGTCTGGATGCTCTCGACGATCACGCCGATGAACAGGTTCAGCACGATGAAGGTGGCGATCAGGATGAACGGCATGAAGTAGAGCAGCGCGAGGGCGGAGGCCTCCATCGCCGGCTTCACGATGTTCGCCCAGTCGTCCAGCGTCATGAGCTGGAACAGGGTGAAGAAGGACGCGCCCAGGTCGCCGAACTGCTCCGGCATCGTCGCCCCGAACAGCTTCGTGCCCATCACCGCGAAGACGTAGAAGATCAGCGCCATCAGCAGCACGATGGAACCCATGCCGGGCAGCGCGGCCAGCATCGCCTCCACCACGGTGCGGAGCGACGGCACGACGGAGACCAGCCGCAGCACGCGCAGGATGCGCAGCGCCCGCAGCACCGCGAGCGGCCCGCTGTCCGGCGCCCAGGATACGGCGACAACAGCGAGGTCGAACACGCCCCAGGGGTCGCGCAGGAAGCGGCCACGGAAGGCATGGATGCGCAACGCGATCTCCGCCGTGAACAACACCAGCAGCACGCGGTCGAGCACGTGCAGCACGCCGCCCCACGCGGCCATGATGCTGTCCGAGGTCTCGAGCCCGAGCGTCACGGCGTTCAGCAGGATCAGCGCGACGACGGTGCGCTGGAAGGCGGCCGACGCCACCAGCCTGGCCGCGCGGGCACGCGGCGTCTGCGCCATGTCGGCGGCGGTCAGCGCCTCCTGCATCGAACTCCCCCACTCCCCCGTTGCGCCTGGAATGGCGCAGCGGGGCCCGCTTTTCAAGGAAGGGGCAGCACGGCGGAGACGCCGAAGATCCGGGGATGCAGGTGCAGCAGGGCGGCCCAGGCAACGAGCCCCACGGATGGCGCCACCCAGCCGATCTCGCGCAGGGACAGGCGGTTCCGCCCGGCCAGGATGGCGCCGAAGGGCAGGATGGAGGTGGTGGCCGATAGGCGCGCCCAGCCCTCCGGGTCGCGCTGCGCCACCTTGGCGTCGATCGAGGGCATGCCGACCACCGCGGTGACCAGGAAGGCACCGAAGAAGAGCAGGCTGGCCGAATCACCATTGCCGAGGATGTGGACGCCCGACCAGATCGCGAAGGACCACAGCATCGGGTGGCGCGTCACGCGCTGGATGCCGCGTGCCTCCGCGCGGCGCGCCCCCTCCCCGCCCATCGCGGTCGGGTTGCCGCGCAGCGACGCCACGAACAGGACGAAGGCCGGCAGCATCAGCAGGGCGAGCACCCAGCGCAGCCCTGCCGGCGCGGACCAGAGCGGCGCCGTCTCCGCCGCCTGCCAGGCATTCACCAGCAGCCCGATCGCGACGAAGGACAGCACCGAATACGCGGTGAGGAACCCGCGCTCGCCGATCCGCGCGACGGCCCCGGCCCGCAGCGGCGCCGTGCCGGCGATGCCCACATGCACCCCCACCCAGAGCAGGGCGGCAAGGACGAGCAGCGTCATGGGCAGGGACTCCGGCGGTGCGGCGCGAGCTTCGCGCGGCGCGCCGGGACGCTCAACCCGGGCGCCAGGCCCGGTGGTAGGGATGCCCCGTGCGGATCGCCTGGGCGCGCCAGAGCTGCTCGGCCAGCATGGCGCGCACCAGGAAGTGCGGCCAGGTGAGCGGACCGAGGGAGAGCCGCCAGGCCGCGCGCGCCAGCACCGCGGGGTCCAGCCCCTCCGCGCCGCCGATGGCGAAGGCAACCGCCTGCCCCGCCTCCTCGAAGCGTGCGAGCCGCACAGCCAGCGCCTCGCTTGTTGGCGCCTCCCCGCCCAGGTCGAGCGCGACGAGTGCCGCGCCCTCCGGCATGGCCGCCAGGATCGCGGCTCCCTCCCGCCGCCGGATCTCGGCGGCGGTCGGGCCGGCGGCCTCCGGGATCTCCGCCAGCGCGGGCGGCGGGCGCAGGCGGCGGGCATACTCCTCGTACAAGGCCCGCTCCGGCCCGGCCTTCAGGCGCCCGACCGCCACCAGCCGGACGGGCCTAGCCGTCGCCGGCCTCCGGGCCAGAAGCTTGGTCGGCGGCGGCGCCGGGGCTGCCCGGGCCCCACATGCGCTCCAGCGCGTAGAGCTCCCGTGCCTCCGGCTTGAAGAGGTGGATGACGAGGTCGCCCGCGTCGATCAGCACCCAGTCCGGCGAGCCCTGGATGGCGTCGCGCCGGAGCTTGAGGCCCACCTCCTCCAGCGCATCCTCCAGGTGCGTCGCCATCGCTTGGATCTGGCGCTCGACGAGGCCGGTGGCGATCAGCAGCCGGTCGGCATAGTCGGCGCGGCCCGCGACGTCGAGCAGCAGGATGTTCTCCGCTCCGTCATCCTCGAGGCTCTTGCGCGCGGCCTCGACCAGCCGGTCGAGCATCGCGGGCTCGGTCTTCACCCGCTTCGCGCGCGCCGGGCGCGCGGGCGCGCCGGCCGCCTTGGCCCCAGTGTTCTTCGCGGGCGCCTTGGCCGGCGCCTTCGCGGCGCGCGCCGACAGCGCGGCCTGCCCGGGTGCCTTCGTCCGCGCCGTCTTCGGCGGCGCCTTCGCCGGGGCCGCCTTCGCCGGCGTGCCCGCCCTGGCCGGGGCGGCTGCCCGCGTCGCGGATGCCTTCGCCGGCGGCTTCGCGGCCGCGCGCGGCTTCGGCGGCGCCTTCCCCGCGGTCTTT
>DASQNQ010000159.1:0-11726 GCA_035644895.1 Acetobacteraceae bacterium | reverse complement strand
GTCGCCGCGGCGCAGCGTCTCCGGCCACCGGCGCGCATCCGTGTGGCCCTCGCGCTCGGCGATGGCGGTGAAGGCGCAGAACCGCTCGAGCGTCGGGCCGCCCGCGCGCCGGAAGGCACCGAAGCCGGCGTCATCGCGCGGGAAGGTCGCCCAGAGCGCGGCCAGCGCGCGGCGCTTGGCGGCCCAGACCGCCGGGTAGTCCACCAGCCCGCCGGCCCGGAGCGCCGCAGCCTCGGGCACCTCGGCGCCGAGCGCGGCGAGGTCGATCAGGATCGGGTCGAGGAAGCGCCGGTCGGAGGGGTAGTAGGGGCTCGCGCGTTCCCGATCCGTCGGCGTCAGCGCGTGGGGCGGGCTGATGCCGAGCAGGAACGCGCCGGCCTGCGCCGCCGACCGGGCGACTTCCGCCACGGCGGTGAAGTCGCCGATGCCCTGGTCACGTGCATGGCGCAGCGCGTAGGTCTGCGCGCCGATGCCGAAGCGCGGCTCCCCGGCCGCGAGGTCGGGCGGCAGCCAGCAGGCGCGCGGGGTGACGGCGAGGTGGCAGGTTGCCTGGCCGGCCACCAGCCTGTGCCGCCCGGCTGGCAGCGGCGGCAGGGCGACGCGGTGCATCACCACCGCCTGCCCATCCGCCGCCACGCCGCGCTCAGGCTCACGCGGGGCCGTCACGGGCACCTCCTCGCCGGTTTCCAGCCGGATGAGGAGGGCAGGCGCCCCGGCGCCGACCAGCACCTCCCGCGTCCCATCCACATGCACCGTCGCGGCCGGTGGCAGCAGGCGCGGGGCGGAGAGGCGGGCGAGGCTGTCGCGCGCCTGCGCGGCGCTCTCGGCCGGCAGGTCCATCGCGCGGAGCAGGGCGCGCAGCGTGCCCTCCGGCACCTCCGTCCGTCCGCCGCCGATGGCGTGCCACTCGGTCGCGATGCCGGCCGCGGCGGCCAGGCGCGACAGCAGCTCCGGCTCCGCCTCGCCGGGCCGTGCGCCCACCCGCCGCTCGGCCAGCAGCAGCACGGCGCGGGCGGGCAGGGGGGTGGTGCCGGTGACGAAGTCCTCGTTTTCCGGCGCCGCGCTGCTGGCCAGCACCTGCCAGCGATGGCGCGGCCGCGGCGCCGGCAGGGTGAGCATGGCGTCGCCACCCGCGTTCAGCGCGACGAGGCAGCGGTCCCCCCGCGCATGCAGCAGCGCGACCAGGGTCCGGGCACCGGGATCCGTCCAGTCCGCGACCGCCATCGGCGCGCCGTCCGCCCGCAGCCAGGCGACATCGGGCAGGTCGGCACCCTCTGCGGGCGCACCCGTCAGCGCCTCGGCCGCGTGCAGCGCGGGATGGGCGAGGCGCGCACGCACCAGCTTCGCGACGAAGGACCGCAGCGCCTCGTCCCGGCGGCCCCAGTCGAGCCAGGAGGTTTCGTTGTCCTGCGCATAGGCGTTGTTGTTCCCGCCCTGCGTGCGCCCCCACTCGTCGCCCATCCAGAGCATCGGCGTGCCGCGCGCCGAGAGCAGCGTGGCAAGCAGCGCGCGCATGTCGCCGAGGCGCCGCGCCAGCACGCCGGGGTCGGTGGCCGGCCCCTCCTCGCCGCAGTTCCAGCTGTGGTTGTCGGCGGTGCCGTCGCGCCCGTCCTCGCCATTCGCCGCGTTGCGGCGCGCCGTGTAGGAGACGAGGTCGGCCAGGGTGAGGCCATCATGGGCCGTCACGAAGTTCACGCTGTCCGTCACCGGGCGCCCCGGCCCGAGCAGGTCCGCCGAGCCGGCGAGGCGCGTGGCCAGCTCCCCCACCATGCCCGCATCGCCGCGCCAGAAGCGGCGGACGGTGTCGCGGAAGCGGTCGTTCCACTCGCCCCAGCCCGGCGCGAAGCGGCCCAGCTGATAGCCGTCCGGGCCGATGTCCCAGGGCTCCGCGATGATGAGCCGCTCCCGCAGGGCAGGATCCTGGCGCATCGCCAGCAGCAGCGGCGCGGCGGGGTCGAAGCCCGTGTCGCGGCGGCCGAGGGTGGGGGCGAGGTCGAGGCGGAAGCCGTCCATCCCTGCCTCCTCCGCCCAGACGCGCAGCGCGTCCATGGCAAGCCGCATCGGCCAGGGGCGGTCGAGCGCCGGGGTGTTGCCGCAGCCGGCGTCGTCCACGTAGCGGGCCGGGTCGTGCGGGCGGAGCCGGTACCAATGCGCGTTGCCCAGGCCCTTCAGCGACAGGGTCGGGCCGAGGTGGTCGCCCTCCCCGGTGTGGTTCAGCACCACGTCGAGGATCACGCCGATGCCGGCCGCCTGCAGCGCCGTCACGGCCGCGCGCACCTCCGCCATGCCGCCTGGGGCGAGGCGCGGGTCAGGGGCGCAGAAGGCGACAGGGTTGTAGCCCCAGTAGTTGGTCAGGCCGAGCGGCGGCAGGTGGCGCTCGTCGATCCAGGCGGCGCAGGGCAGCAGCTCCACCAGCGTGACGCCGAGCGCCCTCAGGTGTGCGATGGCCGCCGGATGCGCGAGCCCGGCGAAGGTGCCGCGGATCGCCTCCGGCATGTCGGGGCAGAGCTTGGTGAAGCCGCGGACATGCAGCTCGTAGATCACCTCGGGCCCGGTGCGCCGCGGGCGGGGCGGCAGGGGCGGAAGCGGGGCGGCGACGATCCCCTTCGGGGCGTGCGGGCCGCTATCGTCTGCGTCGGGCGCGCTGCCCGTGTCGAACAGGCTGCCGTGCAGCCGCGGCACGCGGTCCAGTGCGCGGGCCCAGGGATCAATCAGCAGCTTGGCAGGATTGAACCTGTGCCCCTGCGCCAGGTCGCGCGGCCCCTCCACGCGCAGCCCGTAGCGCATGCCGGGCGCGACGCCCGGGACATCGCCGTGATGCACCTCGCCCGTCCGGTGCGGCAGGCGGTGGCGGGCGACCTCGCGGTCCGCGGCGTCGAACAGGCAGAGCGTGACGGCCGCGGCGCCCGGCGCCGGGATCGCCGCATGGACGCCGTTCCCCTGCGGGACGACGCCGAGCGGCTCAGCCCGCATGCGCCAGCACGTCCCGGTAGAGTGCCGCGTAGCGGGCGGCCGAGCGGCGCCAGGACACGTCGGTGGCCATGCCGTTGCGCTGCAGGCGCGCCCAGGCCTCCCGCTCGCGGTAGAGGGCGACGGTGCGCGCGATCGCGACCTCCAGCATCTCCTGCCGCACGGGGGAGAACTGGACGCCCGTGGCGGTGCCCGCGGCGAGTGCCATCTCGCCGGCGTCGATCACCGTGTCCACCAGCCCGCCGACATGGGCCACGACCGGCACCGCGCCGTAGCGCAGGGCGCAGAGCTGGGCGAGGCCGCAGGGCTCGAAGCGGCTCGGCACCAGGATCGCGTCCGCCCCGCCATAGATCAGCCGCGCCAGCCCCTCGTCGAAGCCGATCTCCGCGCCGACGCGGCCGAGATGCGCGGAGGCCGCGCCGCGGCACCCGGCCTCCAGCCCCCACTCGCCGCTTCCCAGCACCGCAAGCTGCCCGCCCAGGCCGAGCAGCGTCGGCAGCGCGCCGAGCACCATGTCCATGCCCTTTTGCCAGGCGAGCCGCCCGACGAAGCCGAAGAGCGGCGCATCCGGGTCCGGGTCGAGGCCGAGCCGCGCCTGCAGCGCCGCCTTGTTCGCCGCGCGCAGCGCCGGGTCGGCCGCGGAGAAGCGCGTCGCGAGGTGCGGGTCCGCGGCCGGGTTCCAGTTCTCCGTGTCGAGCCCGTTCAGGATGCCCGACAGCGCGCCCGCGCGGCCGCGCAGCAGCCCGTCGAAACCCATGCCCATCTCGGGCGTGCGGATCTCCGCCGCATATGTGGGCGAGACGGTGGTGATGCGGTCCGCGTACCAGAGGCCGGCCTTGAGGAAGGAGATGGCGCCGTAGAACTCCATGCCGTCCACCCCGGCCGCATGCGCGGGCAGGCCGAGGCGCGGGAACAGGTCGTGGCCGAACTTGCCGGCGAAGGCCAGGTTGTGGACCGTCATGATGCAGGGCACGCGCCGCGTCGCACCGGAGAAGCGCAGATAGGCCGGCACAAGCCCCGCCTGCCAGTCATGGGCATGGACCACGTCGAACGTACGGCCCGGCAGCCCGCCATTGGCCGCCAGCGCCGCGACGGCGGCGAGTGCCGCGAAGCGGATGCCGTTGTCGCCCCACTCCCCGCCGCCGGGGGCGAGGTACGGGTTGCCGGGACGGTCGAAGAGATGTGGCGCGTCCACCACGATCACATCCAGCCCGGCCACGCGGTCGGCGAGAACGCGCGACGGGCCGCCAAACAGGTCGGGCAGGGGGCGCAGCACCTCGGCGGCCCCCATCGCGCGCATCACGGCGGGGTAGCCGGGCAGCAGCGTCGTGATGGCCACGCCCTCTGGCGCCAGCGCGCCCGGCAGCGCGCCGGCCACGTCCGCCAGCCCGCCCGTCTTGACCAGCGGCACGCATTCGGAGGCAACGGAGAGCACCGACAGCGGGCGCCGCTCCTCCGCCTTCGGGTCGAGTGCAACGACGTTGTCCGACCCCGCGGCGATCACCGCGCTCATGCGGAAAGCTTGTCGATCATCGCCTGGGTGATGAGGCAGATGCCGCGGTCGGTCCGGCGGAAGCGCCGCGCGTCCTCCTCCGCATCCTCGCCGACCACGAGCCCTTCGGGGATGCGCACGCCGCGGTCCACGACGACGTTCTTCAGCCGTGCGCGGCGGCCGACATCAACATAGGGCAGGATGACCGCCCCCTGCACCTGCGCGTAGGAGTGCAGGTGGACGCCCGTGTGCAGCAGCGAGTTGTGCGCCGATGCGCCGGAGACGATGCAGCCGCCAGAAACGAGGGAGGAGATCGCCTCGCCGCGCCTGCCCACGTCGTCGTGCACGAACTTCGCGGGCGGCGTGATCTCGGCATAGGTCCATATCGGCCAGTCGCGGTCGAACAGGTCGAGCTCTGGCACCACGTCCGTCAGGTCGATCGAGGCCTCCCAGTAGGCATCCACCGTCCCGACATCGCGCCAGTAGGGCTTCGCCTCGGCCGAGGAGCGCACGCAGGAATGCTCGAAGCGGTGCGCCACGGCGCGGCCGTGCTCGACAAGGTAGGGGATGATGTCGCGCCCGAAGTCGCGTTGGGAGCCGGGCTTCGCGGCATCCTCCCGCAGCAGCTCGATCATGCGCTTCGTGTCGAAGACGTAGATGCCCATGGAGGCGAGGGCCTGGTCCTCCCGGCCCGGGATGCCGGGCGGGTCCTTGGGCTTCTCCAGGAAGTGGATGATGCGGTCATGCTCGTCCACATGCATCACGCCAAAGGCGGTCGCCTCCATGCGCGGCACGGAGACGCAGCCCACCGTCACGTCGGCCCCCGTCTCGACGTGCTGGGCCAGCATGTACTCGTAGTCCTGCTTGTAGACATGGTCGCCGGCGAGCAGGACGATGTAGCGCGGGGCGTGGTCCTCGATGATGTCGATGTTCTGGTACACGGCGTCCGCCGTGCCGAGGTACCAGTTGCCCTCCTCCGTGCGCTGGGACGCGGGCAGGATGTCGAAGCTCTCGTTCCGCTCGTGCCGCAGGAAGTTCCAGCCGCGCTGCAGGTGGCGGATCAGGCTGTGCGCCTTGTACTGCGTGGCGACGGCGATGCGGCGGATGCCGGAGTTGGTGGCATTCGACAGCGCGAAGTCGATGATGCGCGTCTTGCCGCCGAAGAACACGGCGGGCTTGGCGCGCCGGTCCGTCAGTTCCATCAGGCGCGACCCGCGCCCGCCGGCCAGCACGAAGGCCATGGAGGACCGGGCCAGCGGGGCGGAGATGTTGCTGCTGCTAGGGGGCACGGCGGGCTCTCTCCGGCTCGGGTGGCGCCTCGGGCACGAGGTAGACGGTCGCAAGCGGCGGAAGGACCATTGTGGCGGAGGCCGGCTGGCCGAAGGCCGGCTCCTCGACCGCGATCACCTCGCCCAGGTTGCCCATGCCGGAGCCGCCATAGACGGGCGCGTCGGTGTTCAGCACCTCCCGCCACCGTCCGGCGTGTGGCAGGCCGATGCGCAGGTTGTGGCGCGGCACGGGCGTGAAGTTGCAGACGACCGCGACCGGCAGGTCGCGCGGCCCGCCGAAGCGGATCCAGGACAGGGTGGACTGCGCCGCATCGTCCGCGTCGATCCAGCGGAACCCCTCCGGCTCGCAGTCACGGGCATGGAGGCCGGGCAGGTTGCGGTAGAGCCCGTTCAGGTCGCGCACGCAGCGCTGCAGGCCCTGGTGGTTCGGGTGCTGCAGCAGGCTCCAGTCGGGCTCCCGCTCCTCCGACCATTCGCGGTACTGGCCCCACTCGCCGCCCATGAAGAGCAGCTTCTTGCCGGGATAGCCCCACATGAAGGCGAAGTAGGCGCGCATCGTGGCGAAGCGCTGCCACTCGTCGCCGGGGATGCGCCCGAGCAGCGTGCCCTTCCCGTGCACCACCTCGTCATGGGAGAGGGGCAGCACGAAGTCCTCGGTGAAGGCGTACATCAGCCCGAAATTCATGAGCTGGTGGTGCCAGCGCCGGTGCACGGGATCGAGCTTGATGTAGCGCAGCGTGTCGTTCATCCAGCCCATGTTCCACTTGTAGCGGAACCCGAGCCCGCCCTCCGCCACGGGGCGCGTCACGCCAGGGAAGGACGTCGCCTCCTCCGCCATCATGGAGGCGCCGGGTGCATCCTGCTCCACCAGCGTGTTCACCTGCCGGAGGAACGCCATCGCCTCGCGGTTCTCGGTGCTGCCGTCCTCGTTCGGCGCCCAGTCGCCCGGCGCGCGGCCATGGTCGAGCCAGATCATGGCGGAAACCGCATCCACCCGCAGCCCGTCCGCGTGGAAGTCGCGCAGCCAGTAGAGCGCGTTGGAGGCGAGGAAGGCCGCGACCTCCCGCCGCCCGTAGTCGTAGACCGCCGTGCCCCATTCCCGGTGCTGCCCGCGGCGCGGATCCGCGTGTTCGTAGAGCGGCCGGCCGTCGAAGCGGATCAGCCCGTGCTGGTCCTGCGGGAAATGCGCCGGCACCCAGTCGAGCAGCACGCCGAGGCCCGCCGCATGCGCGCGGTCGATGAAGCGCTTCAAACCGTCCGGGTCGCCCATGCGCGCGGTCGGCGCGTGCATGCCGATGGGCTGGTAGCCCCAGCTCAGGTCGAGCGGATGCTCCATCACCGGCATCAGCTCGATGTGGGTGAAGCCCATCCAGACCACGTGCGGGATCAGCGTCTCGGACAGCTCGTCCCAGGAGTAGAACCGCCCGTCCGGATGCCGCCGCCAGGAGGGTGCGTGAACCTCGTAGATCGAGACGGGCGCACGCCGCCCCTGGAAGCGGGCGCGGCGCTTGAGGAAGGCGTCGTCCGACCAGGCGAAGTGGTCCTCACGCGGAACGACGGAGGCCGTGGACGGCCGCATCTCCGCCTGCCGCCCATAGGGGTCGGCCTTCAGCGGCAACTGCTCCCCCTCGGGCGAGAGGATCGCGTACTTGTAGGGCGCGCCCGGCGCGACGCCGGGCAGGAAGATCTCCCACAACCCGCTGTCCACGCGCTTGCGCATCGGGTGGACGCGCGTGTCCCAATGGTTGAAGTCTCCGACGACCGAGACGCGTTGTGCATTCGGTGCCCAGACGGCGAAGCGCGTGCCCTCCACGCCGCCATGCACGCAGGCATGCGCGCCGAGGCGTTCGTGCAGGCGCCGGTGCGTGCCCTCGACGAGGAGGTGGTCGTCGAGCGGCCCGAGCGTCGGTCCGAAGCGGTAAGGGTCGCCCAGCGTCCAGCCCCCGCCGGCGTTGCGCGCCACCAGGGTGTAGGCGAAGGGTGCCGTGCGTCCTTCGACACGGCCTTCGAAGAAACCGGCATCGTGGCGGCGTTCGAGGGCGACCGGCGGGCCGCCATCCTCTGGCACGATCTCGACGGTCTCGGCATGCGGGACGAAGGCGCGCACCGCGTAGCCGCCGCCCACCTCGTGCAGGCCGAGCAGCGCGAAGGGGTCGCCGTGACGGCCCGCGAGCAGTGCCTCCACGGCCTCCTGCGGCGCGCGCCAGCGCTTGTCCGTCACGGCGGTGCTCATCAGCGGCGCACCGGCACCTGCCAGATCTCGCCCGCATACTCCGCGATGGTGCGGTCGGAGGAGAACCAGCCCATGTTCGCCGTGTTCAGCACGGCCGAGCGCCACCAGGCGGCCTTGTCCCGCCGCCGCTCCGCGGCCCGGCGCTGCGCGTCGTAGTAGGCGTCGAAGTCGGCGGCCACCATGAAGTGGTCGTGCTCGCGCAGCCCCGCCATCAGGTCGCGGTAGCGTCCCGGGTCATCGGGCGAGAACACGCCGCTCTCGATCTGCTCGATCACCTCCGCCAGCCTTTCGGAGCCCGCGATCGCCGCCTCGCCGCGCCAGCCGTCACGCCGCCGCTGCTCCACCTCCTCCGTCGTCAGGCCGAAGATGAAGATGTTGTCGCGGCCGACGCGCTCGTCGATCTCGACATTCGCGCCGTCCAGCGTGCCGATGGTGAGGGCGCCGTTCAGCGCGAGCTTCATGTTGCCCGTGCCGGACGCCTCCATGCCGGCGGTGGAGATCTGCTCGGACAGGTCGGCGGCGGGCACGATCACCTCGGCCGCGGAGACGTTGTAGTTCGGCAGGAAGGCGATCTTGAGCCGGTCCCGAGCGACAGGGTCGTTGTTCACCATGCGCGCCACATCGTGCGCGAGCTTGATGATGAGCTTCGCGCGATGGTAGCTGGCGGCCGCCTTGCCGGCGATGATCTTCACCCGCGGCACCCAGTCGCGCGTCGGCTGGCTGCGGATCTCGTCATAGGCCGCGACCGCCTCCAGCACGTTGAGGAGTTGGCGCTTGTACTCGTGGATGCGCTTGATCTGCACGTCGAACATCGCATCGGGATCGATCCTCAGGCGCAGCCTCTCCTGCACGAGCTTCGCCAGCGCGAGCTTGTTCGCGCGCTTCACCGCGGCGTAGCGGTCGCGGAAGCCGGCGTCATCGGCGAACGGGCGTAGTGCCTCCAGCGTGTCGGCGTCGTCCAGCACCTTCGGCCCGATCGTCTCCGCGAGCAGGGAGGCGAGGCCGGGATTGGCCTGATGCAGCCAGCGCCGGTAGGTCACGCCGTTGGTCTTGTTCGTGATGCGTCCGGGGAACAACGAGTTGAAGTCGCTGAACACGGTCTGCTTCAGCAGGTCCGTGTGCAGCGCGGAGACGCCGTTCACCTTGTGCGAGCCGACGAAGGCGAGGTGACCCATCCGCACGCGCCGCCCATGCCCCTCCTCGATCAGGGAGACCGAGGCCATCAGCCCGATGTCGCCCGGGTTCCGCGCCTGCACCTCGTCCAGGTGGCGGGCGTTGATCAGGTAGATGATCTGCATGTGCCGGGGCAGCAGCCGCTCCATCAGCGGCACGGGCCAGCTCTCCAGCGCCTCCGGCAGCAGGGTGTGGTTGGTGTAGTTGACCGTGCCGCGCGTGATCTCCCAGGCCTCCTCCCAGGGCACGTCGTGCAGGTCCACCAGGATGCGCATCAGCTCGGCCACGCAGATCGCGGGATGCGTGTCGTTGAGCTGGATCGCGACATGGCGCGGCAGGGAGCGCACGTCGCCATAGGCGCGCAGGTGCCGCCGGATCAGGTCCTGCAGCGCCGCGGAGGAGAAGAAGTACTCCTGCCGCAGGCGCAGCTCCTGCCCCGCCGGGCTCTCGTCCGAGGGGTAGAGCAGCTTGGAGATGCTCTCCGCCCGCACCTTGTCCACCAGCGCGCCCACATGGTCGCCGGAGTTGAAGGCATCCAGACGGAGCTGGTTGGAGGCGCGCGCGGACCAGAGGCGCAGCGTGTTCACGTGCCCGCCGCGCCAGCCGACGATCGGCGTGTCGTAGGCGACCGCGCGCACCGTCTCGGCGGGACGCCAGGTGTGTCGGATGCGGCCGTCCGCGGCCTCCTCCGCCTCGACCGAGCCGCCGAAGCCGATGCGGTGGGAGATCTCGGGGCGGGCGAACTCCCAGGGGTTGCCGTGGTTCAGCCAGTCCTCCGGGAACTCCTGCTGCCAACCCTCCCGGATCTCCTGCCGGAACAGTCCGTGGTCGTAGCGGATGCCGTAGCCGAAGGCCGGGATGGCCAGGCTCGCCATGCTCTCCATGAAGCAGGCGGCCAGCCGCCCCAGGCCGCCATTCCCGAGCGCCGCGTCCGGCTCCGCGCGGCGCAGCCTCTCGGCATCGACGCCGAGCGGGGCGAGGGCCTCCTTCAGGGTTTCCATCATGCCGAGGTTGCTGGCGTTGTCGCGCAGGAGGCGGCCGATGAGGAACTCCAGGCTGAGATAGTAGACCTGCTTGTCGCCCTTGTCGTAGCTGGCGCGGAGCTGGGTGATCCAGCGCTCCACGTAACGGTCGCGGAGCGCCATGGCGGTCGCCATGAACCAGTCCCGGTCGCGGGCGGCCTGGCGGCTCTTGCCGAGGTCAAAGGTCAGCTTGCGCAGGATCGCCTCGCGGAGCGCCGCGGCATCGCTCTCGAGCACCGGCGTGGCGGGCGGCTGGGTGTCCATGGGGGGCAGTCTCTCTAGCGGGTTCGGGGCGGTGTGCATGACCGGCGGCGCCCTTCGCAAGGGCGATCGTCGCGTCGGTGCAGGACTGTCATGGCCCCGAACCCTTAACGGTGCGTCAGCAGGAAGGCCGCCAGGTTGCGCGCCTCCTGAAGGGTAAGGTTGTGGTCCGGCATCACCGGATGCGGCGTGCGCAGGAAGGCGGAGATGCCCTCCTCCGTCGTGCCGGGCCGCGCGGCGATGGCGGCGAAGGAGGGCACGGCATCGCCGGCCCGCCCCGAGGTTGAGAAGGCGTGGCAGTTCGCGCACCACGTCTCGGCCAGCCGGCGCCCCTCCACGGGGTCGCCCTGGCGCGGCTGCGCCGCTGCCGGCACGGCCAGCACCACCAGCAGCAGGGCAGGATGCAGCTTCGTCATTCCGGGCTCCCCCTTGGGCTCCCCGCACCACAAACCCGGGGGCCGCGCGTGGTTCCCCGTGGCTAGTAGGTTGCGCGCCCGCCGGAGATGTCGAAGACGCCGCCCGTGGTGAAGGACAGGTCGGGCGAGGACAGCCAGGCGACGAGCGCCGCGATCTCCTCCACCTCCACGAAGCGGCCCATCGGGATCTTGGACAGCATGAAGGCGATGTGCGCCTCCGTCATCTGGTTGAAGATGTCGGTCTTCGCGGCGGCGGGCGTCACGCAGTTCACCAGCACCCCCTTCTGCGCCAGCTCCTTGCCGAGCGACTTGGTCAGCCCGATCAGCCCCGCCTTGGAGGCGCTGTAGTGGGCTGCGTTCGGGTTGCCCTCCTTGCCCGCGACGGAGGCGATGTTCACCACGCGCCCCCAGCCATTCGCGACCAGGTGCGGCACGACGGCGCGCGCCACCAGGAACGGGGCGGTCAGGTTCACCTCGATCACGCGGCGCCACTGCTCGGGCGGGATCTCCCAGACCGGCATGTTGCCGCCGGTGATGCCGGCGTTGTTCACCAGGATGTCGAGCTTTCCGTGCGCGGCCAGCGTCGCCTGCGTCGCGGCGGCGACCGCCCCCTCGTCGCAGAGGTCGAGCGTGTGGGAGGAGGCCTTCGGGCCGAGCGCCGCCGCCGCCTGCTGCAGCGCGGCCCCGTCCAGGTCCCAGAGCGCGACGGACGCGCCCGACTCGACCATGCGCCGCGCGCAGGCGAGCCCGATGCCGCGCGCGCCGCCCGTGACGACGGCGACGCGGCCCGCGAGGTCCAGCTTGTTCATGCGCCCGTCCCCGTCAGCCGCGGCCGACGAAGGGCATCTTCGTCGCCATGATGGTCATGGT
>DASQNQ010000158.1:0-12924 GCA_035644895.1 Acetobacteraceae bacterium | reverse complement strand
CATCCGCTCGGAAAGGGCATTCACGACGGATGAGCCGACGCCGTGGAGGCCGCCTGAGGTCGCATAGGCCTTGCCCGAGAACTTGCCGCCCGAGTGCAGCGTGGTGAGGATCACCTCGAGCGCCGAGAGCTTCGGGAACTTCGGGTGCGGGTCCACCGGGATGCCGCGGCCGTTGTCGCGCACCGTCAGCCAGTTGTCGGCCTCCAGCGTGACCTCGATCCGGTCGGCATGGCCAGCGACGGCCTCGTCCATCGCGTTGTCGAGGATCTCGGCCGCCAGGTGGTGCAGCGCGTTCTCGTCCGTGCCGCCGATGTACATGCCCGGGCGGCGCCGGACGGGCTCCAGCCCCTCCAGCACCTCGATGTCCTTGGCGGAGTAGTCGGAGGGCACGGTCATCCCCCCGGAGCCGCCCTTCAAGCGGCCACGGCCGAACAGATCGTTCATGGTGTGTTCTCTATCCCATGGCCAAGATAGCCATGGACGGGCGCCGATACAACCAAAGAGCGGCGCCCGTAGCGGCCGGACACGTCAGGCCCGGCCGCCCGCCCGGCCGGCTCAGCGGTCGGTCTGGGTGTGGGCCTCCAGCATCCAGACGGCCTTGTCGAGGTTCTTGCTGATGCCCGTCAGGATGTCCGCCGTGTCCGCATCCCCGGCCTCGTCCGTCGTGTCGATCCCGGCGCGATACTCCTTCGCCACCTGGCTGTAGCGGTCGAGCAGGGCGTGGACATGGTCCATGCCGGCCTTGAGCTCGGCCGGATAGGGCTGGAGCCGCGTCGAGCCCTGGACCGACTGGCTCGTGCCCATGGCCGTGCCGCCGAGCTGCACCAGGCGCTCCGCCACCTCGTCGATGTCGGTGGCGAGCTGGGTGTAGAACTCCTCGAACAGGGTGTGCAGCGACCCGAAGCTCGGGCCCTTGACGTTCCAGTGCGCGTGGCGCGTGGCGTTGTAGAGGTCGATGCTGTCGGCGAGGCAGCCCGAGAGCACCCCGATCGAGGTCTTCTTGGCATTGTCCTGCAGGTCGTTGCGGCTGGGCATGCGTGCTGGTTCCTGTCCTGTCTGCAATTGTCGGGGTTGCAATCGCCGTCCTGACTGGGCCGAACGTGGTGGGGGCTGGGGCGGTTCAAACCCCGGGCGGCTGCACGTTCAGGTAACGGGACGCGGCAGGCGGCGTTTCGCCCCGGTGCAGCGCGGCCGCGCGGGCCAGCGCGGCGCGGTCCCATTCGGTCAGGCGGTCGGCCTCGCGCAGGTGCTCGGTCCAGGACTCCACCGCCCACAGCTCCACCCAGCGCTCCGGCTTCGCCACGTCCTCGTAGAGCCGCCAGGCGAGCGCCCCGCTGCGCAGCCGCACCTGCCGGCACTCCGCCATGGCAAGCAGGAACGCACCGCGGTCCCCGGGCGCGATGTGGTAGCGCACCGCTTCCAGCACCCGGCCGCTTTCGCCCAGGAGGAGGGGGGCCAGGTCGGCGGCGGCAGGCGCAGGGGCCGGGATCGCCCCCGTGTTCGGCCCGGGTGCGGCAGGGGGCTCCAGGGACAGGCGCCGGACGAGCAGCGCCGCCGCCGCGCCGCAGCCGCCGAACAGCGCGAGCGCCTGCGGGAGGCCGAGCGTCTCGCCCGCCCAGCCGCCCAGGCCCGAGCCCAGCGCGAGCGCGCCGAAGGTCATCAATTGGTAGATCCCGATGGAGCGCGCCCGCACCCAGGCGGGCGACGCGAACTGCGCCGAGGCCTGGAGGGTGGAGGCGCCCGCGATCCATGCGACGCCGAACAGCAGCATGCAGAGGATCGCGACGGCCGGATGCCCTGCCTGCCCGAGCAGCACGAGGACGAGGCCCGCCAGGATGGTCGAGCCCGTGACCATCGGCCCACGTTCGACCCGGGCGCGAAGCGAGGGCAGCAGGAAGCCCGCGGCCACGGCGCCCGTGCCCATCGCGCCCAGCATCAGGCCGAACCACTCCGGCCCGAGGCCGAGCTGATTGCGCACCAGGAGCGGCAGCAGGCCCCAGATGGCGGCCGAGAAGCCGAAGAAGACGCAGCCGCGGATGATCGCCGCGCGCATCACCGGTGCGGCGCGCACGAAGCCCACGCCGGTGCGCATGGCCTGGAAGAAGTGCTCCTTCGGCAGGCGCGACCTCTCCGGCCGCCGTCGCCAGGCGAGAAGCGCCACGATCACGGCGACGAAGGAGACGGCATTGAGCGCGAAGTTCGCCTCGGCCCCGAGCGCCGCGATGGTGAAGCCGCCCAGCGCCGGGCCGACCGCGCGCGTCAGGTTGAAGCCGATGCCGTTCAGCACGATCGCCTGGGTGAGGTCCTTCCGCGGCACCAGCTCCGGCGTCGTCGCGGCCCAGCCCGGAAAATTCATCGCCGTGCCCGCGCCGATCGCGAAGGTGAGCGCGATCAGCCCCCAGGGCCCGAGCAGCCCCGCATAGGTGAGGACGGCCAGCAGCGTGCCCGACGCCGCGATCCAGGCCTGGGCGAGGATCAGGAACAGGCGGCGGTCGATGATGTCCGCCAGCGCGCCGGCCGGAAGGCCGAGCAGGAACACCGGCAGCAGGCTCGCCACCTGCACGAGGCTCACCATCAGCGGCGACGGGGCGAGCGAGGTCATCAGCCACCCGGCGCCCGTGTTCTGCATCCACATGCCGGTGTTGCTGCACAGGTTCGCAAGCCAGAGCATCCGGAAGGCGCGATGGCGGAGGGGGGCGAGGGCGCTCGGCAGCGGCATGCCGGCCCAGGGTGGCAGCGCCGCGCCCGGGCTGGAAGCCGAACCAGGCGTGCGCTGCCCGATTCCGCTGGCATCCGGCCCGCGATTTGTTAAAATGCGTCCATGAATCATGTCGCACCCGGCGCGGAGGCGCGCCGCTTCGCCTCCTATGCCGAGTTCTGGCCCCACTACCTGCGCGAGCACGCACGGCCGGCAACGCGCGCCGTCCATCTGACCGGCACGCTCGCGGCGCTGGCCCTGCTTCTCTGGGCCGTGCTCGCTGGCCCGGTGTGGCTGCTGATCCTGGTGCCGGTTCTCGGCTATGGCTTCGCCTGGGGCTCCCACATGCTGGTCGAGCGGAACCGGCCCGCGACCTTCACCTATCCCCTTTGGTCGCTCTGGAGCGACTTCCGCATGGCGTGGCTGATGGTGACGGGGCGGCTGGGCACGGAGCTGCGCCGTGCCGGAGTTGAAACCTAACGGCGACGCCCGCATCCCCCGCCAAGACGGCGACCGGGCCCCTCTGGCGCGATCCCACTCCGCGCGATGTCGGGCCGTCGAGGCTGACACACGTCAACCTTGGGACCCGGACCATGCTCGACAGCCTGTCGCCCCTTTCCCTTCCGAGTCCGTTCGAGGCGGTGGCCGATCGCGCCGCCGCCACGACACTTGCCTGGCAGCCGCGGATCCGCCGCCGCCTGTTCCGGGAGGCCGCCCACAACCTCGCCCTGGCCGAGGCGCTGGACGGGCTCGGTGCCGGCCCGGCACTGGAGCGGCGCCTGCTCGATGCCGACCTCGCGCCGGCGGATCCATCCGCGCTCTGGTCCGCGCTCATGCGTGCGGCCGATCCGACGGGCGGACCAGGCGCGGCGGTGGCAAGGCGGCGCGCCGCGCTCCGGCTCGCTCAGGAGACGCGCGCGATCTTCGGCCCTGTCCCGCCCGGCTTCCGCGGCGCCCGCATCGTCGCGACCCTGGGCGCCGAGTCCGCCGCGGATCCCGCCGCGATCGCGGAACTGCTGCGGTCAGGTGTCGGCTGCGTGCGGATCAACACGGCGCGGGAGGACAGGGAGGGATGGCTGGCCCTGGCGCAGGCGGTGCGCCGTGCCTCCCGCCTCGCCGGCCGGGCCTGCCGCCTGCTGGTGGACCTCCCCGGACCGAAGCTGCGGCTGACCGAGGCGGGCGGGGAGCGGGTCGGTCCCGGCGCGCATTTCGTGCTTCTCGGCCTGGATGGGGCCGCGCCGGCCGGCTGGGCCGGGCCTTGCGCGCGGATCGGGATCCCGCTGCCCCGGCTCGCGCCCGGCGCGGAGGTCGCGCTCGACGACGGCAAGCTGGTGGCGATGGTGGAGCGCGGCGAGGCGGGCGGCGCCGTGCTGCGGGCCCTTCGCGCCGCCCCGCGGAAGGGGCTGCGGCTGCGCCCCGGCCGCGGCGTCCACCTGCCCGAGGCGGTGGTGCCGGACCTGCCCGAGCCGCGCGACGCGCTCGCCTTCGCGGCGGCCGAGGCCGACCTGGTGGGGCTCAGCTTCCTGCGCGGCCCGGACGACGTGGCGAAGGCGAGGGAGGCGCTCGGTGCCCAGGGCCGGCGCCGCGTGCGGCAGGGCCTCGTGCTGAAGATCGAGACGCGCGCCGCGCTCGCCCACCTGCCCGCGATCCTGGTCGAGGCGGCGGGCGTGCAGCCCACGGCGGTGATGGTCGCGCGCGGCGACCTGATGGTCGCAACCGGCCCGGCAGCGCTTCCGGCCGCGCAGGCACGCATCCTGCACTTCGCGGCGGCCGCGCACCTGCCCGCGATCTGCGCCACGGGCCTGCTGGAGACCCTGGTGAAGACCGGCCTCGCCAGCCGGGCTGAACTGCTCGATGCCGCGTGCGCGCTGCGCGGCGCGTCCGCCCTCATGCTCAACCGCGGGCCTCACCAGGCGGAGGCCGCGCGGCTGCTGCGCGACGTGGCGCGCGCGGGCTACTGCACGGCGAACTTCACGACCGAGAGGGCCGCGATCAGCCACACCGCGCCGTGCACCTCCGCCGCGCGGCCGGCGACGGTCTTGACCAGCGCGTAGGTGATGAAGCCGAGGCCGATGCCCGTCGCGATGGAGAAGGTGAAGGGCATGGCAAGCGCGGTGACGATGGTGGGCAGGTACTCCGTCTCGTCGTCCCAGGCGATGTCCTGCAGCCCCTTGGCCATCAGGCAGGCGACGAAGACGAGCGCGGGTGCGGTGGCGAAGCCTGGGATCGAGGTCGCGAGCGGCGCGAGGAACAGGGTCAGCGCGAACAGCACGGCGACAGTCAGCGCGGTCAGCCCCGTCCGCCCCCCCGCCTGGATGCCCGCCGCGCTCTCGATGTAGGAGACGGTGGTGGAGGTGCCGAGCGCTGCGCCCATCATCGCGCCCCCCGAATCCGCGACAAGCGCCCGCCCGAGGTTCGGCACCGTGCCGTCGCGGTTCATCAGCCCCGCGCGGTGCGTGGTCGCGATCAGCGTGCCGGTGTTGTCGAGCAGGTCCACCAGGAAGAAGGTGAAGACGATGCCGACGAGGCCGATGCCGAGCGCGCCGGCGATGTCCATCTGCAGGAAGGTCGGCGCGAGCGAGGGCGGCGCGGAGACGATGCCGCCGAACTGCGTCAGCCCGAAGGGCAGGCCGACGACGGCGGTCGCCAGGATGCCGAGCACGATGGCCCCCGGAACGCGCCGCGCGACGAGCCCCGCGATCAGCACGAAGCCCGCGCAGGCGATGATCGTGGCCGGCGCCGAGAGCGGGCCGAGCCCCACCAGCGTCGCCTGGTTCGCGACGACGAGGCCCATGCCGCGCAGCCCGATCAGCCCGAGGAAGAACCCGATCCCGGCGGCGATCCCCAGCTTGAGCGAGATCGGGATGCCGTTCACCAGCCACTCCCGGATCTTCAGGACGGAAACCAGGAAGAAGATCATTCCCGAGACGAAGACGGCACCGAGCGCCACCTGCCAGGGGATGCCCATGCCGCCCACCACGGCGAAGGCGAAGTAGGCGTTCAGCCCCATCCCCGGCGCGAGCGCGATCGGGAAGTTCGCGAGCAGCCCCATCAGCGCCGAGCCGATCGCGGCCGCAAGGCAGGTGGCGACGAAGGCCGCGCCCGGGTCGATGCCGGCCGCCGCCATGATCGAGGGGTTCACCACGACGATGTACACCATCGTCAAATAGGTCGCGATGCCGGCCATGATCTCCGTGCGCGGCGTGGTGCCGCGCTCGGTCAGGGCGAAGAAGCGGTCCATGCGGGCGGGGTCTCCGATTCGGCTGGCCGGGCAGCAGAGTGCGGCAGGCCCGCCCCGCCTGTCACCCTGGACGCCGGCCGGACCCGCGCCGAAGATGCCGGGGAAGCAAGGGGAGGGGGCGCATGCGGCTGCTCAGGTTCGAGCGAGACGGGGTGGAGGGTGCTGGCGTGCGCATCGGGGAGGAGGTGGTGCCGCTTTCGGCGCTGCATGGCTTCCCGGACGACACCGTGACGCTGCTCAGCGGGGACTGGCCCGTGCGGCTGGCCGAGGCCGCGGCGGCCGCGCCGGCTTCAGCACGCATCCCGCTCGCAGGGCTCCGGCTGCGCATGCCGGTCGAGCGGCCCGGCAAGGTGGTCTGCATCGGGCTGAACTACGCGCTGCATGCCGCGGAGGGCGGGCACCCGATCCCGGACTACCCGGCGGTGTTCCTGCGCGTCGGCTCCTCGCTCGTCGGGCCGGAGGCGCCGATGCTGCGGCCGGGCGTCTCGACCAAGCTCGACTACGAGGCGGAGCTGGCGATCGTGATCGGCCGGCGCGCGCGGCTGGTGCGGGAGCGCGATGCGCTCGAGCATGTCGGCGCGTACAGCCTGTTCAACGACGGCTCCGTCCGCGACTACCAGCGGAAGTCGAGCCAGTGGACCATGGGCAAGAACTTCGACGCCACCGGCGCCTTCGGGCCGGAGCTCGTGACGCCGGACGAGCTGCCGCCGGGCGCCGCGCCGCTCCGCATCCAGGCGCGGGTGGACGGGCGCGTCGTGCAGGACAGCACGACGGAGGACATGATCTTCCCCGTGGCCCGCATCGTGGCCATCCTGTCTGAGGTGATGACGCTTGAGCCCGGCGACGTGATCGCCACGGGCACGCCCTCCGGCGTCGGCTATGCACGGCAGCCGCCGCTGTTCCTCGCGCCCGGCATGGTCGTGGAGGTCGAGGTCGAGGGCATCGGCGTGCTGCGCAACACGGTCGCCGACGACCCGGCCTTCGCCGCGTGAGGCGGCCCTTCATCGAGCAGAACGTCGTCTGGCTCTACACCGACGACCTGGAGCGCCTTGCCGGCTTCTACCGCGACGTGCTGGAGCTTCCGCAGGTGCTGGACCAGGGCGTCTGCCGCGTCTTCCAGGTGAGCCCGACGGGCTTCCTCGGCGTCTGCAACAAGGAGGGGCGTGGTCCCCGGCGGGGCTGAGGCGCGCATCGGACTGTCATGCATCCATGCCATGCTGCGCGCGGCGGAGGGCATGACATGGCGCGGAACCGGCGCGACCTCGCGGTCGCGAGCTTCAACCTTCTCAACCTGCAGGTCCCGGGGCGCCCGACCTATCCGGGCCGGGAGCCGCCCTCCGAGGCGGCCTTCGCGGCCAAGGTCGCCTGGACGGCCGGGATGATCCGGCGGCTCGACGCCGACGTGGTCTCCTTCCAGGAGCTTTGGAGCCGCGAGGCGCTGGAGGAGGTGTTCCGCCAGGACGGGCTGCGCGACAAGTGGGAGCTGGCCTTCATCAAGCCCGGCGACTGGGACGGCATCGCCGTCGCGGCCGCGGTGCGGAAACCCTGGGAAATCCGGGGGGTCACCCGACACAAGGCCTTCCCGCCCGGCGTCGTGCTGCGCAAGCGCCGGCGCAGCATGGCCGAGATCCAGGCCGACCCGGATGAGGCGGACCTGTCCGACGAGCTCCCCGGCCCGGATGTGGAACTGCTGCCGAGCCACGAGGACGACGAGATCGAGGTGCGCGTGTCGGAGTTCTCGCGCTCGCCGCTCCAGGTGACGATCGGCCTGCCAGGTGTCTCGCGCCCCGCCGTGCCGGACGTGGAGGTGTTCTGCGCCCACCTGAAGTCCAAGCTGGCCACCCGCCTGGACGAGTCGGAGTTCCAGCGGCCGGAGGTGCGGGCGCATGGGGTGGCGCTTGGCGCCGCGCTCTCCTCCATCCGCCGCCTGGCCGAGGCCGCGGCGCTGCGCGCGATCCTGAACGGAGTGATGCGCGGCACCAGCAAGCCGGTCGTGCTGGCAGGCGACCTGAACGATGGCCAGTACTCGAACACCCTCGCCATCCTCTCGGGCCAGCCGAGCTTCCGGCTGTTCGCCGCCAGCACGGCGGGGCGGCGGAGCGATGCCGGGCTGTACGAGGGGCTGGCGATGCAGCAGCTCAGCGGCCTCGGCGCGAGCTACTACACGCATGACTTCCGCGGCGTGCGGGAGGCGATCGACCACGTCCTCGTCTCCGAGGAGTTCTACGCCTTCTCCGAGCGGCGGCTCTGGTCCTTCCGGGAGATGCGCTTCCTGAACGACCACCTGGACGAGCCGGAGGAGCCGGCCTCCGACCACGGCCTGGTCCGCGCCGCCTTCGACTGGAACCCCGCCTGACCGGTCAGCGCCGCCGTCCCGCATCGCGCTGCCGGATCTCCTCGACCGCGGCGCCCGCGGCCTCGGCGACGCGGGGCAGGGTGGGCAAGGCGGAGAGGCGCCGCAGCGCCTCGGCCCCGCCCACCGGCACGTCGGGGCCGGAGAGCGCGGCCTCGGCCCGGCCGAAGCGGCTTTCGGACATTGCGGCTGCGGCCTCCCGCAGGGTGGCGATCACGGCGCTGGGCGGCGCATCGGGCGCGATGCCGATCGCGCGCCGCAGCTCCGCCCGGCCCAGGCGCATGGCGTGCTGGGTGGAGCCCTGGGCCTCCGGCGCGTAGCGGGGATCGGTCAGGAAGGCCTCGGCCAGCACCTCCATCTGCACCGCGGCCAGGGCGGCGTCGGCCGGCCGGTTGCGGTAGACGCCCGTGTCGCCCAGCAGCCGCGGCGCGTTCAGCGCCGCGCCCCGCACGGGGTCGCCTGCCCCGCCGAGGTGGTTGGCGGCCGGATCGGCGGTGGCGCAGGCGCCGAGCAGGGCGAGGAGGGGCAGCAGGAGGTTGCGCATGACCCCCTGGCAACGCGCCGCGCGGCCTTCCGTCGCCTGTCGCCCCCGCTGCGGCCTTGCCCCCCGCGCGCGGGGCTGGCATGGCTCCCGCCCGCCATGACCGACGACCCACCCAGCCCGGCCCTGCTGCCCGCCGGCCTCACCGACCTGCTGCCGCCCGAGGCGGAACGGGAAGCGGCGCTCGTCGAGGCGATGGTCGAGGTCTTCGCCCTCCACGGCTATGAGCGGGTGAAGCCGCCGCTGCTGGAGTTCGAGGACAGCCTCTTCGCCGGCTCCGGCGCCGCGCTGGCCGAGCAGACCTTCCGCCTGATGGATCCGATCAGCCAACGCATGATGGGGCTGCGTGCGGACACCACGCCGCAGGTAGCCCGCATCGCCGCGACCCGCCTCGACGGGCTGTGCCGGCCGCTGCGCCTGTCCTACGCCGGCCAGGTCCTGCGGGTGCGCGGCACCCAGCTCGCGCCCGCGCGGCAGCTCCCGCAAGCGGGCGTGGAGCTGATCGGGCCCGAGGCGCCGGAGGCCGATGCCGAGGTCGCGGCGGTCGCCGCGGAGGCATTGTCGCGGGTCGGCGTGCAGGGCCTCTCGCTCGACATCACGCTGCCCCGGATGGTTCCCGCGCTGCTCGACGCCGCCGGCGTGGAGGGCGAGGCGCGGCGGCGCCTGGCCCGCGCGCTGGACCGCAAGGATGCCGCCGCGGTCGCGGAGCGGGCGGCGGGTTGCGGCGCGGCGATGCAGGACCTGGTCGCGCTGCTGAACGCGGCTGGGCCGGCGGATGGCGCGCTCGCGGTGCTGCAGGAGGCGGCGCTGCCGCCGGCCGCGCGCGCCATCGCCGACAACGCCGCGGCGATCGTCGCGGCGGTCCGCGGGCTCGCGCCCGAGCTGCGCATCACGCTCGACCCGGTGGAGTTCCGCGGATTGCGCTACCACACCGGCGTGGCCTTCACCCTGTTCGGCCCGGGGCGGGCGGGGGAGCTGGCGCGCGGCGGCCGCTACCTCTGCGGGGAGGAGCCCGCGACGGGCATGACGCTCTATCCCGACGCCGTGCTGCGCGCCGCGCCGCCGGCGCCGGTCCGGCCACGGGTGTTCCTGGCGGAGGGCCAGGACGGCGCGGCGATCCGCGCGCAGGGCTATGCCACCGTCCGCGCCCTCTCGGCCACGGACACGCCGGAGCGGCTGCGCTGTACCCATGCATTGGACGCCGCGGGACAGCCCGTGGCGCTGACGAAGGAATAGGTCATGGCGAACGTCGCCGTCATCGGGGCCCAGTGGGGCGACGAGGGGAAGGGCAAGGTGGTGGACTGGCTCGCCAGCCGCGCCGACATCGTGGTGCGCTTCCAGGGCGGCCACAACGCGGGCCACACGCTGGTGGTGGGCGACCAGACCTACAAGCTGAGCCTGCTGCCCTCGGGCGTCGTGCGCGGCAAGCTCGGCGTGATCGGCAACGGCGTGGTGCTGGACCCGGAGGCGCTGCTCTCCGAGATCGCGCGCGTCACCGCGCAGGGCCTCTCCGTCACGCCGGAGAACCTGCGCATCGCGGAGAACGTGCCCCTGATCCTGCCGCTGCACCCTGCGATCGACCGCGCGCGGGAAGCGGCGCGCGGCGCGAACGCCATTGGCACGACGGGTCGCGGCATCGGCCCCGCCTACGAGGACAAGGTGGCGCGCCGCGCGATCCGCCTCTGTGACCTGGCGGAGCCCGAGACGCTGTCGCGCAAGCTCGACGAGCTGCTGCTGCACCACAACACGCTGCTGCGCGGGCTCGGCGCGCCGGAGTTCGCAAAGCAGGAGCTGCTGGACCGGCTGCTCGCGCTCGCACCCCAGCTCCTGCCCTTCGCCGAGGCGGTGTGGGAGAGGCTGGATGCGGCGCACCACGCGGGCAAGCGCGTGCTGTTCGAGGGCGCGCAGGCCGTGATGCTCGACGTGGACCACGGCACATATCCCTTCGTGACCTCCTCGAACACGGTCGCGGGCAACGCGTCGGCGGGCGCGGGCGTCGGGCCGGGGCGCATCGGCTATGTGCTCGGCATCGCCAAGGCCTACACGACACGCGTCGGCTCCGGTCCCTTCCCGACGGAGCTGACGGACGAGACGGGCCGGCGCCTGGGCGAGCGGGGGCGGGAGTTCGGCACCGTCACCGGGCGGCCGCGGCGCTGCGGCTGGTTCGATGCCTGCATGGTGCGCCAGGCGGTGAAGATCGGCGGCGTGGACGGGCTGGTGCTGACGAAGCTCGACGTGCTGGACGGGCTGCCGGAGCTGCGCATCTGCACCGGCTACCGGATCGGGGGCGAGGTGGTGCGCCGCCTCCCCGCCTCCATCGCGCAGCAGGAGCGGGCCGAGCCGGTCTACGAGACGCTGGCGGGCTGGGCCGGCTCCACCAACGGCGCGCGCAGCTACGCGGAGCTGCCCGCCGAGGCGGTGAAGTACGTCCGCCGGATCGAGGAGCTGGTCGAGGCGCCCGTCGTGCTGCTGAGCACGAGCCCGGAGCGCGACAGCACCATCGTGCTGCGCGACCCCTTCGCGGGGTAGCGATGATCCTCCGCGACAGCAGGGACGGGGACGTCCCGGCCATCGCCGCCATCTACGGGCACTGGGTGCTGCATGGGCTGGCGAGCTTCGAGCTGGAACCACCCGGCGTGGAGGAGGTCTCGCACCGCCGCGCCGCGGTGCTCGCCGCCGGCTATCCCTACCTGGTCGCGGAGCAGGGCGGCGTGGTCGTCGGCTATGCCCACGCCTCGGCCTACCGGACGCGGCCGGCCTACCGGTTCTCCGTGGAAGACAGCGTCTATGTCGCACCGGGCGCGGGGCGCTGCGGCATCGGGGCGCAGCTGCTCGAAACCCTCATTGCGCGCTGCGAGGCGCTCGGATTCCGACAAATGGTCGCGGTGATCGGGGACTCCGGGAACACGCCCTCCATCGGGCTGCATCTCCGCTGCGGATTCGCTCGGGCGGGGCTCCTTCCCGCACTTGGCTGGAAGCATGGCCGCTGGGTGGACAGCGTGCTCATGATCCGCGCCCTGGGTTCCGGGGCAGGGAAGCCGCCGACAGCTTGACCTGGCGCCCGACTGGTGCCCGCCCGCCACACCTGCCCGGCGTTCCGCCCGTGGTGGAGGCTTGGCCGACTCCTTCGTGACCTTCAAGTTGTATACAGAAGCGTCGCCAGTCCACGGTGGCTGGTCGCAGCATGGGGGGACGCCATGCGCACGCGTCGGGGTTTCGGCACCCTCCGGGTGTCGGGTTTCATGCTGGCCGGCGGCGCCGGACTGGCGATTGCAGCGGCGGTGCCGGAAATAGGCTTCGGCGACGGTTCGCCGCCGCGAATCGCCGGGCTCTCCACGATGCATGCCGGGCGGCCGTCGCCGGCGGGTACCATGCTGCCACGGCCGGATCACCTGCCAGCGATGGACCTGGGGCCGCTCGCCGAGGAGATTGTGCGGCTGCACGCCATGGTGGCCGCGGAGCGCGCGCGGCTGGACGCGTTCCGGGACGCGCAGCAGGGGCTGCTGGCGACGCTCGACGACCTGCGAGGCGAGATCGCCGTGCTGGCAACCAGGCGGGACGAGTTGCTGGAGGACCTCCACGCGCTCCGCCTCCGGGCCGAGGCCGCCTGCATGCCGCCGGATGCGTGCGGAGCGCCGGCCGAGGAGCCGGCACCGGTGGAAGGTGCCCCGCCGATGCGGCCGATGATGGGCGTCGCGTTCCTGCGGCCGGCGCCGCGCGACGGGATCGCTGCTCGGCCCGCGGTGACGATCCATTACCGCGCCAGGTCCGGCGCGGCGCGCGAGGCGGCGGAGCTGGTCGCCGAGGAGGCGCGTCGTGCCGGCTTCGCCGAGGTGTCCCTGCGACCGGTGGCGCAGGTCCCGCCGACGCGGACCCTCCGCCACCGAGGCGATGACGCGCTGCCCGAGGGTGAACGCCTGGTGGCCCGCCTCCGTGCCCGTTGGCGTCATTCCTGGACCATCGCCGCTGCGGAGGACGCCGCGCCCGACACGCTCGGCATCTGGCTGCCGCACTGAACCGGTGTTCAGGCCGGCTGCGCCTCGGCAAGCAGGACCTGCAGGTCGAGGCGTCGGTTCACCATCGCCAGTCCG
>DASQNQ010000157.1:0-10005 GCA_035644895.1 Acetobacteraceae bacterium | reverse complement strand
GGCGCGGCCAGCCACAGCAGCGCGATCAGCCCGGCGACGGTGAGGCCCGCCGGGCGCCGCGCGGGCGATGCCCAGGCCAGCGGCGAGAGCGCGACGCGCCGCGCGCTGCCATCCTCGAGATCGAGCACCGGCAGGCCTGTCGGCTCCGGCTCGATCCAGTGCGCGCGGGCCCCGATCGTCTCCAGGAAGTGCAGCGCCGCGGTGTTGGCGCCGAGCAGCGCGTGGGTGCCGTTGTCGGACCCGTCGGGCAGCGCCCGCGCCCGCCCGCCGGCCGAGGGAGCGCCCTCATGCAGGGCCACGCGCCGCCCGGCCCGGGCGAGCGCGATGGCGGCGGCGAGCCCCGCGACGCCCGCGCCGACGACATGCACCGTCATTGGGGCACCGTCATGCGTGGGGAGAGGGCGAGGGCCGCCATCGTGAGCCGCTCCGGCGCCGAGAGGCGCACGCGCGGCCGCGGGGCCGCGAAGCCCTGGGCCTGCATGCGCGCGAGCAGCCGCCGGTAGCCCCACATCATGACGCGCGCGGGCTTGAGCGCTCGGGCGTCGAAGCGCGCCAGCTCCGCCTCGGCCTCCGCGAAGCCGCGCTCCGCCCGCGCGGCGATCTCGGCGCAGACGCGCTCAAGCCGGGGGTCGCGCAGGATCGCCGCGGCGGGGCCGTCCGCGATGCCGTGCGCGGCCAGCAGCGAGAGGGGCAGGTAGACGCGCTCCCGCGACGCGTCCTCGTCGAGGTCGCGCAGGATGTTCACGAGCTGGAAGGTGCGCCCGAGGGCGAGGCCGAAGCCCTCCGCATCCGGGGCGCCGAAGATCCGCACGGCCATCGCGCCGACCGAGCCCGCGACGCGCCGGCAGTAGAGGTCGAGCGCGGCCTCGTCCGCGAGGCGCAGGCGCGGGGCACTGTCCGTCTCCATCCCCGCGACCATCGCCTCGCACTCCGTGAGCGGCAGGGCGAAGGCGGTGCGGGCGTGCAGCAATTCGCGCGACAGGGCGCAGTTGGGGGCGTGCAGCTTCCCGCGCCACTCCGCCAGGAAGCGGCGCTTCTCCGCCTCCGGCATCGCGCCGTCGGCGATGTCGTCCACGGCGCGGCAGAAGGCGTAGACGGCGAACAGCGCCCGCCGCCGCTCCCCCTTCAGCACCGCCATGCCGCGCGCGAAGGAGGAACGCGCGGCCGCGACGCGGGCCCGCACGATCGCGGCGTCGGAGGGCGTGGGCAGCACGGCGGCGAGCGCCGCGCGAGCGAAGTCGCCGCGCGTCAGCGCGACGCGCCCCGCCACGGGGTCGGCGGCGCGCAGGCGCGCGAGCAGGAGGCGCGCGCAGGCGAGCGTCACCGCCGCCTGGCGCCGGAGGCGGGAGCGCAGGACGCGCGGCAGGGGCGCTGCGACCTCGAGCGCCGCCTCCACCCTGTCGAGCGCCGCATCCAGCACGGCGCGCCGCGGCCCTGCATTGGCTGGCGCGAAGAACGCCTCCTCGCCGCCCGCCTCGGCCATCCAGGGCACGGGCAGGTAGATGCGGTCGAGCGCGTCGCGGTCCGGCACCAGGTCCTGCAGGTGGTTCAGCACCTGCAGCGCGGTGCAGAGCGCGTCCGCGGCGCGGACCGCCTCCGGGTCGGCCTCCCCATGCAGGCGCAGCAGCATGCGTCCGACGGGGTCGGCGCTGCGGGTGCAGTAGGCCTCCAGCTCCGCCCAGGTGTCGTAGCGCGTCTGCGTCGCGTCCTGACGGAAGGCGTCGAGCACCTTCCGCGCCTCCCCGGTGCCGACCTCGCGCAGCGGGCCGGCGGGGTCGTCGAGCATCGCCTCCATCGCGTCGAGCCGCGCGAGCTTCTGACCCGGCGCGAGGTCCGGGCTGTCCGCGATGTCGTCCGCCGCGCGGACGAAGCGGTAGAAGGCCATGACCTTGCCCCGCAGCGCGGGCGCGAGCAGCCGGGAGGCGGTCGGGAAGTTCTCCTGGTCGTGGTCGCGCGTCGGCGTGGCGTAGGCCTGGCTCATTCAGGCCTTGCCAGCCGCCTGGTAGGCGCGGCCCTTCCATCCCGCGGGGCGGCCCATCAGCCGGCGCGTGAAGGCCACCCACTGGATCGCGAGCGCGACGGCCACGGTGACCGGATGCAGCGGGATGGTCCACCACGGCTCCCGCGCCCGCAGCGTGATCGCGACGCGCAGCGCGAGCACCAGGGCCAGCGCCAGGAACGCCGCCGGCGCCGGCAGCAGCATGAAGGGCCAGAGATGCGCGCCGGCCAGCAGCACGGTCCAGATCGGCAGGCCGACCGGCGTGGCCATGCCCTCATGCGCGTTCTTGCTGAAGCCCGCCCAGGCCTCCGCGAAACCGCGGTACATGCGGCAGGTGGCGAGCCCCGCGCCCTCCACCACCTCGGTCCCCGCGCCCTGCGCGCGCATCCGCCGCGCGAGCTGCAAGCCGTCATGCAGCACGGAGCGGATGGCGGCGTGGCCGCCCGCGGCCTCGTAGGCCGTGCGCTCCACCAGCACGAGCTGGCCGCAGGCCGCGGCCAGTTCCGGCCGGCGCGTGAAGGCGCGGCCGCCGCCGGGCAGGTAGGCCACCAGCAGGAAGTTGATCATCGGCACCGTCGCGGCCTCACCGAGGCTGCCGATCACCTGCCGGGGCACGCCCGTCACCATCGCGGCGCCGGTCCGCGCGGCATGGCCCGCCATCAGCGCCGCCGCATCGGGCGCGAGGCGGACATCGGCGTCGATGAACAGGAGGTGCGTCCCCCGCGCGGCCTCCGCCAGGCGGGCGCAGGCATGGACCTTGCCGGTCCAGCCGGCCGGCAGGGGCGGGGCGGATTCGAGCCGCACGCGCGGGTCGCGCGCCGCGATGCCCTGCACGACCTCGGCTGTCCGGTCGGTGGAGCCGTCGTCCATCACCACCACCTCCACCGCGACGCCGCGGGAGGCCAGCGCCGCCTCGACGCAGGCGGCGATGTTCGCCTCCTCGTTGCGGGCGGGGACGAGGATGGACACCATCGCCCCCTCCGGCGCGCGGCCCGATGGCGGGCGCAGCAGGAACAGGTTCGCCACGCCGAAGCCCGCCGGCATGGTGGCGAGCGCCAGCGCGATCCAGGCCCAGAGCGGAAAGAGGTCCATCGTCATGCCCTTGCCGAGGTGTCGTGGCGGGGGTCGAAGCGTTCACCGCCCAGGAGCGCGCGGAGGCGCCGCCAGCCCTGGTAGATGCCGCCCATCCCCTGCTGGCCCTGCACCAGCGTCTCGAACCGGGCGGGGTCGCGGCTGATCGCGTCCTCGGCGAGCCGGTCCATCGTCGCGGCCAGCGCCGCCGAGAGCCGCGCGGCGCGCGCGTCCCGGTCGAGCGTCAGCAACTCGGACGCCGGGATGGGCTCGCCGAAGGCCGCCAGCATCTCCGCGCGGCGCTCCGTCCAGAACGGGTAGTCGAGGGCGAGCGGCACGAACACCGCACCGGGCGCGATCTCCGGCAGGCGCGTCAGGCCAGGGACGATGGGCACCGGCCGCTCCCGCACGTCGCAGAACCGGCCCGGCGCGTTCATCCAGAGCATGTGGTCCGGCGTGGCCAGCACCTCCTCCGCCGTCCGCAGGAAGCGCACCGCGCCACGCGGCGTGCCTGTCTCGATCCCGAAGACGCCGATGCGGCGCATGAAGCCGTACTTCTTCAGCGCCTCGGCGTCGATCGGCGAGAACATGGGCCGGCCCGGGAACAGGGCCTGGGTCAGCAGCATGAAGGCGACGCCGTCCCACCAGGAGGGATGGTTGGCGAAGGCCACCACCGGCACGCCCGGCGGCGCGTCGCGCCAGGACCAGCGTGCGAGGCGGCAGGCCCCCATGTGCCGCCCGAAGAAGCGCGTGAAGACGCGGTGGAAGAAGGCGACGTGCCGCCAGCTGAACAGCGGGACGGGACTGCCTTCCCCGGCCATGGGCTATTCCGCCGCGCGCGGCAGGTCGGCCTCGCGCCGCCCGGCCAGCTCGGCCTCCGCGCTCATGCCGCGGCCGCCCGCATGCTGGTCGAGCGCGTCCGCCGCGATCCAGCCGGACATCATCACCATCGGCATGCCCGGCCCCGGATGTGCCGCGCCGCCGCACAGGTAGAGGCCCTTCACGACGCGCGACCGGTTGCCCGGCTTGAACGCCCCCATGAAGGCCCCGTGCGAGGCGAGGCCATAGATGGCGCCGTCCAGCACCCGGTAGCGCTCATGGATGTCGACGGGCGTGAGCTGCCGCTCCACCACGATCCGCTCCTCGATGTCCTCCAGCCCCGCGGTGCGCTTCAGCTTGTCGAGGATCACCTGCCGGTAGGCGGGCATCATCTTCGACCAGTCGTGGTGCGGGCGGAGGTGCGGCGTGTGGACCAGCACGTACAGCGCCTCGCCCCCTTCCGGCGCCACGGTCGGGTCGGTGGCGGACGGCGCGGCGAGATAGGCGGTCGGGTCCGGCGCCGGCTCACCGCGCTTGTAGATCGCGTCGAACTCCTCCTCGGCATCGCGGGAGAAGACGAAGCAGTGGTGCGCCAGGTGCTCGTAGCGCTTCCGGAGGCCGAGGTAGAGCACGACGCCGGAACACGCCGGCTCGTAGCCCTTCTTCGCGTAGCGCCGGCCCGGCTCGCCGCCCACCAGCTCCTTGTAGGTGCGGATGGCGTCCATGTTGGAGATGACGCTGTCGCAGGCGATGCGCTCCCCGCCCGCCATCACGGCGCGGACCCGCTTTCCGCCACCCTCCCCCCTTGGCGCATCCTCCGTCTCGATCCCCGTGACCTCGACGCCGGGACGCAGGTCGGCGCCCAGTTCGCCGGCCAGCTTCGCCAGCCCCTCCGCCACCGCGCGGGTGCCGCCCTTCGGGTACCAGAGCCCCTCGCTCGCCTGCATGTCGCCGATCGAGGAGAGCACGGCCGGCGCCAGGTAGGGGGAGGAGCCGACATACTGGCAGTAGTGGTCCAACATCTGCGCCAGCCGCGCATCCGGCACGTGCCCGCGGATCACCTTCGCGACCGACTTGCCCATCTGCAGCGACAGCACGTCGCGCATCGTGTTGGGCTGGAGGTTGGACTTGAAGTTGATGGTGTCCGAAATCCCCTCGACCGGCTTCCAGAAGAAGAAGCGCTCCGACACGCCGTGCAGGTGCTTCGCCACGCCCTGGAAGCGGCGATAGCCCTCGCCGAGGCCGCGGCCCGGGGCGAAGGCGTCCATCTCCGCCGCCATGCGGTCCACGTTCTCGAGCAGGTCGATGCGCGTGTTGTCGTCGAAGAAGCAGCGCCACTGGGGGTCGAGCCGGATCAGCGGCATCTCGTCCGCCTGCACGCGCCCGGCCTCGGCGAAGATGCGGCGCAGCACGCGGGGCACGGTCAGGATGGTCGGGCCCATGTCGAAGCGGAAACCCTGGTTCGCACCCGGCCGCTCCGGGTCCGGCAGGTGCAGCACCGCCGCCTTGCCGCCAAGCCACGGGTTCTTGTCGAACAGGGTGACGCGATGCCCCCGCGCCGCCGCGACACACGCCGCCGCCAGGCCACCCAGGCCCCCACCAATCACCACCACGCGCGACGCCATGCGATCTGCCCTCCGGGGCTGAAGTGTAGCGTTGTGACGGGGTGCCGACAGGGGGGCTCCGCCCCCCAGGCCCCCCGCCAGGAGGCTTAGCCTCCTGGACCTCGGTCTATTTGACCGGAGGGGAGGGGGTCCACGGACCCCCTCCCCTCCGGTCAACGGATGGTGGGGTCCGGGGAGCCTCAGGCTCCCCGGCGGGGGCGCGGGGGCAGGGCCCCCGCCGCGCACCCTGTCAGACGGCTATCGCTCCGGCCCGTAGGCAGGCGCCGGCGTCGCCGCCGTGAGGTCGCCGGCCGTGGTCGGGCGCGAGGGGCGGGTGGACAGGCCGAGGTCCTGCGCGATCAGCCCCGTGGTGATGCGCGCGCCCTCGTAGATCACGGGCAGGCCGCTGCCCGGGTGGGTGCCGCCGCCGACCAGGTACACGCCCTCCACCTCCCGGAACCGGTTGCCCGGCCGGAAGCACAGCATCTGGCCGAGGTCGTGGGAGAGGTTGAAGGTCGCGCCGAAGCCGATGCCGAGGTCGTCCTGCCAGCCCTGCGGCGTGATCATCTTCTCGTAGCGGATCAGCGGCCGCAGGTCCGGCAGGCCGAGCGCGCGGATGCGGTCGAGCGCGATGTCGCGGTAGCGCGCGGCGGTCGCCGCCCAGTCGATGCCGCTGCGCATGTTCGGCACCGGCACCAGCAGGTAGAGGCTGGTGTGGCCCGGCGGCGCCATGGTCGGGTCCGTCGCGCCGGGGTGGTGCAGGTAGAGCGACGGCACCTCGGGCAGCTCGCCCGTCTCGATCTGGCGGATGTTGGTCCGGTAGTCCTCGGCCAGCAGGATGGTGTGGTGCGCGAGCTCCGGGAACTCGCCCTCCACGCCGAGATAGAGCATGAAGGTCGAGCAGGAGTAGCGCGCATCCTCGATCCGCCGGTCGCGCCAGCGGCCGCGGCGCACGCGGTCCGGGATGAGCTTCGGCATGGAGCCGGCGAAGTCCGCGTTCACCACCACGGCGTCGGCCGCCTGGTGGCCGGAAGCGGTCGCGACGCCGGTGGCGCGGCGACCCTCGAAGGTGATCTCCTCGACCGGGGCGTTGAGCCGGACGTCCACCCCGATGCGCTCCGCGACGCGCGCCATGGCGGAGGAGACGGCGCCGCAGCCGCCGATCGGGTGGAAGACCCCGTGCTCGTACTCCAGGAACGACAGGATGGTGAACAGGGCCGGGCACTTGAACGGGCTCATGCCCAGGTACTTCGTCTGGAAGGAGAAGGCGAGGCGCACGCGCGGGTCGGAGAAGTGCCGCGCCAGGTCGGCGTCCACGTTGCGAAGCGGCCGCAGCATCGGCAGCGCCTTCAGCATGTCCGGCCGCATCAGGTCGGCCGCCGTGCTCATGGCGCGCTCCAGCACCGGGCGGAAGAGCTGGAGCTTCGCGCGGTTCTCCGCCAGGAAGGGGCGCAGCCCCTTCGCGTCCTTGGGGCAGAGGCCGGCGATCGCCGCCTCCATCCGCTCGACGTCGGGCGTCGCATCCAGCACGCCATGTGCCTCACCCTGCGCGCCCTCGAACACCAGGCGGTACTGGGGGTCGAGCCGCCGGAGGTCCACCTCCGATTCGAAGGCGGTCCCGCAGCGGTGGAAGATCTCCTGCAGGATGCGGGGATAGAGGAAGAAGGTCGGGCCCAGGTCGAAGCGGTAGCCGCCGGGCGCCGTGACCGTGCGGGTGCGCCCGCCGACCACGCCGTCGCGCTCATGGACGGTGACCCTGGCGCCGGAGGCGGCAAGCAGCATCGCCGCCGCCAACCCCCCCGGGCCTGCACCAATGACGGAGATCCTCGGGCGGGACCGGGCGAGGGAGGGGGCGGCGAGTGGTGCGTTCATTGCTCGTTCAGCGCTGTAGTCGCAAAATGATCTTCTACCTCATTCTGGCAAGGGGTTACGCGCCGGCAATCTCTGTGCACCGCGCGCCCGCGCGGGGCAGCAGCCGGGCGATGTAGAAGGAGGCCAGCCCCGCATGGTCCGGCGACGCGGCGGCCAGCCGGGCCAGCATCCAGCCGCCCAGCACCCATCCGCAGGCGTCGAGGTAGGAGGCGGCGTAGGACTGCGCCGTGTCGGCGTCCATGGCCAGCATCCGCCCCGTCGCCTCCTCCAGCGCCGCGGCCGGGGCAGAGAGGCGCGGGTCGGCGGCACGGACCTCGGCCAGCAGCGCGCGCATGGCCGCGCCGCCGTCCTTCACAACCTTGCGGGCGACGAGGTCGACGGCCTGGATGCCGTTCGTGCCCTCGTAGATCGGGGCGATGCGCGCGTCCCGCATCACCTGGGCGGCGCCGCTGTCCTCGACGAAGCCCATGCCGCCATGCACCTGGATGCCGGTGGAGGCCACCTCCACCCCCCGGTCGGTGCACCAGGCCTTCACGATGGGCGTCAGCAGCGCGAGCCGCGCCGCCGCGGCCGCGTCCCCCAGCAGGTGGTGCCGGTCGAGCGCGACGGATGCCTCGAGCGCCAGCAGCCGGCCCGCCAGCGTCTCCGCGCGCATCTCGGCCAGCATGCGCGCCACGTCCGGATGCTGCGCGATCGGCTTGCCGGACTGCGCGCGCTCCGCCGCATAGGCCTCCGCCAGCTGGCAGGCGCGGGCGCCCTGGCCCACGCCCTCGACGCCCACCGCGAGCCTCGCGGCGTTCATCATGGCGAACATGGCGTTCAGCCCGCGCCCGGGCTCACCCACCAGCTCGCCCTCCGCGCCCTCGAACAGCATGACGCAGGTGGGGGAGGCGTGGATGCCGAGCTTGCGCTCGATGCCGCCGCAGCGCAGCGCATTGCGCCGCCCGTCCGGCAGCACCTTCGGGCAGGCGAAGAGCGAGATGCCGCGCGAACCCTCGGGCGCGCCGGGCAGCCGCGCGAGCACGAGGTGCAGCGTGTTGGCCGCAAGGTCGTGCTCGCCGAAGGTGATGTAGATCTTCTGGCCCGTGACCGCGTAGCGGCCCTCGCCGATCGGCTCGGCCCGCGTGCGCAGCGCGCCGAGGTCGGAGCCCGCCTGGGGCTCGGTCAGGCACATCGTCCCCGTCCACTCGGCGGAGATGAGCGGCGGCAGCCAGCGCGCCGCCTGGTCGGGCGTGGCGTGCGCCACCAGCAGGTCGATCGCGCCGGCCGTCAGGATGGGGCAGAGCATGAAGGCCATGTCGGCGGCCGAGGCCAGCTCGGTCACCGCGGAGGAGAGGGCGTGCGGCAGGCCCTGCCCGCCATGCTCGGCCGGCGCGGCGAGGCCCTGCCAGCCCCCCTCGATCCAGGCGCGGTAGAGGTCCTTGTAGTGGGCGGGCGTCGTCACCGTGCCGTTGGCATACTGCGCGCCCTGGCGGTCGGCGTCCTGCCAGCCGGGCGCGATGCGCTCGGCCGCGAAGCGCTCGGCCTCGCGGATCACGGCTTCGATGTCGGCGGCGGAGAGGGGGGCGCCGGCGGCCTCGGTCAGGGCGGGCAGGCCGACGACCCGGGTGAGGCCGAGGATCAGCTCATCGGCCGCGGTGGTGGCTGGAAGGCGGATGTCGCGCATGCCCTACAGCATGGGGCCGCGGGCCGCGCTTGTGAACAGTGGGGGCCCGGCATGGGCCGGGCCCCCGTCCCGGTCAGGCCGAGCTCTTCTTCCCGCGGCTCGAGGTGCCGCGCTTGGCCGTGCTCCGCCCGGCGGAGGACCGGGTGGAGGTGCTGCGCGACGCGGTGCTCCGCGTCGTGCCCGACTTCGCGCCGCCCGACCGGCTGGCCGTGCTGCGCTTGGCCGTCGAGGCGCGGGACGACGCCGCCTTGGTGCCCGAGGAACGCGAGGCGGTGGCCTTCTTGGCCGTGCCGCGCGAGGCGGTGGACTTCGCCGTCCGCGTGCCCGTGGAGCGCGAGGCGGTCTTCTTCGCCGCGCCGCCCCGGCTGCTCGCCGAGCGGGACGAGGTGCCGGACCGCGCCGTCTTGGTGCCCGCGCTGCGTGCCGTCTTCGTGCCGGAGCTGCGGGCGGTCTTCGTGCCCGTCGAGCGCGCGGTGCTCGCCCGCTTCGCGCCGCCAGACGCCCTGCCGCCCTTGGCTGCCGCCGCGGTGCGTCCGGCCGCGCCGCGCCGCGTGGTTCCGGTCTTCGCCGCGCCGGAGGACGCGCCCGAGGACGATGCGCGCCGCGTGCCGCTGCTGCGTCGCTTCGGCTTCTGCTCGGTCTCCGTGGGCTGGGCCTCGCCGGCCGCCATGCCCTCTTCCTGGTTCGTCTCGTCGCTCATTTTCGTCTCCTCTTGTGGTTTCAGCGGGTCGTGGCCCCAGTTCATCAGGCTGTATCGCCAGCGCGTCCCGCTGACGTCCCCCTGCGGGCGCTGCGCCAGGTGGCGATGGATGTAGCCCACCACCCTGCGCATGTGCCCGAGTTCCTCCTCCGAGCGCGTGCCCCCCGCGCGGAGCAGGATCTCCAGGATCCGCCGGCCCGATTCATGGCCGACGGATTCGCTCTCGCCGCTCTCCACCCAGCCGACGCCGCGGCTCTCCTCCGTGCCCAGCCAG
>DASQNQ010000156.1:0-1979 GCA_035644895.1 Acetobacteraceae bacterium | reverse complement strand
CTCGCCTCCACCGGCCTGCCGCAGGGGCGGGAACTGGAGATCCTGAACCGCTACCGGGGCCGCGTGCCGGACGCCGTGTTCACCGAGGAGTATCGCCTGCCCGTCACCGACGGCTCCGGCAACAACCGCGAGGGGCTGCGGCGCGCCCTGGCCCTGCTGCAGCAGGCGGGCTGGCGCGTGCAGGACAGGCGGCTGGTCAATGCGCAGGGCCAGCGCTTCGAGTTCGAGATCCTGCTGAACGGCGCGACCTTCGAGCGCATCGCGCTGCCCTACGTGCAGTGGCTGGAGCGGCTGGGCATGAGCGTGCGCGTGCGCACCGTGGACCCGGCGCAGTACCAGGCGCGCATCGACGCCTTCGACTACGACATGACCGTGGACAGCATGGGCCAGTCGCTCTCCCCGGGAAACGAGCAGCGCGACTACTGGACCTGCCAGAAGGCGCGCGAGAACGGCAGCCAGAACGTCGCCGGCATCTGCGACCCGGTGGTGGACGAGCTGGTGGAGCTGGTGGTCTCCGCCCCCGACCGGGAGGAGCTGGTGGCGCGCACCCGCGCGCTCGACCGCGTGCTGCTGCACCACAACTTCGTCATCCCCCAGTGGCACGGCCGCGTCTTCCGCATCGCCTGGTGGGACAAGTTCGGCCGGCCGGAGAGGAACCCGCGCTACGCGCTCGGCCTCGATTCCTGGTGGGTGGACCCGGCGCGCGAGCGGGCGCTGGCCGAGGCGCGGCGGACGCTCTGACTTGGGCGCCTACATCCTCCGGCGGCTGATCCTGGTGGTGCCGACGCTGCTCGGCATCATCCTGATCAACTTCGCCGTCATCCAGTTCGCCCCCGGCGGGCCGGTGGAGCAGATGCTCGCCGAACTCCGCGGGGAGGGGCAGACGCTCGGCCGCCTGACGGGCGAGGGGCAGGGTGAGACGCGGGCGCCCGGCGGCGCGGGCCCTGGCCTATCGGGCGGCGGCGGGGAGGGCGGGCCGGTTGGCACCTACCGCGGCGCGCGGGGGCTCGATCCCGCCATCGTCGCCGAGATCGAGCGCCTGTTCGGCTTCGACAAGCCGGCGCATGTGCGCTTCGTCGAGATGATGACGGGCTACCTGACCTTCGACTTCGGCCGCAGCCTGTTCCGCGACCGGCCGGTGGTGGACCTGATCATCGAGAAGCTGCCGGTCTCCGTCTCCCTCGGCCTCTGGTCCACCCTCATCATCTACCTCGTCTCGATCCCCTTGGGCATCCGCAAGGCGGTGCGGGACGGGTCGCGCTTCGACGTCGCGACCTCCGGCGTCGTGCTGGTGGGCTATGCGGTGCCGGGATTCCTGTTCGCCATCCTCCTCGTCGTGCTCTTCGCCGGCGGGTCCTTCGTGCAGTGGTTCCCGCTGCGGGGCCTCGCCTCCTCCGGTGCCGAGACCTGGCCCTTCTGGCAGCGCGCGGCCGACTACGCCTGGCACATGGTGCTGCCCACACTTGCCCTCGTCATCGGCGGCTTCGCCGGGCTGACCATGCTGACGAAGAACTCCTTCCTCGACGAGATCGGCAAGCAGTACGTCGTCACCGCGCGCGCCAAGGGCAACAGCGAGACCCGCGTGCTCTACGGCCACGTCTTCCGCAACGCCATGCTGCTGATCATCGCGGGCTTCCCGGCAGCCTTCATCGGCATCCTGTTCACGGGCGCGCTGCTGGTGGAGATCGTCTTCTCCCTCGACGGGCTCGGCCTGCTGGGCTTCGAGGCGGCGATCCGCCGCGACTACCCGGTGATGTTCGGCACACTCTACATCTTCACGCTGCTCGGGCTGCTCATGCAGATCCTGGGCGACCTGATGTACACGGTGGTGGACCCGCGCATCGACTTCGAGGCGCGGCGGTGAGGCGGTGCGGCCTCGGGGGGCGCTGCTCCCCGAACCCCCTGCCAGGAGGCTTAGCCTCCTGGACCTCGGCCATTTGGCCGGGGGGGGAGGGGGCTTGGACCCCCTCCCCCCCCGG
>DASQNQ010000155.1:0-6873 GCA_035644895.1 Acetobacteraceae bacterium | reverse complement strand
ACCTTCCTCGCGAGCCTCGGCCGCAGCGCCGCGGAGGCCGGGGTGCTGGTGGGCGCGGTGACCTGGCTCGGCGCCGTCTCCGTCCAGGCGGGCGGGGTGCTCGCGCAGCGCGGCACCTCCCCGGCGCTGCTGATGGCGGCGGGCTCGCTCGGCTGGGCGGGCTGCTTCGCGGTGCTGGCATCCGGCGCCGCGCCGCCGGGCGTGGCGCTGGTGGCGGCCGGGCTGCTGATGGGCCTGCCGGCCGGCGTGCTGCTCTCGCTGCCCGGCCGGGTGCTGCGGCCGGAGAACCGGTCGCTCGGCATGGGGCTGTTCTACACCTGGCTCTACGCCGGCTTCGCGACCATGCCGCCTGCGGCGGGCTGGCTGCGCGACTGGACGGGCAGCCCCGCCGCGCCGCTCTGGTTCACCGCCGCGCTGGTGCCGGGCATGTTCCTCGCGTTCTGCGCGTTCCAGGCCGGGCTCGCGCGCCGCGCCCGCGCGCCGGCCTGACCGTCAGGGGGCGCCCCGCCGCGTCCGCCCCGCCATCCAGGCGGCCAGGCCGGCGAGCCCGAGCGCGTAGAGGATGTTCATCGCGGCCATCGACACCGGCAGGCCGGGGATCAGGTAGGCGGGCTCGTCGCAGGGCTTGCTCGGCGCCGGGGCGAGGCTGCGCAGCAGGTCCTCGACGGAGGCGCCGCCCCCTGCCGATGGCGCCAGGCAGCCCGGCAGTGGCGAGGGCCACCAGCCCTGCTCCACCCCCACATGCAACACGCCGACCCCGCCCGAGACGAGCACCGCCGCCGCCGCCCCGTAAAGCGCAACGCGCCGCATCCGCGGCGGCAGAAGGAGCGCAAGCAGGGCAATCCCCGCCGCAACCCAGTAGGGCCAGCGCTGCCAGAGGCACAGCGCGCAGGGCGCCAGCCCCGGCCAGGTCTCCGATCCCATGGCGAGCAGCGGCGCGGCGGCCGCGAGCGCGGCGAGAAGCAGGATTGGACCCATGCGCGCCTACATCGCGCGCACCGCCGCCCGCGGCAACTGGACCGGTCCCTGTGCGCGCCTTACCGTGCGGCCGATCCGCCCGGGAAAGGAAACGTCATGCTGCGCATCTGGGGCCGCGCGAACTCCTCCAACGTCATGAAGCTGCTCGTGCTGGCCGAGGAGCTGGGCCTGCCCTTCGAGCGGATCGATGCCGGCGGCGCCTTCGGCAGGACGCGGGAGCCGGACTACCTGGCGCGGCGGCATGCGCCGGATGGCGGCCTCTATCCCGCCGACCTGCGCGAGGCCGCCGACTGCGATCGCTGGATGGACTGGCAGCTCGGCGCGCTGAACCGGCCCGCAACGGTGCTGCTCTTCACCTACTGCCGCACGCCGGAGGCCGAGCGGGATTGGCCCGCGACGCACAAGGCCCGGGACGAGGCGGAGCGTCTCTGGGCAATGCTCGAGGCGCGGCTTGCGGGCCGGCCCTGGATCGCGGGCCAGCGCTTCACCATCGCCGACATCGCGCTCGGCATCTACGTCCACCGCTGGTTCAACCTGCCGCATGCGCGCGGCGAGATGCCGGCGCTGCGCGCCTGGTACGAGAGGCTGCTGGCCCGCCCCGCCTACGCGAAGCATGCCGCAGGGCCGATCACCTAACGGGTGGCGCCAGGCTGCCAGGTCACGTCCCGCGCGCCGTTGCCGTTGAGGCGGCGCGACAGGACGAAGAGGTGGTCCGACAGGCGGTTGAGGTAGCGGATCACGGCCGGGTTCACCGCCTCCAGCGCCGCGAGGGCAACCACCAGCCGCTCCGCCCGCCGCACCACCGTCCGCGCCATGTGCGCATGCGCCGCGCCGGGCGAGCCGCCGGGGAGCACGAAGGAGCGCAGCGGCGGGATGCGGGCGTTCATCGCCGCAACCTCCGCCTCCAGCCGCAGGCACTGCGCGTCGGCCACGCGCAGCCGGTCCGCCCCCTGCCCCGGCACGCAGAGGTCGGCACCGAGGTCGAACAGGTCGTTCTGGATGCGCGCCAGCATCGCATCGGCCTCCGGGTCGTCCGCCGTGTGCAGGCGGACCAGGCCGATCGCGGCGTTCGCCTCGTCCACCGTGCCGTAGGCCTCCACCCGCGCGGCGTCCTTGCGCACGCGCGTCCCGTCGCCGAGCGACGTCTCCCCCGCGTCGCCGCCCCGGGTCGTGATCACGTCAAGCTTCACCATGGCCGGTCCCCCTCGAGCCTGAATGTGATGCCGACCCGTGCGCTTGCCACCACCGGGCGACCATCCTGCATGGCGGGCTGGAAGCGCCAGTCCCGCACCGCCCGACGCGCCGCCTCGTCGAGGGCGATGTGGCCGGAGGTCTCGACCACCTCGATGCCGAGCACCCGGCCCTCGGCATCCACAGAAACCCGCAGCGTCACCCGCCCCTGCTCCCTGTTGCGCCGGCTCATTGCCGGGTAGGTTGGGGGCGGGTTCTGCCCGGCGGCGAGCGGGCGCGGCGGCGCCACGGCGCCCGACGCGACACCGGCGCCGCCGACGCCCTCGGCGGGTGCCGGAGCCGCGGGCGGGACGCCGCGGGCACCCTCTGGCCGCGCCGCGGCGCGGGCCGGCGGGCGTGGCGGGGCCGGGGGCGGCGGCGGGGGCAACGCCGCCTCGAACGGGGCGGGCCCGGGGTCCGGGTGCGCCTCCGCGATGGGCGCCGCCTCCGCCGGCGGGGTGGGCTCCTCCACGGGTGGGGCGGGCTCGGCGGCCGCGGCTTCGGCTTCGGCCGGGGGCGCAGGCTCGGCCGGCGGTGCGGCTTCCGCAGGCGCTTCGCCGGCCGCCCCCTCGGCATTGTCACCCCAGACGAGTGCGACCGCCTCGCCCTCCGGCGCGACGGGTGGCGTGACCGGGGCGGCGAGGAAGGCAAGGGCAGCCAGGGCATGCAGCGCGGCCGAGGCGCAGACCGCCCCGGCTCGCCAGGCCCGTGCCGTCACAGCACCACCACGCCCTGGTGCTTCGCCTTGCCCTCCGGCTCCACATGGATGGTGATGGTGGCCGCGCCGAGTTCCTCCTTCAGCGCCGCCTCGACCCGGTCGCAGATGGCGTGCGCCTCGTTCACCGTCATGTCGCCGGGCACCACCAGGTGGAACTCGACGAAGGTGACCCGCCCGGCATGGCGGGTGCGCAGGTCGTGCGCCTCGATGGCGCCGCTTGCATGTTCCGACACCAGGGCGCGGATGCGCGCGAGGAGGTCGGCCGGCACCGCCTCGTCCATCAGCCCGCCTACGCTGTCACGCATCAACCGCCAGCCGGAGAGGACGATGTTGCCCGCCGTCAGCGCGGCCAGCGCCGGGTCGAGCCACAGGATGCCCGTGAGCGCCACCGCCGCGACGCCGACCAGCACGCCGGCGGAGGTGACCACATCCGCCAGCAGGTGCCGCGCATCGGCCAGCAGCGCCGGGGAGCGCAGCCGCCGCCCGCGGCGGAACAGCACGGCGGACCAGGCGGCGTTGATCGCAGTGGCGATGCCGGCGACCAGCAGGCCGAGCGGCGCATCCTCCGGCGCGCGGGGCTCGCGCAGCGCCTCCCAGGCCTCCTGCAGGATCAGGATGGCGGCCGCCACGATCAGCGCGCCCTCCAGCACCGCGGAGAAGTACTCGGCCTTGGTGTGGCCGTAGGGATGGTTCGCGTCCGGCGGCAGCGCCGCGAAGCGCACGGCGGCCAGCGCGGCCATGGCGGCCGCGACGTTCACCACGCTCTCCAGCGCATCGGAGTAGAGCGCGACGGAGCCCGTCACCCACCAGGCCGCCGCCTTCAGGCACAGCACGAGCACCGCGACCGCGACGCTTGCGGCCGCGGTGCCCTCGACACCTCTCATTTCCCCGACCTCGCCGGACCCGGACGCCGGGGTTCTACCAGCCGCCGTCAGACCGAGAAATACTTGGCCCGCGGATGGTGCAGGACGATCGCGCTGGTGGATTGCTCCGGGTGGAGCTGCCACTCGTCGGAGATCGAGACGCCGATCCGCTCCGCCCCGAGCAGGCGCAGCAGCGGCTCCTGGTCCTCCAGCCGCGGGCAGGCCGGGTAGCCGAAGGAGTAGCGGCCACCGCGGTAGCCCTGGGAGAGCATCTTCTCCATGTCGCGGTCGTCCTGGTCGGCGTAGCCGAGCTCCGCGCGGATGCGCTTGTGCACGTACTCCGCCATCGCCTCGGCCATCTCCACGGACAGGCCGTGCAGGTAGAGGTAGTCCTGGTAGCGGTTGTCCTCGAACCACTCACGCGCCATGTCGGACGCCTTCTGGCCGACGGTCACCACCTGCAGGCCGATGACGTCGCGCCGTTCCGGCCCGTCCTCGATGTCGCGGACGAAGTCGGCGATGCAGTCGCCGTCCTGCTTCGGCTGGCGCGGCAGGGTGAAGCGGCAGGCCTCCGTGATGCCGTCCTGCTCGAACAGCACGAGGTCGTTGCCCTGGCCGGCGCACTTCCAGTAGCCGTAGATGGCCTGGGGACGCAGGACCTGCTGCTCCTCCGCCAGCGCGAGCATGCGCTTCAGCACCGGACGCAGCTCCTGCTTCGCCCAGCCGATGAAGTCCTCCAGGCTCCGGCCCGCCTTCCGGAAGCCCCACTGGAATTGGTACAGGCTGCGCTCGTTGATGAAGGGCACCACGGCCTTCGGCGCCGCCTCGATCACGCGCGCGCCCCAGAAGGGCGCCGTGGGCACAGGCTCATCCGCCGTCACGCGGCGGCGGCGCTCCTGCGCGTAGTTCACGTCCACCGGCGCGAAGCCGCGCGGGTCGGCGGTGCCGAGGGTGCGCTTCTCGTTGCGCGACTTGCCGCTGCGCTTGGCCTGGACCGCAGCCAGGTAGTCGTCGAAGCCGTTGCCCATGACGCGGTCCATCAGGTGCAGCCCGTCGAACGCGTCGCGCGCGTAGGCGACCCGCCCGCAGGCATAGGCGCGGACGCAGTCGTCCTCGACATAGTTGCGCGTCAGCGCGGCCCCGCCGAGCAGCACCGGCACCTCCACGCCCTGACGCGTCATCTCCTCCAGGTTCTCGCGCATCACGACGGTGGACTTCACCAGCAGCCCGGACATGCCGATGGCGTGCGCGCGGTGCTCCTTGACCGCCGCCACCATGTCGGCCAGCGGGACCTTGATGCCGAGGTTGACGACGCGGTAGCCGTTGTTGGTCAGGATGATGTCGACCAGGTTCTTGCCGATGTCGTGCACGTCGCCCTTCACGGTCGCCAGCACGATGGTGCCCTTCTCCTGACCCTCGATCCGCTCCATGTGCGGCTCCAGGTAGGCGACGGCGGCCTTCATCGTCTCCGCACTTTGCAGCACGAAGGGCAGCTGCATCTTGCCCGCGCCGAACAGCTCGCCCACCACCTTCATGCCGTCGAGCAGGATGTCGTTGATGATCGAGAGCGGCGCGATGCCCTTGGCAAGCGCGTCCGCGAGCTCGTCCTCCAGCCCCTTGCGGTCGCCGTCCACGATCCGGTCCTTGAGGCGCCCCTCCACCGTCTCCGCGCGCTTCTTGGCGCCCGTGTCGGCGGCCTTGCGACCGGCGAACATCTCCAGCATCCGCTGCAGCGGATCGTAGCCCTCGCGCCTGCGGTCGAAGATCAGGTCCTCGGCGACCTGCACCTCCTCCGGCGGGATCTGGTGCAGCGGCTTGATCTTGCTGACATGCACGATGGCGCCCGTCATGCCCGCGCGAACGGCGTGGTCCAGGAACACGCTGTTCAGCACGTGCCGCGCCGCCGGGTTCAGGCCGAAGGAGATGTTCGACAGGCCGAGAATGATCTGGATGTCCGGGAAGGCATCCCGGATCATGCGGATGCCCTCCAGCGTCCATTGGCCGAGCTTCCGGTCGTCCTCGTTGCCCGTCGCGACGGTGAAGGTCAGCGGGTCGATCATCAGGTCGGACTGGGGCAGCCCGTGCCGGTTGCAGGCGAAGTCCACCAGCCGCGCCGCGATGCGCAGCTTGTCCTCGGCGGTCTTGGCCATGCCGACCTCGTCGATGGTCAGCGCGATGACGGCCGCCCCAAACTTCTTGGCTAGCTTCAGGCGGTCTTCCGCGGCGCCCTCGCCGTCCTCGAAGTTGATCGAGTTGATGATGGGCTTGCCGCCATGCAGCTTCAGCGCGGCCTCGATCACCGGCGTCTCGGTGCTGTCGATCACGAGCGGGCTGTTCACGCTGCTGGTGAAGCGCCGGATGATCTCGTTCATCTCCGCCATCTCGTCGCGCCCGACGAAGGCGGTGCAGACGTCGAGCGAGTTCGACCCTTCCGCCACCTGGTCGCGCGCGATGGCCAGGCACCCGTCCCAGTCATGCGCGGCCTGGCGTTCCCGCCACGCCTTGGAGCCGTTGGCGTTGCAGCGCTCCCCGATGGAGAAGTAGCTGTTCTCCTGCCGCAGCGAGACGGCGGAATACAGGCTCGCCACGCTCGGCACACAGTGGAAGAGGCGCTTGGCGGGCGCGGGGCGCGGCTCGCCCAGGCGGCGCAACATGGCGTCCATCGCCGCGATGTGGGGCGTCGAGGTGCCGCAGCAGCCGCCGATCAGGTTCACCCCGTCCTCACGGACGAAGCGCTCCATCCAGCTCGCCATCTCATCCGGCTGCAGGGGGTAGTGGGTCCTGCCGTCGACCAGCTCGGGCAGGCCGGCATTGGGCTGGACGCTGATCAGGCCGGGCCAGTTCTGGCTGAGCCAGCGGACGTGCTCGGCCATCTCCTGCGGGCCGGAGGCGCAGTTCAGCCCGATCAGCGGCACATCCAGCGAATGCACCACCGCGGCGGCGGCGGCGATGTCGGGGCCGACCAGCAGCGTGCCGGTCGTCTCCACCGTCACCTGCACGAAGATCGGGATGTCACTGTTGCTCTTGCGCTTCGCGGCCTTGGCAGCGTTCACCGCGGCCTTGATGTAGAGCGTGTCCTGGTTG
>DASQNQ010000154.1:0-5688 GCA_035644895.1 Acetobacteraceae bacterium | reverse complement strand
GGCTGCCATTCTTGGCGTCGTCGGCGCCGGTGGGATCGGGTTGCAGATCGCCGAACGGATCCGTGTGCGCCACTGGGACGAGGTGGCGTTCATTATCTTGCTGATGATCGCGACGGTCGCCGCCATCGATTGGCTCAGCGCGCGGATGCGGCTCCGCCTCATCGGCCGGTGCGAAGGCAGCGTCGCCGGCTGACGAGATGACCGATCCGCAAGAGGCAGATGCCGGCTGCTGAGTCGCCGCCGGCCTTCTGGACGCCAGGTGGGACCATGCGGCGCGCCCGACGGCCTGCTGGTGCCAGGCGGCGCGCATGTCGGCCGGGCTCCGGTGGCCATTCTTCTCGATCAGCCAGCCGGCGTTGCAGCGGGCGACGGAGGTGCGGACGGCGTCGCGCAGCACCACTTCGCGCCGGCAACCAGCACACCAGCGCTGGCCAGGCGCCAGCAGGCGCAGACCAGTCCCAGCTCCCGCCGGCCCGCCCCGGCCCGTGAACAGCGCGGACGGGCGGCGCTTGACCTCCCCGGCCACCAGCCCACCTCGTTCGTTCTGGTCCATGCCGCAGCTCACCATGCTGGTCTCCGGCCAGACCAGGGCAGGTCCAGGGAAACCGGGTGCAGCTCACTTGTTGATGGGGGCTGATGCCGACTCGGTTCGGTCGCTGGTGCGACGATGGAGACGCTGAGAGGCCAGCGGCGGATTGGACAGGGCAGCCTGGCAGGAATGCTGCTGCCGATGGAGTGCCGGCTTGAACCGCCGGCCGGAGCGCATCGCCAGGATGACTCCCTTGGCGCCGCTGGAGCGGCTGGTTGCCCTGCCGCCGCGTTGACCGGCCAGCCCGGCTACCCGCCGTTGGCGCTGTTCCACGCGCTGCTGCTGGCGCGGTGACACCAGCTTCCCGACTCGGGTCTCGGGCCGAACGGAAAGGGGACGGTGGGATGGCCGGTCCCTCACCAAGGTTCAACGGAACTTATGCATCCACGGCGAGTGGACCTTGCTGTCGGTGAAACACGGTCTGTTCGGCATTCGCAACTGACCCAAGCCTGGCGACAAACCGGGCGGAGCGTAATGCCGGGTGAGGGATTTGAACCCCCGACCTTCGGTTTACAAAACCGCTGCACTACCGCTGTGCTAACCCGGCTCCCAGCGTCTAGTTAGCGTGCGCTTCGGCGCCGCTCAACCATGCAGGTGCAGGTCGTCGCGCCGGCCCGTCGATTCGCTCGCGGATTGGTGTCCCGCCGGGCGGGAGCATTGACTGGCCGCGGCACGCTAGATCTCTCTGCCACGCCTGGGAGGACAGGATTGGGTTGGACCCCTCTGCGCCGCGCCGGTGCCTTCCCGGCGGGTGCCGCCATCGCCCTGATGCTGATTGCCCTGCTCGTCATGGGCGCTGCCGCCACCATGCGTTCGGCGGAGTATGACGAGAGCTACACTGCGCTCGTCACATCGCCGGAGCCGCGGCCCGAATGGACGCGCCTGGTCACCACGCCGTCCGAGTTGCTGCCGGCCTTCGACCGTGTTGCCCCAGTCGCCACCACTTCGGGCAACCTCAAGGCCACCGACGTGCATCCGCCGCTCTACTTCTGGGCGGTCGGGCTGCTGCGCGAGGCCGGCGGCACAAGCCTTGCCGCGCAGCGAGGCTTCTCGATCGCGCTCTCCCTTGGTGCGGTCCTCGCCTGGCTGGTGGCGTTCTGGCGGGCCGGGCTGCCCCCGGTCGCGGCCACGCTGCTGATGGTCCTGGCCTACGGCTTCGCCTATACGGGCCATGTCGCGCGGGGCTTCGCGCTGGCGCACCTCCTGCTTGCCCTTTGTGCCGTCGGCGCCGTCGAGGCATGGCGCCGGCGTGCTGCTGCCCCGGCCTTCCTGGCCGGCGGGGCGGGCGGGCTGGCCGTGCTGGCTAACTATCTCGCCGTATTCCCGGCGGCCGGCGTCCTCGCCTGGATGGTGCTGGCGCCCGGCCTCCGTTTCGGGGAGCGGACGCGCCTCGCCATTGCAGGGGCCCTGCCGGCAGGCGCGGTGGGGTTGGCGGCAGCTCCCTACTTTCTGGCCCAGCGTGGCGCCCGGCCCGAGCAGTTCGAGGCCTTCTCCCCCCTGGCCGCGCTGCAATTGCTGGCGCAGTTCAATGCAGCCAACGTGTTCGGCGGTCTTCCCCTGTACGTGGAGGGGCCTGGCCGGTTGGCCGTCGGGTTTGCGCTGCTCGGGCTGGCGGGGCTGGTCGCGCTGCTCTGCGTGCTGCGATGGCGACAGATCGGACCGACGCGATGGTTGTGGCTGCTCGGCCTGGCGGCGCCCTCCGCGGGGCTCCTCGCCCTAGGTGCAATGGCGGGTAACCTGCCGATCGAACTCCGCTACCTCGCCTTCGCGGCACCCTTCGCGGCGGCGCTCGCCGCGGGGGGGCTGGCCGCGCTGGCGGAGCAGCGTCCCCGGCTGGCGCGCCTCGCCTTCGCGGTGCTCGTCGCCGTCCAGGCGGCGGGCGCGGCCGGCATGGTCCTGCACCCTGCCACGCGCCAGGCCCATCGCGATGCGCTGACGGCGCTTGACCCGCATCTGGGTCCCGGCAGCCTGCTGCTGGCACCCTACGGCAATGACGGCGTCGGCCTGCTCGGCGCGACACTGCGCGAGGCGCCGCCGCGCCAACCCATGCTGGTCCTCCGCCTCGACGACGCGGCCGAGGCCCCGGCGCGCGCCGCCGGGTACGACCGGGTCGTGCTGCTCGGCATCGGCGAGCGGGACGGGCGCGCCCAAGCCGCGGCGGCACGGGAGGCTCTGGCGGCCAGCCCCGAATGGCGCTTGGCGGCGGAGCCCTGGGCAGATGCGCGGCGCGGCTTCTTCTCCGCCGTCTTCACGCGGGCCGGCACGCCTTCAGGCATGCCCGACCGGGCCGAAGGCGTCGTCGCTGGTAACGCGGACCAGGGCGGCGAAGAGGCGCAGCGCGTCGGGGCCGCCGCGGTCGGTGAGCGTGCCCCGCTCCATTTCCTCCGCGAGCAGGTCGGCATGCTCCGCGAGCGTCTCCGCCGCGCGGCGCATCGCCTCTCTGGAGAGGACCAGCTGTAGGTCCTCGGGCAGTGCCGTCCAGGCGGCCGGTTCCATCATGTCCAGGGACGTTCCCTCGGTGGGTGCCATCCTGGCGAGATGCGCGGCGGCGTGGAGGCCGCGACGCGGGCACCCTGCCATCAGGCGGGTTGACGCCGCGTGAAGGCGCGAGGGCGGCGTCCGATCGGCCTGGTCAACCTGATCGGAGCGGGCCCTACCGGATGCGGAGTTCCACTGCGCCAAGGCCGTCGAACTCCACCTCGACCTTGGCCGGTGCGCTGATCCAGATCGGTGGCGTGACGGAGCCCAGGAACACAACCTGTCCGGCGCGAAGGCCCCCGAAGGCATGGGCGGCCCCCGAATTCGCGAGCCAGGCGAGCGCCTGGAACGGGTGCCCCAGCAGGTCCGCCCCGACGCCCTCGCCTCGCAGGCGGCCATCCACCCGCATGCGCCCGCGCACCGCGCCGAGGTCCAGGTCGCGCCATCCCGCGGCGGGCGGCCCAAGCACCCCTGCCGCATGGAAGACCTGGTCCGCGATCAGGGTCGGCGTGCCCAGGGTGGCGAGGTCGTCGTAGCGCTTCTCGACCACCTCGATCGCCGCGAATACATCGGCCACGGCCGCGGCTGCACCCTCGCGCGAGAGGGGGCCGGCGGGAAGGTCGCAGCCCAGGCGCAACCCGATCTCGCACTCCACCCCGGGTGCGAAGAGCGTGGAGAAGGACAGCTCCGCCGGGGAGGGCAGCAGCGACGCGGCCGGCACGAAGCCGGCGGCCGGGCCCGACAGCCCGAGATAGGCCTGCATCTGCCGGGTGGTGGCTCCGATCTTGAAGCCGGCCGGCGGGTCCGCGCCGAGCCGACGCGCGACCATTCGCTGCACGGCGTAGCCCGCCGCCGTGTCCGGCGGTGCCAGCTCACCGAGCGGTGTCACCAACCGCCTTGCGCGGCGGTCCGCCAGCAGAGAGCCGGCGGCGGCGGAGACGGATGCGTCATGCATCTCGAAGGGCCCCCTGCCTGACGATCTCGTAGAGAGCCACGGCGGCGGCGGCCGCGACGTTGAGGCTCTCCATCTCGGGTGAGATGGGAAGGCGCACCAGCTCGTCGCAGGTCTCGCGCTGCAGCCGGCGGATGCCGCCCTCCTCGGCGCCGAGCACGAGGGCCACGCGGCGGTCGGCGGGCGTCGCCTCGGCCAGGGTGCGCCGCGCCTCACCGGCCAGGCCCAGCACCCAGAAGCCGGCGCGCTGCAGGGCCACGATGGCGCGGGACAGGTTCACCTCCCGCACCACCGGCACGATCTCGAGCGCGCCGGAGGCCGCCCGGGCCAGCGCCCCGGTCTCGGGCGGGGCGTGCCGGTCCTGCATCACTACGCAGGCGGCGCCGAAGGCGGCGGCGGAGCGCAGGATCGCGCCGACATTCCGCGGGTCCGTCACCTGGTCGAGCAGCAGGACCGGCCCGGTGCGCCTGGCGATCGCCTCCTCGATCGGAACCGGGGGCAGGGGCTCGACCAGCAGCGCCGCGCCCTGGTGGACCGCGTCCTCCGGCAGGAAGGTCGCGAAGCGGCCGCGGTCGGCGCGCTCGGCCGGGATGCGCCAGGGCTTCGGGAGGCGGCCTGCGAGGGAGGTCTCCGCGTCCTCGGTCAGCAGCAGGCGCTTGGCGCCCCGGCGCGGGTTGGCGAGCGCGGCGGCCACGGCGTGCAGGCCGTGCAGCCAGAGCGCGCCGCCCGGCGTCATCTCCCGGCTGCGGTCCATCACGGGCGCCCGTGCCGCCTCCTCCCGGCGCTCGGCCCTGGCCTGCAGGCGCCCCTCGAGGCGCCTGGGGCCGCGCGCCGCATCCTCCGGCGGATCACGCGGCGATTCGGGCGGGCGGCGCTTGCCGGGTGCGGGACCGGTGGAGCGCTTGCCGCCGCGCGGCGGCGGGTCGGGCCGGCGGGGCGGGCGGTTTGGTGTGCGTGGCATGGCCCCAATCTGCGCCGGGCGGCGGCGCTCTCCAAGCCGTGGATGGCCAAGGGATGGGCAAGCGGGCGTTGACAGGGATGGCCCAACAGCGATAGTCCGCGCGCTCCCGCCGGGGAGCAGGACGGAGGGGTGCCCGAGTGGCTAAAGGGGACGGACTGTAAATCCGTTGGCTTCGCCTACGTTGGTTCGAATCCAACCCCCTCCATTCCCCGACCGGGTCCCCATGTATGCAGGGTTCCGGTCCATCCCGGGTTCCGGCGGGCGGCAGTGCGGCCGCGAGTTCCGACCAGCGCGGTGCGGGTGTAGCTCAATGGTAGAGTCCCAGCCTTCCAAGCTGGCTGTGCGGGTTCGATTCCCGTCACCCGCTCCACGCGCCTGACCGGTCGGAAGGGATTGGTCTGATCGGGCCGCTTGCGGCCGGGAACACAGGACGGCGGAACACGGACGATGGCGAAGGCGAAATTCGAGCGGAACAAGCCGCACTGCAACATTGGCACGATTGGTCATGTGGACCATGGCAAGACGTCGCTGACGGCTGCGATCACGAAGGTTCTGGCCAAGAAGGGTGGTGCGACGTTCACGGCGTACGACCAGATTGACAAGGCGCCTGAGGAGCGTGCGCGCGGGATCACGATCTCGACGGCGCATGTGGAGTACGAGACGGACAACCGTCACTACGCGCATGTGGACTGCCCTGGTCACGCTGAC
>DASQNQ010000153.1:0-3931 GCA_035644895.1 Acetobacteraceae bacterium | reverse complement strand
CGCCTCCACCGCCTCGGCCTGTTCCTGCACCGCGGCCGCGGTGCCGTGGAATTCCAGGAACAGCGTGGTGAGCGGCGCGTAGCCCTCGAGCTTCGAATAGGCGATGGAGGCCGCCATCATGTCGTCGTCGAGCAATTCGATCCGCGCGACGGGGATGCCCATCTGCATCACCTCGATCGTGCTCTCGACCGCGCCCGCGAGCGTCGGGAACTGCACGACCGCGGAGCTCATCGCCTCCGGGATGCCGTGCAGGCGGAGCCGCACCTTGGTCACCACGCCGAGCGTGCCCTCGCTGCCGATGAACAGCCGCGTCAGGTCGTAGCCGTTCGCCGCCTTGCGCGTCCGCCCGCCGGTGGTGATCACGCGGCCATCGGCCAGCACGACCTCGAGGCCGAGCACGTTCTCCCGGATGGTGCCGTAGCGCACCGCGTTGGTGCCCGATGCCCGCGTCGCCACCATGCCGCCCAGCGTGCAGTGGCTGCCGGGATCGACGGGGAAGAACATGCCCTGGTCGCGCAGGTGCTCGTTGAGCTGGTGGCGCGTGACGCCGGGCTCGATCAGGCAGTCCATGTCCTGGGGGTTCACCTCAAGGATCGTGTCCATCCGCGAGAGGTCGAGGCTGATGCCGCCGCGCACCGGGTTCACATGCCCTTCCAGGCTGGTGCCGGCGCCGAAGGGCACAACCGGGACCTCGTGCTGGTGGCAGAGCGCGACGAGGCGGCTCACCTCACCCGTCGCCTCCACGAAGGCGACCGCGTCGGGCAGGGTCGGGACGGTGCTGTCCTCCCCCTTCGCGTGCTGCTCGCGCAGTGCGGCGTTGGTGGACATCCGCTCACCCAGGAAGGCGCGCGCGGCGGCGATCACGCTGTCCACGGGGCGCGGCGGGCTGGCGTTCATGGCGTCTCCTGGGGTCCGGGGGCGCCCCGGCGTTCTGCCGGCAACCTGCCCCTGCGGGCCGCGCCCGTCCAGCCCGGAACCCGGCGCCTGCCCTGCCGTTGGCGCGGGGCGCGGCCGAGGACCGGCAGGCGGGGAAGATCACCATGGACAGCCTGCTTGCGACGGCGAACCAGATCATCTGGAGCTGGCTGCTGGTCTACCTGCTGATCGGGGCGGGGCTCTGGTTCACCTGGCACACCGGCTTCGTGCAGTTCCGCCGCTTCGGCACGCTCTGGTCCACCATCTTCGCCTCGCGCGGCGGGGCGAAGGGCGGCATCTCCTCCTTCCAGGCCTTCGCGGTCGGCCTCGCCTCCCGCGTCGGGACGGGCAACATCGCGGGCGTCGCGATCGCGCTGACGCTGGGCGGGCCGGGCGCGATCTTCTGGATGTGGTGCGTCGCCGTGCTGGGCATGGCGACCGCCTTCGTCGAGGCGACGCTGGCGCAGATCTTCAAGGTGCCGCAGCCCGATGGCAGCTTCCGCGGCGGCCCGGCCTACTACATCCGCACCGGCCTCGGCTCGCCGGGCTGGGGCGCGGTCTTCGCCGTGCTGCTGATCGTGACCTTCGGCCTGGCCTTCAACGCGGTGCAGGCCAACACCATCGCCGACGTGCTGCAGGATGCCTATGGCCTGTCGCCGCTCATCACGGCGGTGGCGCTCGCGGCGCTGGCCGCGCCGGTCTTCCTGGGCGGCGTGCGCGCCGTGGCGCGCGTGGCGGAATGGCTCGCGCCGCTGATGGCGGCAGGCTACGTGCTGCTCGCCCTGGTCATCGTCGTCCTGCACGCCGACCGCGTGCCCGAGGTCCTGATGCTGATCCTGCGCTCCGCCTTCGGGCTGGAGCCGGCGGTGGCGGGCGCGACGGGCGGGATGCTGGCGGCGATGCTGAACGGCGTCCGCCGCGGCCTCTTCTCGAACGAGGCGGGGATGGGGAGCGCGCCGAACGCGGCCGCCACGGCCACCGTCGCGCATCCCGTGCAGCAGGGCTTCGTCCAGTCGCTCGGCGTCTTCATCGACACGATGGTGATCTGCTCGGCCACCGCCTTCATCATCCTGGTCTCGGGCCTCTATGACCCGACGCAGCCGGCGCGGATCGAGGGCGCGACGCTCACCCAGGCCGTGATGGCCGCCGAGTTCGGCACGGCGGGGCTGGTCTTCATGTCGGTGGCGGTCTTCCTGTTCGCCTTCTCCTCGATCCTCGGCAACTACGCCTATGCGGAGTGCAACGCGACCTTCCTGTCGTCGCGCCGCGTCGTGCTGCGGGTGTTCCGCGTGCTGGCCATCGGCGCCGTGCTCGGCGGGTCGCTGGCCGAGCTGCCGCTGGTCTGGACGCTGGCCGACATCACCATGGGGCTGATGGCGCTGGTGAACCTGGTCGCGATCCTGCTGCTGGGCCGCTGGGCCTTCGGCGCGCTGGCGGACTGGGAGGCGGCGGCCCGCCACGGCACGCCCGAATTCCGCCCGGTCGAGAACCCGCATCTGCCCGCGGCGCTGCCGACGCGCGCCTGGTGACCCCGCGTTGACGCTCCTCCGGGCCGGGCATAGCGTCCGGCTCACCCGCAGACATGGATCGGGGAAGGGAACGTGATGGCGAACGGCGTGAAGGCGGCCTGGGCGGCAGGCAAGCCCGTGGTGAACGGGTGGCTCGCCATCCCCTCGGGCTTCAGCGCGGAGGTCATGGCGCAGGCCGGCTTCGACAGCCTGACGGTCGACATCCAGCACGGCGTGCAGGACTACCAGTCCATGGTCGCCTGCCTGCAGGGCATGCAGCCGCACGGCGTGACGCCGCTGGTGCGCGTGCCCTGGAACGAGCCCGGCATCATCGGCAAGGTGCTGGACGGCGGCGCCAAGGGCGTGATCTGCCCGATGGTCAACACCGAAGCCGAGGCCCGCGCCCTGGTCTCCGCCTGCCGCTACCCGCCGAAGGGCACGCGCAGCTTCGGCCCGATCCGGTCGGGCATCTACGGCGCCGCCGCCGACACCAACGCGGCGAACGACGACATCCTCGTCATCCCGATGATCGAGACCAAGACCGCGCTCGACAACCTGGAGGCGATCGTCAGCGTCCCCGGCGTCGATGCCGTCTATATCGGCCCGTCGGACCTGTCGCTCTCGCTCGGGATGGAGCCGAAGCAGGACCGGCAGGAGCCGCACTTCCTCGAGATCATCGACCGGATCCGCACCACCGCCGCGAAGCGCGGCGTGAAGTGCGGCATCCACACGATGAGCGGCGCCTATTCGAAGCAGATGTTCGAACGCGGCTTCAACCTGGCGACGATCATGAACGACAGCGGCCTGATGCTGGTCGCGGCGCGCGCGCAGGTGGGCGTCGCCAAGGGCTGACCCGACGGGCGGGGGGCTGCGTCACCGGCAGAGCAGCCCCTCCACCATCTCCCGCGTCGGCGTCGCACCGTCCCGCGCCCGCAGGCCGCCGGCCGCCGAGGCGAAGCGGATGGCGCGGTCGATCGGCTGGCCCTCCGCGATCGCCAGCGCATAGGCGCCGTGGAACACGTCGCCGGCGCCGGTCGTGTTGGTCGCCTGCACGCGGAAGGCCGGCGTGCTGCGCGGCGTCTGGTCCTCGGCGGTCATCCACAGCGTGCCCTTCTCGCCCTGCGTGACGGCGGCGACCCGGCAGCCGGCGGCGATGGCGCGGCGCAGCCCTTCCGCCGGGCGCTGCCCCGGCGCGTAGTTGGCCAGGCCCGGCACCGAGAACACGGCGTGGTCCACGCGCGGGATCAGGTCGAGCAGGATGCGGGTCTCGCTCTTCTCGCCGTCGATCACGCTCGGGATGCCGCGGGCGCGGGCGTAGTCCAGCGCGCGGGCGCTGCCTTCCCACCAGCGCGGGTCGCACAGGAAGGCCCGCGCGGTATCCAGCCGCTCGAGCGGCAGCCAGTCGGGGTCGGTGCCGAGGTTCTCGCCGCGATAGGCGTAGATGCTGCGCTCCCCCACCGGGTCCACCAGCACCGCCGAGACCGGGGTGCGTCCGCCCGGCGCCAGCC
>DASQNQ010000152.1:0-14195 GCA_035644895.1 Acetobacteraceae bacterium | reverse complement strand
TGGCGCGGAGCGGCATGCAACGGGGCAGGGGATCGAAATGAGCGCGACTGGACTGGCCGGGACCGGAGCGGCGGATGAGTTGACCGGCACGGCGATGCCCGAACGGATCCTGGGCCTCGCCGGCGCAGACAGGATCGTCGCGCTTGGCGGCGATGACACGGTTGATGGCAACGAGGATGCGGACACCATTCTTGGCGGCCTCGGTGCGGACGTGATCTCCGGTGGCAGCGGCGACGACGTGATCCTGGGCGGTGCCGGCAACGACGCGCTGTTCGGCTTCCTTGGCGATGACCAGCTCTTCGGCGGGCCTGGCAACGACCGCCTCATGGGGGGGCAGGGGGCCGACCTGCTGTCTGGCGGCGATGGCCAGGACCGCGCCATCTACACCGACAGCGACGCGGCGGTGTTTGTCGACCTCGGCACAGGCGTGGGCGCGGGCGGCAGCGCGGAGGGCGACACGCTGCTGGGCATCGAGAACCTGACCGGCTCCACCCATGACGACATGCTGATCGGCAGTGCCGGCGCAAACCGGATGCTGGGAGGTGCCGGCGGCGACCTGATGCTGGGTGGCGCGGGTCGTGACACGCTGGACGGCAACCTGGGCGACGACATCATGCGCGGTGGCGCCGGCGCGGACGTGATCTCGGGCGGCAGCGGCAACGACGCCGTCTATGGCGACGACGGCGACGACATGCTGTTCGGCTTCGTCGGGAACGACCTGCTGGAGGGCGGCGAGGGCCGGGACCGGCTGGAGGGCGGTGCCGGCATCGACACGCTGGTGGGTGGCGCCGGTGCCGACACCTTCATCATCCGCGCGGGCGACGGCATCGCCTCCGAGCCGGACATCATCGCCGACTTCAGTGCCGCCGAGGGCGACCTGGTGCGCGTGGCGGGCTTCGGGCCGGTCGCGACGGTGCAGACGGCGGACGGCGTGATGCTCTCCGTCATGGTCGACGGCCAGAGCCACGCGATCGCGCTCGTCGCGGGCCTGACGCTCGATGCGATGGGGTCGCGCTGGCTGGTCGTCTGAACGGATCCGCCCGGCGGAGCCGCGAGGCGGTTCCGCCGGGTGAAGGGGGCACCACCGGTCACGAAAAAGGGCGCCCTTGCGGGCGCCCTTCGCCGTTCGGGCATGCGCCGCCTGCGTCAGTCCAGCTTGGCCGGAAGGGTCAGGAAGCGCTCCGCACGCTCGAACAGGATCACCGTCGGGTCCACCTCAGTGAGCACCGCGCGCTCCAGCGCGTGGCTCCAGATGGTGGTCGAGCGGGCGAAGCGCTCGGCCAGCGCCGGGATGATCCAGTCGCCGAAGCTGTCGTGCAGCATGAGCAGCCGGCCCTGGGCCGCCGCGTCGCGCGAACGCCAGTCGCGCCGCCGGCCGGTGTTCGTCACGCCGTTCTCCGAGACGAGGACGGGCGAGAAGCCGCGGCGCAGCACCGGCTGCGGCTCGACGCAGGCGCCGCCCAGCTTCGAGAGCAGGTCGGCGTTGCGGTACTCCACCCGGAAGTCGTCCGCGCCTGGATGGGGGTGCGGCGTGCCGGTGCGCGCCGCCTCGAACTCCGCAAGCGCGACCATGGCGCCGAAGTCGCTCCAGTGGCTGTCGCCGGCCGGGTAGGCGGGGTGCCGACCCGGGCGGCGCAGCGCCTCCAGCGGGTAGACAAGCCGCGTGGCCTTCAGGCCGAGCTTGGCCACCAGCCCCTCGATCTGCCGCACCGGACGCTCCTCGCTGAGTATGATGCCGTCGGGCAGGCGCTCGGCGAAGACGCACTCCTTGTTGGGTGCGACGAGATAGAAGGCCCGCGCCCCGCGCGCAGCGGCGGCCGCGTCCAGCTCCAGGAAGAAGCCGGCCCAGGCGTCCAGCTCGGAGGGCGTCAGGCGGCGGCGGCCCTGCACCTGGTCCTGCACGGCGTTCGTGTCGTTGTGCAGGAACAGGAAACCGTCGCGTCCACGCAGCACCTTCTGCGCGTCGGTCTCGGCGAAGGAGGTGACGACCGGCGAGTTCTGGAGGTGCTTGCCCGCGACCACCGCCTCCACCCGCATCACCGGCTTCGTCAGCGCGGAGGCCGGGACGTCGAGGGAGAAGGACCAGGCATGCGGCCCGATGTCGGATCGCGCCGCGCCCAGCTTCGCCGCGCCGATGTCCTGCCCGTCCAGGCGGATGCGGACCTCCGGCGTGCCGGCCCGGTCGCTCGCCACCCAGCCGGCCACGCGGTTCCGGTTGTAGAGCTCGAGGAAGCCCCAGACCTGCGCGGGCGCCGCGGCGGCCGGCACGGGGCCGGCCAAGCCACGCAGCCCGGCGGAGGGCGTCACGCCATGCGCCTCGAGCACCGCGGCGTAGCGCGCCGCGAGTTCGCGCCGCCGCGCGTCGTAGGTGGCGCCGCACCTCTCGACCTGCTCATCCAGCACCTGCATGAGCGAGGCGGCCTTGAGCCCCTGTGCCGGGGCAAGCGGGATGCCCATCGTCTCCGCGAGTTCGGCGGTGCGAAGGTCGTAGCTGATGACCATCGCGGCACGGCCGGCCTGCCAACCGAGGTTCACGCCGTGGATGCGCGTGCCGACCACGGCATCGAGGTGCCGGTAGCTCTCCATCCAGGACTCGGCGCAGAAGTACGCGCGCAGCAGGCCGACGGCCCGACGCCGCTCCGCCTCCGGCAGGGCCGAGAGGTACCCGGCCTTGGAGGCGAGCCATTCCATCGTCGCGGCGTCCCGGTCCCCGCGGGCCAGCGCCACGGCGGCGATCGGGTCCTGCGCGACGATCTCGGCGAGGGCGGGGCCGAGTGCGGCGTGGATCTCCGCCTCGAAGCCCGCATTGTAGCTGTAGAAGGTGGGCGCCCAGCCGAGCAGGTCACGCCCGCCCTGGCGCCAGCGCGACAGGATCCCGGCGCCGAGCCCCGGGTCGGGGTTGATGAAGTTCGAGGGGCAGCCGAGCACCTCGAAGTTGCGGACGCCATACTTCTCCAGCACCGCGCCGGTGTGGCGGCCGCGCAGCACGATGGTGGCGCAGCGTTCGGCGAACAGGCGCAGCAGGCGCTCCGTGCCGGGCTGCAGCTTCACCTCCTCGATGCTCCGCATGGCCTGCGCACCGAGGCCGAGCACCATCAGCGGCAGGCCCGTCGCCTCCAGCCGGTCGGCGAGCCCGCCGAGGTCGAAGCCGGCGTAAAGGAAGTTCGCTGCCGGTACGCAGACGAGCCTGGCGCGTTCCTTCAGCGCCTTCGGGTCGAAGTCGAAGCTGACCGTGAACTTGTCGTCCGCAACGATGTTCCAGACGGCGTGCTGGAAGGCAAGATTGCCGGTGTTGTGGCCCGTCTCGGCGAAGGCAGCGGGGGTGTCGCGGCGATGCGCATGGGCGATGCGCCCGGGCGTGCCGATGACGGCAATTGGTTTCGTCATGGTCTGCCTCTCAGGCGTTCAGGAAGTTGCGGAGATGGGAGGAGGGCGCGAGACCGGCCTGCCGGACGACCTCGGCGTTCATGCGCGCCAGCTCCAGGCGCCGTGTGTCGAACGCGTCCGCGTCGAAGCCCGAGTGCGCGAACATGTCGCGCACGGAGAAGCGGTTCTCCACGAACTGGCGCACCGACAGGTTCGGCAGGCGAAGTTCCTGCGTCAGTTCCTGCGTGCGGGTGTCGTGCCAGACGCACAGGCCCGCGATCCCGGCGGCGGTGCACATCAGGGTGCCATGGATGCGGGTGTTCACGCCGGCAGAGAAGCGGCGCAGTCCGTGGATCCACGCGTCGATCGAGTCCGGCACCAGCAGCGTCTGGCGAAGGAAGGCGGTGAGGCGGTCCGTGCGGCCACCGAAGCCGAGGAACTGCGCGGCCTTGCGGAGCCCGGCCTCCTCCTCGGCACTCAGCTTCTCGCCGAAGGTGGCCTTGATCAGCTCGACCGGACGCTGGACGACGTAGCAGGAGCCCTGGTTGAGCTGCGCCAGGCGCACCAATTCGCGCTCGACGCTCTGCACGACGGACTTGATGCAGGCGGCGTGGACGGCATAGGGCCCCTCGTCCCTCAGCGCGTCGATCCGTGCGCGGAGATGCTGGCCGAGGTCGCGGGCCGGGTTGATGAGGATGGAGGGGCATCCGAGCACGGTGGTGTTCTCAACCCCGTGCGTGCCGCAGAGCTTCCGGGTGAACTCCCCGCGGATTCCGATGGACGGCGTGCGGCGCGAGACCTCCTTCAGGAAGTCGAGCGCGCTCGGTGTCAGCTCGGGCAGCGTGTCCTGCGCCTCCGCCTGCGCCCCGAGCCCGAGCACGAGGCAGGGCCGGTCAAGGTCGCGCACGAGGTCCACGAGCTGCGACAGGTCTGCCCCCGCGTTCAGGAAGTTCGCCGCCGGGATCACGAAGGCCCGCACGTCGGACGGGACGTCCTTCGCGCGGGTCGTGCGGCCGACCAGGTGGCACTCGGCGTCGAGCAGCATGCGCGTGGCGTACCAGAACGCCATGTTGCCGACGTTGTGGCCCGTGTGGTGCATCAGCCCATCGCCCCCCTTGTCCCAGGGACGGTCGATGCGGCCGAAGTTCTCGGCCAGGTAGGCGACCTTCATCTTGGAGGTCCTCAGGTGAACCAGCGGCGTGTGTGCGTCCAGGCGTTGAGCAGGGTGACGTTGAAGCGCCACAGCCGGTCGGGCGTGACCTGCGACTGGCGCTCCAGGTGGAAGAGGCGGGCGCGATGGTCTACCGCGAGGCGCAGGCCGCGCTTGCGGATGCGCAGGCAGAGGTCGCTGTCCTCGAAGTCGCCGATGGCGAAGCCCTCGTCAAAGCCACCGAGTTCAACGAGAAGGTCGCGGCGGGCGACCATGCAGGCGCCCGTCACGGCCTCAGCCTCCTGCACCGGGGTCTCCGGCGCGCGGTGGATGCGGCCCTTGCCCGGGTGCATGGGGAAGGGCCAGTTGCCGAGCTGCGGCAGGCGCTCGAAGGTCAGGCCCTGGTGCTGTACCGTGCCATCCTCGAACAGCAGCAGCGCGCCCACCATGCCCAGCGTGGCGTCCGCCCGCATGTCGCCCACCATGAGGTCGAGCCAGGCAGGTTCCTCCGGCATCACGTCGGAGTTGAGGTAGCAGACATACTCGCCGCGCGCGGCCGAGAGGCCGACGTTGTTCGCCGGCGCGTAGCCCAGGTTCTCCTCCAGCAGCAGGACGCGGAACGGGACGCCGAAGCGCCGGTGCGCGGAATGCGCGAGGTCCAGCAGCTCCCGCCGCCGCGGCGGGTCGTCCAGCACGTAGATGATCTCGTGCCGAGCGAAGCCCGGATGCGCGCTGAAATGGGCCAGCTGGTGCAGGAGGAAGTCCATCCGGCCATAAAGCGGGATGATGACCGAGCAGACCGCATCCTGCGGCGGCTCGCCGAATACCACCTCGGAATGCGGTCGTGGGCGGGAGAGGCGCGCGGCGTTGATCGGCGTCAGCGCCGGGCCGAGCACACGGTCGAAGATGCCCTCGATCTGGTCGGGCGCGAGGTCCAGACCCTCCAGCACGCGGCGGATCGCGCTCGTGCCGGTGCGCGCGGGCAGGGGAAGGCGCTTGTAGCCGACTTCGCCATTCTTCAACTCGATCTCGGCATAGAGCGGCCCGATCTCGCCCACGCAGCCGGGTGCGTAGGCCAGGAAGCCGCAGCGGTCATCGGCCAGGCCGAGCTTGGCGTGCAGCGCCTCGAACACGTCCGGGCGACGGGTGCGGATCCAGCGCTCCTCGATCGGCCCGGAGGATGCGCCGCCGCGGCGGATGCGGATGGCGGCCACGGCATGCGCAGGGTCGGCGCACCAGCCCATCACGACGAGGCCGTCCGGCGGTGAGAGGATCGTCTCGTCCACCTCAAACTGCACCGGCGCCGAAAGCTCGCCCAGCGTGTCCGCACCCGTGAAGGGTCGGCGAGAGAGCAGGCCAGCGAGCTTCGTGCGGTCCGCCCCGAGGGAGCGCACCACCATGGGCTTCGCGCGGCCGAGCAGGTCGGCCTCGCGCAGGTGGACCAGCGGGCGGACGGCGGCGATGCGCAGCGGCGCGACGTCGTCGCCCAGCTTCACCTCGATGCCGACGAACTCGCCGAGCGGACGCTCGGCCGCGCGCACGAAGACCATCATGCCCATGCCCTGCCGGCCCAGGTCCGGGCGGTCATGCCACACCGCCAACGTCTCTGCGATCACGCGGCCGCGCTCGAAATGCGCGACCACCGCGCCGCTCCGCAGCCCCTCAGGCCAGCGCTCGCGTGACCAGCCGCAGAACAGCCAGCCGCCGGCCGCGGAGGCGTGCCCGTAGAAGTCGATGTAGCCGTCGCTGGCCTGGGCGGGCGCCGCCGCCTCGGCGAGGTTCGTCTTGCGCATGGGATCAGGCCGCGAGCATCGCGCCGGTCGCGTGGCGCAGCGAGAAGGTGCCGGCCTCGCCCGTCAGGAAGCGGGTCGGCGTCACGCGGCGCGGCAGCACCCAGGCGCGGAGGCCCGTCGTGCCCTCGGCCGCGCGGATGCGGTGCAGCGTGCCGGCGCCGAGGATGGCGATGTCGCCGCTGCCGATCTCCGACTGCTCGACGGACAGGCCGCCGGCCAGCGCCAGCTCCTGCGCCGCGCCGATGCCGGCCTGCGTCCAGCGGCTGCGGCCCTCACCGGTGAACTCGGGCAGCGCGTGGCTGCCGCGCACCACGTCGAGGGTCAGCCCGCCGCCGATCGCTGCGACGAGCACGAGGCACTCGGCCGGGGAGGGGAGGGCCTCGGCGGTGCTCGGCTGCATGAAGCCGTGCTCCGCGCCACGGACCGGCACGATGCGAGTGCAGACCGGCTGGTCGTCGAGCGCCGCGCGCACCGGGCGCAGCACGATGTCGCGGAAGACCAGCTCCGCAATCGCCTCGAGCGCGTCGCGGCCCTCGCCCTCCGGCGCGACCGCCTGGCCGTGCTGGAGGCGCGCAACGAGCTCCTCGCCGCGGCCCGAGAGGCCGTTCGCGGCGAGCGCGTTCCGCAGCACCACGTAGCCGTCGGCGATCAGCATGCCGAGCGCGGCGGCGAGGTCGCCAGCGGTGGAACCGGTGGCGACGCGGCCGGCCAGCATGGCGCGCGCATCGGTCCGGTCGATCCAGAGCCCGCCGAGCACGGAGCGGTGACGCCCTGCGCCCGGGTGCCGTGCGTGGATGGAGCGGAAGAAGTCGGCGAAGCCGGTCATGGCATAGCGCGGCAGCTCCACGTCGCCGCCGCGCGGGCGGATGGAGACGAAGGGCAGCAGCGAGGGATCGACCTCCTCGTAGAAGGCGATCTGGAAGCCGCAGCGGCCGTCGCCGAAGCCGGCCTCGGCCAGGTCGTGGCGATGCTGGTCGGCCAGCGTCTCGCCGATGATGCGGCCGTCATAGATGGCCTGCACGGTGAGCTGCCCGCCGGCCTCGGGAAAGGCCCAGCCGGTCGCACCCTCGGTGGTGATCTGGTCGACGGATCCACGGATGCTCATGCTGCAATCTCCTGGTCGGTGCCGGACGGCGTCGGGGTACGCGCGAGAAGCCGGCGATAAAGCTTGAGGGTGGCCGCAGCGGTGTCCTGCACCGTCGGCGGGTGAGCGATGGTGTCCTGCAAAGCGGCGAGCCGCTTGGGCTTCGCGGCGAGCCCTTTCAGCAGGGAGGCGAGGGAGTGGGCGGAGCCGGCCTGGAAGTGGAAGCCGTCCAGCCCGTCGCGCACCTTCTCGGCCATGCCGCCGATGTCGGAGCAGATGACGGGGCGACGGTTCAGGAACGCCTCCTGGATCACGAGCGGCGAGTTCTCCCACCACACGGAGGGAACCATCACCGCATGCACGGACCGCATGAGCTGGTGGACGCGCCGGTTCTCGTAGGCGCCGCAGAAGCGGACGTTGTCCGGCAGGTTGTCGAGCCGCTTCTCGAATGCCTCACGGAAGGCGGGGGGCTGGCCGGTGTGGTCGCCATGGATGTCGATGCGCAGGCCTTCGACGCCAGCCTTGTCCAGGATGGCCGCCGCATCGAGCAGCACGTCGATCCCCTTGAGCTTGGAGATCTGGCCGAAGAAGCCCAGGACCAGGTCCTCGCCATCCTCGAGCATGGGCGGCGTCGCGGGCGGCAGGTCGTGCGCGGGCATCCCGTTCTCGATCACCGACAGCTTCTGCGGGTCCACTCCCCAGGCCGCGTAGCGCTCCGCGAGGAAGGCGGAGGGCGAGACGAAGTGGTCGGCGATCCCAAGGAACCGCTTGAGGTACATCTCGCGCAGGAAGAAGTCCTGCTCCGTGCGCTCTGGGAAGCACTTGACGCAATCGCGCGTGGACGACTTCTCGCAGAGCTGCATGCCCGGGCGGCGCACCATCTGCCCGAAGTGGTTGCAGATGGCGAGGTACTCATGAAGCGTCACGACGATGGCCGCGTGGGGCAAGGTGCGGCGGATGTGCAGCAGCGCTTCCACGCCGAAGTTCGTGTAGTGGTGCAGGTGGACGACGTCGGGCTGGATGTCGCGCAGCAGGGCGGCGAACTCGGTCGGGAACTCGGGATCCGGGTTGCCGTGCACCCAGTGGTCGAAGCCGTGGCCGCTGTAGACCCAGTCGCCTTCGCCGAAGGGCTGGATGAAGCGTGCGCCGAGGCGATCCTGCACCTTGCCGCCTGATGCGCCGAGGAAGATGGAGGCGACCCCGGGCTTGGCCTGGAAGGCCTTGTGCATCTGGTACGCCGCGATCTCCGCGCCGCCACGGGAGACAGCGGGATGCATGTGAGACATGACAAGCACGCGCAGCGGGTTGGCCGAAGGAACGGCGCGGCTGCGGGCGGGGCGGGACGTGTCAGGCGTGAAGAGCATTCCGGTTCCGTCGCACGCGGCTGTTGTGCGGCGCACTATGCGGGCGCTCACGGGTCCGTGATAGTCGAGTTTTGTCTCGTATATACCGGGATTGTCGTTGCGGAACGGATTCCTGACCCGTCAGTCGCGCAGTGCACGCCGCATGCTGTCGCGCACTGGGCGCAGAAGGTAGTCAAGGGCGGAGCGCCGTTCGCCGAGCACGAACACCTCCGTGGCCATCCCGGCGGCCAGCTGCACGCCCGGCGCATCGGCGAGGGAGGCCGGGTCAAACTCCGCGCGCGCAACGAAGAAGGTCGCGCCACGCCCATCCTGCTGCCGGTCCGCCGAGACGTAGAAGATGCGGCCCTCGACCAGCGGCGTCTCGCGCTGGCGGAAGGCGGTCAAGCGGATGTTCACGCGGCTGCCGGGCTGCACCTGCTCGATGTCGTTCAGGTTGATCTGCGTCTCGACCACCAGGCGGTCGTCGCGCGGCACCAGGTCCAGGACGGGCTGGCCCGCGGCGATGGAGGAGCCGGGCGTGACGTGGCGAATCTCCGTCACCACCCCGTCCTCGGGCGCCAGCACCTCGCGGCGCGCGAGCAGGTCCTCCGCGCTGCGCAGGCGCTCGGTTGCATCGGCCAGCGCGGCCTGGGTTTCCTGCAGCTCGCGCGCGATGTCGGAGCGGCGGGCGGAGACGATGTTGGCCTTCTCCAGCTCGGCGGCCGCGATGGCCTGGCGGGCCTGTGCCTCCTGCGCCTGGAAGGCGCCAAGATTGCCCAGGTGCTCCGCCTCGGCCCGCTGGAGCTCGAGCAGGCGCGTGCGGGTCGCGAAGCCGCGCGCGAGCAACTGGTTCACGCCGGCCAGCTCCTCGCGTGTTGCGCGCAGCCGCGTGGCGGCGGAGGCCTGCTGTGCCTCGGCTGCCGTGATCTGGCCGCGCAGCTGCGCCATGCGTGCATCCTGCAAGGCGAGCTGCCCGGCGAAGGAGTTGTGGCGAGCGGCGAAGAGCCGCTCTTCGTCCTGCAGTATCGCCGCAACGGCCGTGTCCTGCCCGGCAGCGGTGCGCAACCCGTCGGGCATGGAGAGTTCGCGCGCGTCGGCCTGCTCGGCGCGAAGCCGGGCGAGTCGCGCGGCCGCCGTCCAGCGCTGCATGCGCGCCTGGTTCGCCACCGCATCGGCCTGTGTAACATCGAGGCGCAGCAGGGGCTGGCCTGCCGCGACGGCCTCGCCCTCACGCACCAGCAGTTCGCGCAGCAGGCCCGGCTCGAGAAGCTGGATCGTCTTCCGGCGGCCCTCGGCGACCAGGACACCGTTCGCGACCACCGCGCGTTCCAGCGAGGTGGCGCCGGCCCAGCCGACGAGGCCGCCGCCGCCGAGCACGAGGCACAGCACGGACGCCACGGCGATGCGCTTCAGGCTCGGAGCCGGCATAGCGGCCTCCAGCTCCGCCTCCAGCACGGCATCTGGGTTCGCGCTCATGCGGCTTTCCTTTCGGGCCCATGTTCCGTGACGCTCCAGGCGCCGTTCGGGGGCTGCAGGTCGAGGCGAAGATCCACCAGCTCCGCCCAGTCGCCGGGCTGGTGCGTGACGAGGATGATGACCGCGCCGCGCTGCTTCGCCGCCGCGACGGCGCCACGCAGCGCGACGAGGCCGTTCGCGTCCAGCCCGGCCTCCGGCTCGTCCAGCACAAGCAGGGCGGGATGCCCGTACAGGGCGCGTGCCAGGGCGACGGCCTGCCGCTGGCCGCCCGACAGCCCGGCCGAGGCGCCGGCGGGCGACGCATAGCCCTGCGGCAGGCGACCCACCACGTCGTGCGCGCCCGCGACGCGCGAGGCGGCGATGGCGTCCGCGGCCGCAGCGCCGGAGAAGCGCGAGATGTTCTCCATCACCGTGCCCTCCAGGAGCTGCGCCCCCTGAGGCAGGTAGCCGATGCGGGGGCCGATTTCCGCGCGGGCAGCGCGGGCCGTGTCCACCCCATCCAGCAGCACACGCCCGGTGGCGGGCGCGGTAAGGCCCACCATCGCGCGCAGCAGGCTGCTCTTGCCCGCGCCGTTCGGTCCGGCCATCAGCAGAAGCTCGCCCGGGGCGACATGCAGCGAAAGGTCCTGCACCAGCACCTGCCCGGTCTGCGGCACCTCGACGCACGCGGCGGAGACGAGGAGGCCGGGCAGCGCGTTCGCGACGACAGGCGGCGGCGGCGGCGGCTGCGTGGCGCCGATCGTGCGGCGCAGGCGTGCGAAGGCGGCGGCACCGAAGGACCAGTCGCGCCAGGAGCTGACGATCTTCGCGCCCGGCGCTGCAGCCATGCTGGCTAGCAGCGTCGCAGCGAGGATGGATCCCGGCGACGCCATGTGCTGCGTCACCAGGTAGCCGCCTGCAACCGCCATGCCGAGCATGAGCGCCTGCGTTACGAAGCCGGAGAGACCCTGCAGCGAGCGCGCGCGGCGCTGCGCCGCGTCCTGCGCCACCAGCATTGTGAGGTAGCGTGGCCGCCACCGACGCAGCACGGCGGGCAGCATGCCAAGGCAGTCCAGCAGATCCGCCTGGCGCAACCGGCCCGTGAGGTCGGCGGTAGTGCGGGCCTGGAGCGCGGAGGCCTTGCGCACTGCCTCGCGCGTGGTGCGGTCAGCCAACGCGCCGAGCAGGCAAAGGATGATGCAGCCGGCCATCGCCACCACGAAGTAGACAGGGTGCAGCAGCCAGAGCACCAGCAGCGCCGCGGGAAGGGCGACGAGGTCGAGCACGTCGGCCGGCGTGTGACCGCCGAGCAGGCGGCGCACCTCAGCCGCGTCCTGCAGCGCGAGCAGGCCGGCGCCGCGGTCCCCGGCCAGCGCACGGCCGATCGCTGCGCCGAGCGAAGCGGCCTGGAGGCGTCGCGCAAGCCGTTCCGCCACCGCGTTCAGCAGCGCCGCGCGGAGGTCGCGGAACAGTCCGCCGATCAGCACAGCGACGCACCAGGCGATGGCCAACGCCACGAGCGTGTCGATGCTGTGCGTGTTCAGGACGCCGTCGAAGACGTGCATGGTGAGCAGCGGCGCGGCGAGCGTTGCGGCCTGGATGGCGAGCGAGAGCGCGACCGCCAGCGCCGCGACCAGCGCTGCCTGCATGCGGGTCATGCTCATGCCGCCCGCCTCTCCGCCGCGCCGGGCGCGGGCAGCAGGCGCTGCGGGCGGCCGGCCGGGACGATGGTGCCGCCGCGCAGCACCACGACGCGGTCCGCCGCGCGCAGCAGCGCCGGGCGATGGGACGTGAGCAGCACCGTCGCGCCGCGCGCCTTCAGGCTGGCCAGCAGGCGGATCACCGCGGCCTCGCCCTCTTCGTCCAGCCACGCGGCGGGCTCGTCGAGCAGCACCACGCGCGGGTCCTGGTAGATGGCGCGCGCGAGGGCGATGCGCTGGCGCTGGCCCATGGAAAGCGGCGTGTCCGGCCCGATTCGTGTCGAGTAGCCATGCGGAAGGCTCGCGACCACGCGCTCGGCGCCCGCAAGCCGCGCGGCCCGGATCACGGCCGGCATGTCCGGCGCGGCGAGGCGGGCGATGGCCTCGGCCACCGTGCCCTCGGTCAGGACCGGTTCCTGCGGCAGCATGCCGATGTGGCGCGCGATGTCCTCGCGGTCCCATTGCCAGGTCGCGTGGCCGTCGAGGAACGCCGCGCCGGCGGCGGGCCGCGCCGCACCCGCCGCGAAGCGCAGCAGGGTGGACTTGCCTGCGCCCGCGGGCCCGGCCAGCGCCACCACGTCACCCGGCGCGACCACGAGCGAGACCTCGCGCAGCAGGGGGCGCGGCTGGCCCGGCATCATGGCCGTGATGCGCTCCAGCACCAGGCGGCCCTCCGGGCAGGGAAAGGCGCGGGTTCCCGGCGCGGCGGGCGCACGCGCCATCCCGGCGGCGAGTCTCCCCCAGGCGGCGCGCGCAGCCGCCAGGTCATGGAGCGACCCCGCAAGGGCCGCGAAAGGCGTGACAACGCGGCTCATCACCAGCATGGCGACGAGCAGACCCGTGCCGAGTTCGGCGCCACCGAGGGTGAGGGCGGTGCCAAGCAGCAGTGCCCCGCCGCCGGCGAGCGTCTGCACGATGCTCGTCAGCGTCGAGGCAAGCCGGGCTGCGGACTGCGCGACGCGCAGCCTTGCGGCACCCTCCGCCATGCGTGCCAGCCAGCGGCGGCGCAGCGCGGGCATCAGCCCCATGGCCTGCACGGCCTCGGCGCATCGCATCGCGTCCACCACCATTCCGGTCGTTTCAGCTGCGGCTGCGTTCGAGTCGCGCAGCGCGCCGGCCGTCCGGCGCTCCGCGATCCAGCCGAGGCCAAGGCCGATCACGGCGGCGACGAGGCCGAAGGCGGCGATGCGCGCGTCGATGAGCATCAGCATCACCAGCACGACCGGCACCATGAGCGCATCGAGCGCGGAGGCGGCCAGAGGGCCGGATGCGGCGCGGCGCAGCTCCTCCACGTCGGACATGACCTGCGCGGCGGCGGCTGATGCATCCGCGCCGGAGCCGCGCTGGGTCGCCGCCGCGCGCAGCGCATGCGGCGCCAGCCCGCGCGCGAGGCGGTGGCCGAGGGCGAGCAGCAGCATCTCCCGCCCATGGTCCACGGCGGCGAGGAGCGCGGTGCCGAGCAGGAAGCCGCAGGCGATGCCGGCCAGCGTCTGCATGCTGCCGGTCGGCAGCACCAGCGTGAAGACCTGCATCTTGAGCATCAGCAGCCCGTAGCCGCCGAGGGTGACAGCCAAGCCGAGCGGCAGCACCAGCCGAACGGCTGCGGCGATCTCGCCCCGCGCCGCGTCGAGTGGCGCCAGCCCTTCCGCACCGTTCACCGGCGTCGCCTCAGCCGAGCAGGAGCAGCGTGACGGCCAGCGCCCCGCCCGCGGAGAGACCCAGCACGGTGCCGAGCACGAGCTGCCACACATCGAAGCGGCGGGGAGGCGCGGCGGCGGGCTGCGCCTCGGCCAGTGCAGCCAGCCTGGCGTCCAGCCGCGTGAGCCAGAGGTCGAGCGTGCCGAGCCGCTCCTCGATGCGTGCCTGGACGGAGGCGACCTGCGCGGCCCCGCCCTCGCCACGGCCGCCGCGCGAGAGGCCGGCAATGGCGGCACGCATCTCCTCGCGCAGCTCGCGCTGGCCGGCGGCCAGCATCTCGATCGAGCGCTTCGCCTCGGCGGCCGCGACTTCGGGCGTGCGGCGCACGCGGAAGCGCAGCGGCGCCTCGGCGCCCGTGGAGTCGATCGCGAACACGCTCAGCTCGGCGCTGCGCGCGAGGCATTCGGGGGTCAGCTTGATTTCGAAGGCGTGGTTGCCGTCGCCGATCCCGGCGCCGGGCAGGTCGGGGCGGGCGAAGTCGGCGCGGCCGGTCAGCGCCACCTCGGTCCCGAGCCGGACCTCGATGCGCAGCCGCTCCTCCGGCCGGTCGGGGTTCCAGGCCCAGCCATAGATCTTCTCGCGGCCGACATTGTCGACGGCGCCGCG
>DASQNQ010000151.1:0-21583 GCA_035644895.1 Acetobacteraceae bacterium | reverse complement strand
GGCATAGCGCGCCAGGGTCAGGAAGCGCGTCGTCATGGCCGGCGTCAGCCGCCCGTCGCGCGACAGGTCGGCCGAGAGGCTGTCGTCCAGCAGGTTCATCAGCACCGCCTCCGGCCAGGCGTCACGAAAGGCGGCCTCGATCGGCGGCGGGGAGTGCCGGAGGGCGTGGATCAGGGCGATGCGCATTGTTTGTGCCCTCAGACGCCGGGCGGGCGCATCCGCGCCGCTGGCTTCGCCGCACTTGCGGCGGGCCGCGTTCGCGGCCTCAGCCCGCCCCTGCGGGCGGGCTGCCGGACGGGTGGAGCTGGCCCGATCACCTTACCGCCCCACGCACCGCCTGAGGGGGGAAGGGAAGTCGGCGCAGTCGGGGAAGCGGATCTCGTCCGGCCCGACACGCTGCACGCGCAGCAGGTTCGGGTTGCCGCTGCAGCCGAAGCCGATGTCGGGCGGCACCTGCGGCCCGAACGGCCCGCGTTGCGGCGGGACGGGCACGAGGCGGAACTCCAGGCTCTCGGGCGTGGTCGCCACCGTCTCCACCAGCCGCTGCCGGTAGGCGACGTCGAAGGGGGAGGAGCGCATGACGACGTCCCGCGTGAAGATCACGCTCGGCTGGCCGGTGCAGCGCGGGCCCTCCGTGTCGGTGGGCGGGAAGAGCCCCCCGGTCCAGGAACCGAACACCCAGGCATGCGGCGGCTGGTCGCCCCCGCCCTGGGACCAGGCGCTGCCGCCGAGCAACGCCGCCAGGGCCACCACCAGAACGCCTGCCCGCATCCGTCGCATCCCCCTCCGCCGGCCCGAATCGCCCTGCAGCCTACGCCGGCACGGCCGCCGGGCGCGAGGGGGCGGGATCGCGCACGGGAAGGTGCACGATTGCGGCGAAGGCGGCGGCCAGGATGCCGATGATCCACATCAGGTCGTAGGAGCCGGTGCGGTCGAACACCACGCCCCCCAGCCAGGCGCCGGTGAAGCCGCCGATCTGGTGGCCGAGGAAGACGATGCCGAACAGCGTCGCCAGCCAGCGCGTGCCGAAGTTGCGCGCCACCAGGGCGACGGTCGGCGGCACGGTGGACAGCCAGAGCAGCCCCATCACCGCCGAGAAGAGCAGCACCGTTTCCGTCGTCTTGGGCGCCATCAGGAACACGGTCATCAGCACGCCGCGCGCGGCATAGATCAGCACCAGCAGCTCCCGCCGCCGCCAGCGCTGCGACAACTCACCCGCGGCCAGCGACCCCGCCACGTTGAACAGCCCGATCAGGCCGATGGCAGCGCCGCCCACCGCGAGCGGCAGCCCGCAGGAGTGGACGAAGCCCGGCAGGTGGACGGTCAGGAATGAGACGTGCAGCCCGCAGACGAAGAAGCCGAAGAACAGGTACCAGAAGGTCGGCGTCCGGAAGGCGAGGCGCAGCGCCTCGCCCGCCGTCTGCTCGGACGCGGCAGTCTTCGGCGCCGGCCGGTCGCTCAGCGGCAGGGCGAGGGGGATCATCAGCAGCGCCGCGCCGGCCATCAGGAACAGCGCGCCCTGCCAGCCGAAGGAGGCGATGCCGAGGCCCGAGAGCGGCACCACCAGGAACTGCCCGAAGGAGGAGCCGGCCGTGCCGAGCCCGACGGCGCGGCCACGGCTCTCCTCGGGCAGCAGGCGCGTCAGGCTCGCGATGATGACCGGCATGCCGGCGGCCGAGACGGCGACGCCCATGACGAGGCCGGCGAAGAAGGTGAAGAGCGGCAGCCCGTCCGACAGCGCCATGCCCAGGATGCCGAGGGCGTAGAGCGCCGCGCCGCCCATGATGACCACGCGCCCGCCGAGCCGGTCGGCCACCTGCCCGCAGAAGGGCTGGCTCACGCCGTTCAGCAGCACCTGCAGCGCAATGGCGAAGGCGAAGCCCGAGGCCGTCCAGCCATGCTCGGCCACCATGGGTGCCAGGAACAGGCCGAAGGATTGCCGGAGGCCCATGGCGAGCGCCGCGGCCAGCACGGCACAGGTCACCACAAGGCCCACGGCGACGCGCCGGTCCGACATGCTCTCCGCTCCTCCGCAACTTGGGGCGGAGAGCCTAGACGGGCGCAGCCCGGCCCGTCACCCGCGCGCTGCGCTACCCTGCCTTGCGGACGATGATGCCGAGGGAGGTCACGATGAAGGCGCCGGCCGCGACCTTCAGGTGCGGCAGGCCATAGGGAGGTCCGTCGATGAGCGAGTCCTCGTCCGCGAGGCCGGGGTGCAGGTTGACCGGCGCCGCATCATGGCCCTCGGCACGCAGCCGCGCCGCCAGCGACTCCACGTCACGGCGTCGCAGCAAGGAGAGGCCGGGCTGGTCCACCGTCTCCTTGTCGGAGACCAGGTTGAAGTCGGTGGTGTGCACGGCGACGCCGCCCGGCCGCAGAGCCGAGAGGCTCTCCGCCACGAAGTCGAGCCCGGCCTGGAGCGAGCGCATGCGGTGCAGCGCGCCGCAAGACCAGAGCGCGTCGAACCGGCCCGCGAAGTCCGGGCGCATCGCATCCATCCCGTAGGCCTCGAAGCGGACGAGGCCGTCGAACACGTCGCGCGCGACGATGTCGGGGATGGCCAGCTCGGCCTGCTTCGCGAGCAGCTCGGCCGGGTCCCGGGCGGCGTCGCCGGCCGGCAGGTCCACCGTCACCTCCACCCCGCGTGAGGCGAGCAGCGCCGGCACCCTCTCGCGCCCGACGCCGAAGCCGATCACCCGCCGCCCCGGGGCGATCGCGCCGTGGTTGGCGAGCGCCGAGACGATGTAGGCCTGCTCCCAGCTCCGGCGGTGCAGGTGCCGCCCGAGGCGCATCGCCTCTGCGATCTCGTCGTAGGCAGGCTCCGCATACTGCGAGGCCGTGCAGAGCTGCGTCACCGGCTGGTCGAGACTCGGCGGCGCGAAGACCCAGGGCATCGCGGCGTCGGCTGGCGGGCGCAGCATGAAGAGCGGCAGCCCGAAGCCCCGCCTGCGACCAAGGGCCCGCGCGGCGAACTCGGCGAATTCGCCCGTCTCGGCGAAGGCGATGCGCAGGTTCTCGAGGGTGGCGTGCTGGCCGTGGAAGGCCAGCTCCGCCTCGCTGTGCGGTTCCCGTCCGATGAGGAAGCGGAGCGCCCAGGTCACCGCTTCCGGGCCGACGCCGCCCGTGCCGGTCGGGGCGGGCATGGGCGTCAGGGGCCTGGGGGCGGCCGGCTCGGCCGGTGTCTCCGAAGGGGGATCCTGCCGCTGCCTGGAAAAGATGCTCACCTGCGCCACCCTGCCCTCGATGGGCGGGATGTGTCGCAAGACGGGCCGCCTGATGCAACCCCTGCGTGCGTCAGGACTCCGCTGCCGCTGCCAGCACCTCGGCCGCATGCGCCTCGGGCTTCACCTTGCGCCAGATGCGCCGGATGGTGCCGTCCGCGCCGACGAGGAAGGAGGACCGCTCCATCCCCATGTACTTCTTCCCGTACATGGATTTCTCGACCCAGACGCCATACGCCTCGGCGACCCGGTGGTCCGCGTCGGAGGCGAGCGGGAAGGAGAGGCCGTACTTCTTCGCGAACTTCTCGATCGGGGCCATGGCGTCGGGCGACACGCCGATCACCTCGAGGTTCAGCTTGCCGAGCTGCGGCAGCGCCTCCTGCACGCCGCAGGCCTGCTTGGTGCAGCCGGGCGTGTCGGCCTTCGGGTAGAAGTAGAGCAGGAAGGGGCGGCCCTTCAGCCCCGCGAGGCTCACCGTCCGCCCGCCGCTCGCGGGCATGGAGAAGTCGGGGGCCGCCATGCCCTCCGCCAGTTCCGACACCGTCGTGCTCATCCCAGCTCCGCTGCCCCATCCAGCCGGCCGACACGCCGCTCGAACACCGAGCGGACCGTTGCGGCCGCGGCCTGGATCTGTGTGCGGAGGGCGGTCTGGTCAACCGGCGCCTCGCCCTGCGCCACCCCTTGGGCCTGCAGCGCGCCGAGCAGTGAGGCCGCGACGGGCGCGGGCAGTGCCTCCTCCCGCCAGGTGCCGACCGTCAGGCGCAGATGGGCGATGACGGCGCGGAACAGGCGGTCCGCCCCCACCAGCGCGTCCGCCTCCTCTGCCGGCAGGACACCGGCCCTGGCCAGCGCGCGGAGAGCAAGGCGGGTGGTGGGGGAGAGGGCCTGCGGCACCGCCTCCGCATGGGCGAGCTGCAGGGCCTGGGCGATGAACTCCACCTCCACCAGCCCGCCCGGCATCAGCTTCGCGTCCCATGGCCCGTCGGCGGGCAGGTCCCGCGCCATCCGTGCGCGCATGGCGGCGGCATCGGCCAGCACCTTCGCGGCATCCGCCGGCCTGGTCAGCGCGGCGCGGATCGCCGCCTGGACGCGCGCGCGGAGCTTCGGCGGGCCGGCGACGAAGCGGGCGCGGGTCAGCGCCATGCGCTCCCAGGTCCAGGCGCTCTCGGCATGGTACCGCTCGAAGGCGGAGAGCGACACGGCGACCGGACCCTTGGAGCCGGAGGGGCGGAGCCGCATGTCCACCTCATAGAGCCGGCCTTCAGCGCCCGGCGTGGTCAGCGCGGCCACCACCTGCTGCGCCAGCTTCGCGTAGTACTGGCTCGGCGCCAGGGCCCGCGCGCCGCCCGCGCTCTCGCCGGCATCCGGCTCGTGGTCATAGACGAGGATGAGGTCGAGGTCGGAGGCTGGCAGCATGTCCTGCGCGCCGAGCTTGCCGAGCGCCACCACCCCGAACGCCCCGCCCGCCACCTTGCCGAACTTTGCCGCGAACTCGGCCGAGAGGCGCGGCAGCAGGGCCGAAAGCGCCGCGTCCGCCAGCGCGCTGCGGGCCGCGCCGGCCTCGTCCACCCCGACCCGTCCTTCCAGCGCCGCGGCGTCGATCTCGAACTTCCGTTCGGTGACGAGGCGCCGCAGCGCCTCCAGCGCCTCGTCCAGGAAGCGGCCGTCGCGCACCAGGGCCGCGAGGCCCGCGCCCGGGTCCTCTGCCAGGCTCACCCCGGCCAGCAGCCCGTCGAGCGCGGCGGGCGAGCGCGCGAAGTGGTCCGCGAGCCGCGGCGCCGCCCCGAGCACGAAGGCGAGCCGGTCGAGCAGCGCCGGATTGCGATGCAGCAGCGAGAGAAGCTGCACACCCACCGAGAGCCGGTGCAGCGCGGCGTCAAGGCGCGACAGCGCCGCATCCGGCTGCGGCTGCCGCCCGAAAGCGGCGAGCAGCCGCGGCATCAGGGCGGTCAGCAGCTCCCGCGCCCGCTCGCTGCGGGTGGCGCGCGGGCGGCCATGGTGCCAGCCGCGGACCATGCCGGCGACGGCGGCGGGGTTCTGGAAGCCCATCCGCGCCAGCGTCTCCAGCGTCGCGGGGTCGTCCGAGACGCCGGTGAAGACGAGGTCGCCCTCGACCTCCGTCCCGGCGGAGAGGTCGGGCTCGGCCTCGAACAGGCCCGCATAGTGCCGCTCGACCCGCCGGAGGTGGCCGCAGAGGGCGGCGGCGAACTCCGGCTCGCCCGCGAAGCCGAGGAAGGAGGCGATGTTGGCCAACTGCCCCGGATCCTCGGGCAGCCTGTGCGTCTGCCGGTCGCCCACCATCTGCAGCCGGTGCTCCACCTGCCGCAGGAAGACATAGGCATCCGCGAGGTCGGCGGCCGCCCGGCGGTCGAGCCGCCCGGCGGCGACCAGCGCCGTCAGCGCCCCGAGGGTCGTCGGGTCGCGCAGCGCCGGATCGCGCCCGCCCCAGATGAGCTGGAGCACCTGGGTGGTGAACTCGATCTCGCGGATCCCGCCGCGGCCGAGCTTCACGTCGTGGCCTGCCACCGCGACCTCGGCGCCCGCGCCCTTCGCGCCCTTGTGGGCATGGATCTGGCGCTTGATCGAGTGGATGTCGGCGACGGCGGCGAAGTCCAGGTGCCGGCGCCAGACGAAGGGGCGGATCTCGCGCAGGAAGTGCTCGCCGAGCGCCCGGTCCCCCGCCACGGGCCGCGCCTTGATCATCGCCGCGCGCTCCCAGTTCTGGCCCATGCTCTCGTAGTAGGTGATCGCGGCCGGGATCGAGACGGCGAGCGGGGTTGCCGCCGGATCCGGGCGAAGCCGCAGGTCGGTGCGGAAGACGTAGCCGTCCTCCGTGCGGTCCTCCAGCAGCCGGACCATCTCGCGCGCGATCCGAACGTAGATGGCGCCCGCGCGGTCGGTATCGTAGGTTGCGGCCTCCGGGTCGTAGAGCACCATGAGGTCGATATCGGACGAGTAGTTCAGCTCGCGCCCGCCGAGCTTGCCCATGCCGAGGATGACGAGGCCCGAGCCGCGCCCGGTGGAGCGCGGGTCGGTCCGCGTGCCGGTCAGGCGCAGGTCGCCGCGCGCCGCCGCCTCCCGCAGCAGGTGGGCGGCCGCGAAGTCCACGCAGGCATCGGCGAGGTCCGAGAGCGCCCCGGTGACCTGGTCGAGCGACCAGGCGCCGGACAGGTCGGCGACCGCCGCGATCAGCGCCGCCTGGCGCTTCGCCTGCCGCAGCAGGGAGGCGACGCCCCCCCGCGTCGCGCCCGGATCGGCACGGCCGAGCGGGTCGAGCGCGAGGGCGAGCGCGTCGTCCGGCCCGCGCTCCGCGATGCGCAGCACCGTGGCGGATTCGCGCACCGCGAGGTCGGACAGGTACGGGCTGTGCCCGCCGAGCGCCCCGAGGAGCGCCGCGCCGGCGGGGCTTTCGGCCAATGCACGTTCGGCGGCGCCACGCTCGATGAAGCGTTCGACAAGCCGCGCCGCGGCCTCGGCATCGCGCGGCCTCGGCAGGCGTTCGGCGGGGATCCCCGCCGGGGCGGATGCGGCTGTGCGGGAGAGCATGGGCGCGGAGTGGACAGGTGAGGACGGCTGCGGGTCAAGTGCTGGGGGAGGTGCGCCGGGGCTGCACGCTCCTGCTCGGCCTGCTGCTCGTGCTCCTGCTGGCCGCCAGCGCCGGCGCGTGGCGCCTGTCCCAGGGACCAGTCGAGGTGCCCTTCCTCGCCCGCCAGATCGAGGCGGAGAGCGCCGCGGAGGCCACGCGGCTCGACGTCGGCCGGGCCGAGGTCGGCTGGCGCGGCTGGCGGGAGGGGCGCTTCTCCCCGCTCGACGTCCGCCTCTCGGGCGTCCGCGTCCTGGATGCCGAGGGCTTCGTCCGGGCGGAGCTGCCGGATGCCTCCCTCTCCTTGTCCCTCTACTGGCTCCTGCGCGGGCACCTGGCGCCGACCGCCGTCGAGATCCGTGAACCCATGCTGCGGGCGCGCCGCGACGCGGAGGGGCAAATCGCCCTCGACCTCGGCCGCGCGGATGCGTCGCCCGGGGCGGACGCGCAGCCGGGGCCGTCGCCGCTCGAGGATCTGCTGCGGGAGATGATGCGCCCCGCCTCGGACGCCACGCCGCGCAGCGCGCTGACCCGGCTGCGGATCGTGGGCGGCAGCCTGACCGTCGAGGATGCAGGGCTCGGCCTGACCTGGGCGCTCGGGGATCCGCTGATCGACCTGCGGCGCCTGCCGGGCGGCGGCATCGCCGCGGAGGCCCGGGCGGAGCTCCGGCTGGACGGCGAGGGCGTGCCGCTGCATGCAACGGCGGAGGTGGTGGGGGAACCCGCCGAGGCGCGCCGCTTCGACGTGGCGGTCGGGCCGGTGGATCTGCGGCGGCTGTCGCGTGCTGCCCCGGCGCTGGCGCCGCTCGCGGCCCTCTCGGCCCCCGCGCGGCTCTCCGTCACGGGGCGGGTTTCCCCCGGGGGACGGGCCGAAGATGTGCGGGCCTCGCTCCAGGCGTGGGAGGGTTGGCTCGACCTCGGCGCCGACCGGCGCATCCCGCTGGCCGCGCTGGAGGCCGAGGCAGGGATCGGCGCCACCGAACTGCGGCTCCACCGCGCCGCGCTGCGCCTCTCGCCGACCGCGCCCGACGCACCCGCGCCGGTGCTGACGGTCGAGGGGGCGGCGCGGCTCGATGGCGGCACCTGGCGCGGGGTGACGACGCTTCAACTCGACCGGGCACCCTTCGGGACGCTGGCCCGGTGGTGGCCGGCCGGGCTGGCCGACGGGGTGCGGGACTGGATGCTCTCGAACATCACCGCGGGCCAGGTGCGCGACGGCGCGTGGCGCATCGCGGCGGAAGCCCCGGCCGCCGATCCCGCGGCGATCCAGGTCACGAGCCTGGAGGGCTCGGCACGCGCCGAGGACGCGACGGTCCACTGGCTCCGCCCGATTCCGCCCGCCGAGGGGGCGACGGGCACCGCGACCTTCTCCCTCTCCGAGGTGTCGTTGCGCGTCGCGGGCGCGCGGCAGTCGGGCACCGGCGTCGCGGTGCGGGACGGGACCGTGCGCTTCGCCTTCCCGCCCGGTGGGGTGCCGCAGGCCGACATCACGCTCGGCCTCGCCGGGCCGGTGGCGGACGTGCTCGCCGTCGTCGCCCACCCGCGGCTCAGGCTGTTCGAGAACCGGCCCCTCCCCATCAGGGATCCGCAGGGCGCGCTGGATGGGCGGCTGACCATCGCGCTGCCCCTCCTCGCCGACCTGCCGGTGGAGCAGGTTCGCATCCGTGCCAATGCCCGGCTGCGGGAGGTGCGGATCGGCGACGTCTTCCTGGGCCGGCCGATCGAGCGCGGCGTGCTGGACCTGAACGTCACGAACGAAGGGCTGCGCGTCTCGGGCAACGCCACGCTGGCCGGCATCGCCGCGCGGCTCGGCGTGGAGATGGACTTCCGTCCCGGCCCGGCGACCCAGGTCGTGATGCGGGAGACGGTGCAGGCCCGCGCCGAGGCCGCGGAACTCGGCGCGCTGCTCGACCTGCCGGTCGAGGACGTGGCGCGCGGCCCGGTCGGGCTGGACGTCCGGACCGAGCGCCGGCGTGGCGGGCAGGGCCGCGTCGCCGTGCGCGCCGACCTGCGCGGGGCGACGATGGGCGTGGACCCGGTGGCCTGGACGAAGCCGCCCGGCGAGGCCGCGGGCGCCGAGGCCACGCTGCGCCTCGCAGGCGACGCGCTCGAGGCGGTCGAGGCATTCCGGGTGGAGGCGCCGGGCATGCTCGTGCGCGGGGCGGCGGAGTTCGGCCGCGGCTCGCGGCTGACCCGCGTGACCATCGCCGAGGGCGCGATCGACGCCAGCCGCTTCGCGGCCGAGGTGCGTCCGCCCGCGCAGCCCGGAAGCTACTGGCGCGTGGTGCTGCGCGGGCCCGCGCTCGACCTGCGGCGCACGCTCGCGGAGGACACGCCCGCCGCGACCCCCGGCGCAGCCGATTCGCAGCGCACGCCGCTGCAGGTGGAGGCGCGCTTCGACCGCGTGCTGCTGGGTGAGGGGCGGGAGGTCGCGTCCGTGCAGGCGCAGGTCGCGATGGACGGCCGCGGCGTGCTGCGGGAGGGGCGCGTCGCCGGCCGCGCCGGCCCACGCGGTCCGTTCGAGATGGTCATCGCGCCCGCGGGCGCGGGCCGTTCGGTGCGTGCGACAGCGGACGATGCCGGCGCGCTCCTTGCGGCCTTCGGCGTGCTGCGCCACCTGGAGGGCGGGCGCCTGGTGGTGAACGCCGCCTATCCCACCAACGCACCGGGCGCGCCGTTGGCGGGCACGGCGGAGATGTCGGACTTCTCGGTCCGCAACGCGCCCGGCTTCGCCAAGCTGCTGCAGGCGATGACGCTCTACGGCCTGGTCGAGGCGGTGTCGGGGCCGGGTCTCGGCTTCTCCCGCCTCGTCGCGCCGTTCACCCTCACGCCGGAGACCCTCGCGCTGCAGGAGGCGCGGGCCTTCTCCGCCTCGCTCGGCTTGACGGCCAAGGGGCGGCTCGACCGGCGCCGCGGCCGGCTCGACATGGAGGGCACGATCGTGCCGGCCTACTTCTTCAACTCGCTGCTCGGGAACATCCCGATCCTCGGGCGCATGTTCTCGCCGGAGGCAGGCGGCGGCGTCTTCGCGGCCACCTTCCGGGTGCAGGGGCCGGCGGACGACCCGGCCGTCACGGTCAACCCCCTGGCGGCGCTCACCCCGGGCTTCCTCCGCGGGCTGTTCGGGCTCGGCGCCGCGCAGGGCGGCGGTGCGGCGCCCTGACCTCCGCTACATGCCGCGAGAGAGATAGAGCATCGTGTCCTCCGTGCGCGACAGCACCTCCCGCGCGGCCACGTCGCGCACCACCGCGTCGTAGCCCAGCTCGCGCAGCGGGAACCCGGCCGCGATGTCGCGCAGCATCGCCGGGCCGTCCTTGCAGCGCTGCGCGTTGAATTCCAGCAGCACGACGATGTCCGGGCTGCGCGCGATCAGCCCCTGCATGCCGTCCCAGGCGGCCTCCTCCGCGCCCTCCACGTCGATCTTGACGAAGTGGGCCGGTCCCTCCGCGATGTCGTCCAGCCGCTGCGACGGCACGCTGATGTCGAGGATCGCCTGGTGGGCGTCCGGGCTGGGCATGTCCTCGGGCACGATGCGGCCGTTCTTGGGATCGCTCATGTCCGCCTGGAAGCGGAAGCGGTCGCCGGAGCGGTCGGTGGCCAGCACGCGGTGGACGGTCGAGCTGCCGGTGAACCCGTTGAGCGCCAGGTTGCGGCGCGTGAGGTCGGCGAGGCGCGGATTGGGCTCGACGGCATGGACGTGGCCCGAGGGGCCGGCGAGCTCGGCCATCAGGACCGCGTAGTAGCCGAGGTTGGCGCCGACGTCGTACACCACCTGACCGGGACGGATGCCGTTCGCGATCAGGTGCGTGACCCAGAACTCCCAGTATCCGTCCAGCAGCAGGTGCGGCGCCAGGCCCTCGTCCCGCGTGTCCACCAGGAACTTGTAGCGGCCGAGCACGCGGCAGAGCGCGGTGTCCCCGCCGAGGTTCACGACCTGGCAGCGCCTGCGGATCGCGGCCTCGAGCCCGGGGCGGTCCAGCGGCCCGGTGTAGTCCGCGAGCGTCAGCAGCGGCAGGCCCTCGCGCGATGCGGCGTCCGCGCGGCCGAACAGGTTCTTCATCGCGTTCGCAGCCCGTCCTTCATGCGCCCGCCCGCAGCGGGTCGGCCCAGCCTTGTAGGCTGGCGGGGCGGCAAGCGGTAGGGCGTTCCCCTATCCGGCCCGCACCAGGACGTGCCGCTTGCGCCCGAGCGAGAGCTTGGCGGCCCCGTCCGAGAGGTGGCCGGCAGTGACCTCCATCGCCTCGTCCGTCACGGGCTCATCGTTCAGCCGCACGCCGTTCTGGCGGATCAGTCGCCGCGCCTCCCCCTTGCTGGCCACCAGCCCGGCCCCGGCCAGCAGGTCGAGGATGCCGGCCGGGAGGGTCGCCGTGTAGGAGGGCAGGGTGCCAGCCGTCTCGCCCTCCTCGAAGGTGCGGCGCGCGGTCTCGGCTGCCGTCTCCGCGGCCTGCCGGCCGTGCAGCAGGGCGCAGGCCTCGGCCGCCAGGACCTTCTTGGCCTCGTTCACCTCCGCCCCGCGCAGCGCGGCGAGGCGCCGAACCTCCTCCATCGGCAGCTCGGTGAAGAGGCCGAGGAAGCGGCCGACATCGGCGTCCTCCGTGTTCCGCCAGAACTGCCAGTAGTCGTAGGGGGCCACGCGCTCGGCGTTCAGCCACACCGCGCCGGCGGCCGTCTTGCCCATCTTGGCGCCGGAAGCGGTGGTCAGCAGCGGCGTGGTCAGGCCGAACGCCTCCTTCCCGTCCATGCGGCGCACGAGGTCCGCGCCCATGATGATGTTCCCCCACTGGTCGGACCCGCCCATCTGCAGGGCGACGCCGTGCCGGCGGTTCAGCTCCAGGAAGTCGTAGGACTGGAGCAGCATGTAGTTGAATTCGAGGAAGGTGAGGTTCTGCTCCCGGTCCAGGCGCAGCCGCACGCTGTCCATGGACAGCATCCGGTTGACGCTGAAGTGCCGCCCGACCTCGCGCAGGAAGGGGATGTAGCGCAGCTCGTCGAGCCAGGCGGCGTTGTCGAGCATCACCGCATCCGACGGCCCGTCCCCGAAGCGGAGGAAATTGTCGAAGACACGGCGGATGCCGGCCTTGTTCGCCTCGATCGCCGCGTCGTCGAGCAGCGGTCGCGCCTCGTCGCGGAAGGAGGGGTCGCCGACCTTCGTGGTTCCGCCGCCCATCAGCACGACCGGCCGGTTGCCCGTGCGCTGCATCAGGCGCAGCAGCATGATCTGCACGAGGGAGCCCACATGCAGGCTGTCCGCCGTCGCGTCGAAGCCGATGTAGCCCGCGACGGGTTCGCGCCGCACGGCCAGCGCCGCCTCGTCCGTCACCTGGTGCACGTAGCCGCGCTCGCGCGCCGTGTGCAGGAAGTCCGCGATGCTCATCTCTCGTTCCGCGACCGTCGCTTGCCCCCGGCGGGGCTTTCGCCGGGGCGCGTGGCGTAGCACGGTGCGGCCATGCTGCGAACCATTGGCCTGATGAGCGGCACCTCCCTCGACGGGGTGGACGCCGCCTGGGTGGAGACGGATGGGGAGCGGGTGGGCCGCTTCGGCCCGACCATCACCCTGCCCTATGACGCCGCGCTGCGCCGCGACCTGCGGGCCATCCTCGACCGCGCGGCCCAGCTGCCGGAGGACGACCCGCAGCTGCTGGACTGCATCGAGCGGCTGACGACCCGCCATGTGGAGGCGGTGCGCGCCGTGGGCCTCCAGGCGGAGCTGATCGGCTTCCACGGCCAGACCATCCTGCACCGGCCCAAGGCGGGGCGGACCTGGCAGGTGGGCGACGCCTCCCGCCTCGCGCGGGAGACGGGGGTGATGGTGGCGCATGACTTCCGCTCGGCCGACGTGGCGGCGGGCGGGCAGGGCGCGCCGCTGGTGCCGATCGTCCATGCCGTGCTGGCGCGGAACCTGCCGAAGCCGCTGGCGGTGCTGAACCTCGGCGGCGTCGCGAACGTCACCTGGATCGGGCCGGAGGGGGAGCTGATCGCCTTCGACACCGGCCCGGCCAACGGCCCGATCGACGACTGGGCGCGGCGCCGCACCGGCGAGCCCTATGACAAGGACGGGCGCCTCGCGCTGGCCGGGCGGCCCGATGGCGGGGTGCTCGCGCGGCTGATCCGCCACCCCTACCTGGAGGCGCCGCCGCCCAAGTCGCTCGACCGTCTGGATTTCGGCCGCGCCCTGCAGGAATCGGGGGCGGCGGAGCTTTCGGCCGAGGATGGCGCCGCGACGCTGGTCGCCTTCCTGGCGGTGTGCGTCGCCGCCGCGGCGCGGCACTTCCCGGCCCCGCCGATGCAGTGGCTGGTGGCCGGCGGCGGGCGGCGGAACGCGGCCATCATGCGGGCATTGGCGGCTGCCCTGACCGAGCCGGTGCGGCCGGTGGAAGTGGCGGGCTGGAACGGGGACGCGCTGGAGGCGCAAGCCTTCGCCGTGCTGGCGGCGCGCGTCTGGCGCGGCCTGCCGATCACCTTCCCGGGCACGACGGGCGTCGCGGAGCCGATGCCGGGTGGGCGGCTGGCGGGGCCGCTGTTGTGATAAGGCGTCCGGGCCTTCAGGACGAAGGCGCGAACCGGGATCCGAGCTTTGGGCCGTCCGGAGCGGCGGAGAGCACGTCGTCCTAGGGCAGCGTCCGATCAGCTTGGTCAGGCTGATCGGAAGGTCGTGCTCCAGCGGGGATGCGCGGCCGGCGGTCGAGAACGGATGTGTTGGTTCATGGCCGCAGGCCCAGGGCACTTGGCCAAGATCCGGCCGAGCTTGCAGAACAGATGCCCACACATGGAGTGTCATGCATGGCCTCTGCGTGAGAAAGAAAATATAACCACAGAATAGAAACGATACGTTGATGAATGAGGATGTTCACGCCGCAGCGATCACTGCGTCCGGTCCGCGTTCCACTCCGTAGCGCCCCTGGATCATCCTGATCCGGGAGAAAGATGCATGTCACAACACCAGCATGACCATTCCGGCCATCAGCATGGCGACGACGACATGGACATGGGCGGTCAGGCCGGCCTGACGCCCGCGAGCTTCAGGGCGGAGATGAGGGGCAGGGGCGGCGACGACGCCCTGACCGCGACGGATCTGTTCCGCGCCGATCTCACCACCCTGAACCGGTCCGGCGTGACCGGCTTCGTCGAGGCGGCGATGGCGGACGGCGTGCTGACCGTGCGCATCGAGGCGGACGGGGTGGAGCCGAACCAGACCCACATCGTCCACATCCATGGGCGGGTCGGCGAGGATGGGCAGGCGCTCAACTCCCGCACGCCGGGCCCGGTCTTCGACACGGATGGCGACGGCTTCGTCGAACTCGGCGAGGGGCTGCCGGCCTACGGGCCCATCCTGCTCAACCTCAGCAGCCCGCAGGGCGCCGGCGCGGCGGGCTTTCCCACCGCGCCCGATGGCCGCGTCAGGATGGAGGAGAGCTATGACCTCTCCAGCAGCGCGGGCTTCGGCATGGGGTTCGACGCGGGCGACCTGATGCCGCTCGACCTGCGGGAGTTCGTGCTGCACGGCCTCTCGGTGGACGGCTCGGCCGGCGCGGGCACGCCCGGCGAGATCGACGGCACGGCGGGCTACAAGCTCGTGCTGCCGGCGGCCTCGGGCGAGTTCGTGGCCCAGGGCTCCGAGCTGTACGGGCGCGGCGGGCACGACACGCTCACCGGATCCCGCGGGGACGACACGCTCGACGGCGGGTCGGCCAACGACATGCTGCGCGCGGGCCTTGGCGACGACGTGCTGATGGGTGGCAGCGGCGAGGACATGCTGCTCGGCGAGGCAGGGGCCGACCTGCTCCAGGGCGGCGCCAACGACGACACGCTCCTGGGCGGCACCGGCGCCGACATCCTGCTCGGCGGTGCGGGCAAGGATGTCCTGTACGGGGATGACGGCCCGGGAACGGAGCGCGGCTCGGACCTGGCGGCAGACCGGTTGAACGGCGGGGCCGGCAACGACCAGCTCTGGATCGGCGATGGCGGCGACGTGGCGACCGGCGGCGCGGGCGAGGACATCTTCGGCTTCCGCTTCGCCAATCCGCAGACCCCGCTTGCCGCCGGCACGGGCCCGGCCTTCGCCACCATCACCGACTTCAGCGCCGCCTCGGACACGCTGCTCTTCGACGTGCCTGGCGTGGGTGAGGACGCGGCCGGCGCCAACTTCGCGCCCGGCGGCGGCGCGGACGGCACCGCGGAGAGCTTCTTCTCCGGTGCGGCCGCCGATTCGGACGGGGAGCGCGTGATGGTGCTGACGGACCAGGGCTTCGCGAGCGGCGCGCTGGCGGTGCAGGCCGCGCAGGGCGAGGAGGCCGGAGACTTCGTCGTCTACTTCAACACGACGGTGAACGCGGCGAGCCTGCTGGTGGTGACTGCGCCGGACCAGGCGACGTCCATCGCCCGGTTCACGGACATCGTCTCCCTGGCCGACTTCCAGGCGGCCGGCTTCGGCGCGGGCGACTTCCTGTTCGCCTGAGGCGACCCGCCCGAAACGGATGCGGGCTGGCCGGGGTACCGGCCAGCCCGCATGCGGGACCAGGGGTGCGGGCGAAGGCCCGCGCCCTTCGGTTCAGTCGGCGGCCAGCGCCATGCGGTTGCGGTTCAGCGCCGTCATGATGTGGTTCTCGGCCGCATCGGCCACCTGCTCGGTCTGGTCCGGCGCGAAGATGTGCCCGGCGCCCGGCAGGACGCGATAGTCGATCGAGATGCCCTTCTGCGTGTTCAGCTTCTCGACCAGCTTCCGCACGCTGCTCTCCGGCACCAGCTCGTCGTCCGAGCCGTGCAGGATCAGCCCGTTGCAGGGGCAGGGGGCGAGGAAGCCGAAGTCGTAGTGGCTGGCGGGCGCCGCGACCGAGATGAAGCCGCCCATCTCCGGCCGGCGCATCAGCAGCTGCATGCCGACATAGGCACCGAAGGAGTAGCCGGCGACCCAGAGCGACGAGGCCGCCGGATTGACCGCCTGCAGGAAGTCGAGCGCGGCCGCGGCGTCCGAGATCTCGCCGATCCCGCCGTCATAGCGGCCCTGGCTGCGGCCCACGCCCCTGAAGTTGAAGCGCAGCGTCGAGAAGCCCATCGCCTGGAAGCGCTGGTACAGCGCGTGCACCACGCGGTTGTTCATGGTGCCGCCATGCAGCGGATGCGGGTGGAGGATCAGCGCGACCGGCGCGTTGGGCTGCTTGGCATGGTGATAGCGGCCTTCGAGCCGGCCATCGGGCCCGGCGAACATCACTTCAGGCATGTGTTCTTGCGTCCAGTCCTTGCTTGAGGTCCGCGACGGAGTGCGGCGGGGCCTATATCACGGGCCTTGCCGCAAGTGTCGCAAAACCTGCGGTGAGTCCCGCATTTCCCTGCCGCCGACCTTCTCGGGCGCGAGCGGCAGCGCGTGCGGGCCACGCCATCTGTTTGGGAAACCACGGAGGCTGCGCATGTGGCGTGCCGGATCCCCATCCTTAACCCCCGACGAACCCTTTTTCCCGCCCTTTGTTGACCAGGGCAGTCGGGCACCATAGCCTCCGCGCCTGCGGGGCCGTGCCGCAGGGCGCGGCGGAAGAGCGTCGGCGGAACGTAGAAGCCGTCACGCCCCGGAACGGGCTTCCGGGTCCCGGGGCGACCACCAATATAGATGGTTCGACAGATTGTTTCACAACGGATTCATGGCATGGCCCGTAATCTCCGGCGCATTGCAGGGTTGATCCAGGCGCGGCCCGTGATGCAAGGCCCGCGGATGGGGCGCATCCTGCCATGAGGCTGTCCACCCGCGGCCGCTACGCGGTCATGGCGATGGTCGAACTCGCGGCACGCGAGCGGCGGGCGGAGCCCGGCATGCGCCGGCAGGTGAGCCTGGCCGACATCGCCCAGGCCCAGCAGCTCTCGCTGGCCTACCTCGAGCAGCTCTTCGGGCCGCTTCGCCGGGCCGGCCTCGTTGCCTCCACGCGTGGTCCCGGCGGCGGCTACGCCCTGGCGCGGGAGGCGGTCAGCATCTCGATCTCCGAGATCGTCGACGCGGTGGATGAGCCGATCCAGACCACCCGCTGCGATGCCGGCGGTCCGGGCTGCATGGCCGGGGAGCGTTGCCTGACCCATGACCTCTGGTCGGAGCTCGGCACCCAGATCCGGCTGTTCCTGGACCACGCCACCCTGGCCGATGTGATCGAGGGGCGGATCCTCGGTCGCGCCCTCGCTCCGCTGCCGGCCGGGGCCGACGCGCCCGCCGCGCCCGCCGCGTGATGGCGCCGGAGCTCTTTCTCGACGGCAATGCGGGCGAGCCGCTGCGGCCCGACGCGCGCGCCGCGGCCCTTGCGGCGATGGACCTGCCGGGCAATCCCGCGTCCGTCCACACCGCGGGCCGTGCCGCGCGGCGCGTGCTGGAGGCGGCGCGTGACGCCTGTGCGGCGCGGCTTGGGGCGCGTCCGGCCGACGTCACCTTCACCTCGGGCGCGACCGAGGCCAATGCCCTGGCGATCCACGCCCTCGGGCGCGGGCGGCGGCTGCTGGCCGGCGCGACGGAGCACCCCTCGGTGCTGGCGGCGAATCCGGACCGGCTGCCGGTCGGCCGCGACGGGGTCCTGGACCTCGATGCTCTGGAGGCGGCGCTGCGAGTCGGGCCGCCCGCCCTTGTCTGCGTCATGGCGGCGAACAACGAGACGGGCGTGCTGCACCCGCTGGAGGCGGTGGCCGAGACCTGCCGGCGGCATGGCGCGCTGCTCCATGTGGATGCGGTCCAGGCGGCCGGCCGGGTGCCGCTTGCGCTGGTGGGAGACAGCCTCGCCGTCTCGGGCCACAAGCTCGGCGCGCCGAAGGGGGCGGGGGCGCTGGTGACCCGGCCCGGCCTCGACATCCCGCCGCTGGTCCCGGGCGGGGGGCAGGAAAGGGGGCGGCGTGGCGGCACGGAGCCCCTGCCGGCCATCGCGGGCCTCGGCGCGGCCATGGCCGCGGCGGACCCGGCGGAGGCGGCGCACCTTGCCGCGCTGCGCGACGCGATCGAGGCCGGTTGCATCGCGCAGGGTGCCCGGATCGCCGGCGCAGCGGCCCCGCGGCTGCCGAACACGGCCTGCATCCTCCTGCCCGGAGTGCCGGCCGAGACGCAGGTCATCGCGCTGGACCTGGCCGGGGTGCGGGTCTCCGCCGGCAGTGCCTGCTCCTCCGGCCGCGTGGCGCGGAGCCATGTCCTCGAGGTGATGGGGCTGGAGGCGGGCTGCGCCATCCGGGTGTCCCTGCCCTGGAACGCCGCCCCGGACGCGGCGGAGCGTTTCCTGGAGGCGTGGTCCGCCATGCGCGCGCGCCTCTCGCGGCGCGCTGCCTGAGGGGCCATGTTGCCCGCCATGTCGCGCCCGAACCGCCCCGTCTACCTCGACAACCACGCCACCACCCCCGTGGACCCGCGGGTGCTGGCCGCCATGCGCCCCTGGTGGGAGGAGAACTGGGCGAACCCCGGCTCGGTCGAGCACGCGATGGGCCGGGAGGCGGAGGAGGCGGTGGAGGCCGCGCGCGGCCATGTGGCGGAGCTGATCGGCGCGGACCCGAAGGAGATCGTCCTCACCTCCGGGGCGACGGAGGCCAACAACCTGGCCATCAAGGGCGCGGCCCGCTTCGCGCGCTCCCAGGGCTCCGCGCGCCGGCGCGTGGTCACGTTGGCCACCGAGCACAAATGCGTCCTGGAGAGCGTGCGCGACCTGGCCGCGGAGGGCTTCGAGCCGGTGCTCCTGCCCGTCCGGCCCCACGGGCTTCTCGACACCGACGTGCTGCGCGCGGCGCTCGCCGAGGCGCCGACGCTCCTCGTCTCCGTCATGGCGGTGAACAACGAGATCGGCGTGATCCAGGACCTGCCCGCCATCGGCGCGATGGTGAAGGAGGCAGGCGCACTGTTCCACACGGATGCGGCGCAGGCCGCCGGGCGCGTGCCCCTCGACGTCGAGGAGATGGGCGCGGACCTGCTCTCCCTCTCGGGCCACAAGGTCTATGGGCCGAAGGGCGTGGGCGCGCTCTATGTCCGGCGCCGCCCGCGCGTGCGCCTCGCGCCGCTCTTCTCGGGCGGCGGGCAGGAGAGGGGGCTGCGCTCCGGCACGCTGCCGGCGCCGCTGCTGGTCGGGTTCGGCGAGGCCTGCCGGGTCGCGGCCATCGAGGGGCTGCTCGATGCGGGGCGCATCGCCGGCCAGCGGGACCGCTTCATGGCGGCGCTGTCCGCGGAGGTGCCGGGCCTCGTGGTCCATGGCAGCCGGGAGAGGCGCGTGACGGGCAACCTCTCCATCGCCTTCCCGGGCGGGGTCACGGCGCAGGCCATCATGGCGGCGGCACCGGAGGTCTGCGTCTCCACCGGCTCGGCCTGCTCCTCGGCCGAGGTCGAGCCCTCCTACGTCCTGCGGGCGCTGGGGGTGGAAGAAACCCTGGCGCGCGCCACCTTGCGGATTGGCATCGGTCGCTTTACCTCCCCCGCCGACGTGGACAGGGCCGCGGCCGCGCTCGCGGCAGGCTGGCGCATTGCCATGGCAGGGAACCGGGCCAGCGCTGCGGAGTAGGGGCGAGCATGCCGAAGATGGTTTTTGTCGAGCGCGACGGGAAGCGGCGCGAGGTGGACGCGCCGCTCGGCCTGTCCGTGCTGGAGATCGCGCACAAGCATGGCGTGGACATCGAGGGCGCCTGCGAGGGCAGCCTCGCCTGCTCGACCTGCCACGTCGTCGTCGAGCCGTCCTGGTATGCGAAGCTCTCGGACGCGACGGAGGACGAGGAGGACATGCTCGACCTCGCCTTCGACCTGCAGGAGACCTCGCGCCTCGGCTGCCAGATCATCATGACCGAGGCGCTGGACGGGCTGGAGGTGCGCCTGCCCTCCGGCACGCGCAACGCCCAGGGGTGAGGGGGCATACGATGGCCGCAGGGCGCAGCCTCGGCAAGCACCCGGAGGCCTGGGGTGGATGCGCCACGACCCGGTGACCCCGCCTGAGGCTTACGGCGCCGAGGGCGGGCTGTTCCGGCGCCTGCGGGCGGCCCGCGCGGCCGACTGGGGCGCCTACACTTGGCACCCCTTCGTCCAGGGCATCGCGGATGGCAGCCTGCCGATGGCCGCCTTCCGGCGCTACCTCGTGCAGGACTACCTGTTCCTCGTGCAGTTCACGCGCGCCTACGCGCTCGCCGCCTACAAGGCCGAGAGCCTGGATGCCTTCCGCGAGAAGGTGGACGCCATCTCCGCCCTGCTGCACGAAATGACGCTGCACATCGGCTACTGCGCCGAGTGGGGCATTCCGGAGGCCGCGATCCTCGCCGAGCCGGAGGCACCGGAGACGGTGGCCTACACGCGCTGGGTGCTGGACCGCGGCATCGCAGGCGACATCCTGGACCTGGAGGTCGCGCTCGCCCCCTGCACGGTGGGCTATGGCGAGATCGCGCTGCTGATCGAGGCGGCGGCCACCCGCCGGCGCGACGCGAACCCCTATGAGAGCTGGATCGCCATGTATGCCGGCGCCGAGTACCAGGCGCTCGCCCGCGCCTCCGCGGCAAGGCTGGACGCGCTCGGCGAAAGCCATGGCGGCGCGGCGCGCTTCGGGCGGCTGGCGGAGGACTTCGCGAAGGCCGCGCGGCTGGAGGCCGATTTCTGGCGGATGGGGTTGAGGGCCGGCTGATGCGGGTCCTGGTTGCCATGTCCGGGGGCGTGGACTCCTCGGTCGTCGCCGGGCTGCTCGCGCGCGAGGGGCATGAGGTGGTCGGCGCCACGTTGCAGCTCTACGACCATGGAGCCGCGGTCGCGAAGCGGGGCGCCTGCTGCGCCGGCCAGGACATCCACGACGCGCGGCGCGTCGCCGACACGCTCGGCATCCCGCACTACGTGCTGGACCGGGAGGCGCGGTTCCGCCGCGCGGTCATCGAGAGCTTCGCCGACAGCTACGCGCGCGGCGAGACGCCGATCCCCTGCGTGCGCTGCAACCAGACCGTCAAGTTCGAGGACCTGGTGGAGCTGGCGCGCGACCTCGGCTGCGAGGCGCTGGCCACCGGGCACTACGTCCGCCGGGTGGAGGGGCCGGAGGGGCCCGAGCTGCACCAAGCCGCCGACCCGGCGCGCGACCAGTCCTACTTCCTGTTCGCCACGACCCGCGCGCAGCTTGGCTTCGCACGCTTCCCGCTGGGCGACATGCCGGACAAGCGGGCCGTCCGCGCCCTGGCGGCGGAGCTCGGCCTGGCGGTGGCGGACAAGCCCGACAGCCAGGACATCTGCTTCGTGCCCCAGGGCAGCTATGCCGACCTCGTCGCGAAGCTGCGGCCCGAGGCGGCCGAACCCGGCGAGATCGTGGACACCGAGGGCCGCGTCCTCGGCGCCCACCGGGGCGTCGCGCGCTTCACGGTCGGGCAGGGGAAGGGCCTGGGGCTGGGTGGCGGGGAACGCATGTTCGTTGCCGCGGTCGACGGCGCGCGCCGGCGCATCGTGGTCGCTCCGCGCGCGGCCCTGCCGCAGGCCGAGGTGGTGGCGCGGGAGGTGAACTGGCTGCTGGCGCCGCCCGACGAACCCCTTCCGGTGCAGGTGAAGCTCCGCGGGCGTGAGGCGCAGCAGCCCGCGACCGCCCTGTGGGACGCGGCCGCCGGCCTGCTGCGCGTCAGGCTCGACCGCCCGGGCATCGCGGCTCCCGGCCAGGCCTGCGTGCTCTATCGGGGCACCCGCGTCCTCGGCGGGGGCTTCCTGGTGCGTGGCGGCGTTGACAGCGCGGAGGCGGCGGCTTAACTCCGCGCTCTCCTGGGGCGGCGTAGCTCAGCTGGTTAGAGCACGGCACTCATAATGCCGGGGTCAGCGGTTCAAGTCCGCTCGCCGCTACCA
>DASQNQ010000150.1:0-6898 GCA_035644895.1 Acetobacteraceae bacterium | reverse complement strand
GCCGGCCTCCTTGGCGCCCTGCTCGCCGCCGAGCGCCACGTAGTCGTCATAGGCGATGGTCTCGGCCGCAATGAAGCCGCGCTCGAAGTCGCCATGGATGACGCCGGCCGCCTGGGGCGCCCGCATGCCGCGGATGATGGTCCAGGCGCGGGCCTCCTTCGGACCGACGGTGAAGTAGGTGATGAGGCCGAGCAGGTCGTGGCCCGCGCGGATGATGCGGTCGAGCCCGCTGTCCTCGAGCCCGAGGGAGGCGAGGAACTCGCCGCGGTCGGCCTCCGCCATCTGGCTGATCTCGGCCTCGATCGCCGCCGAGACGATGACGGCGCGCGCGCCCTTCGCGCCTGCCATGTCGAACACCGCGCGGCTGTGCGCGTTGCCGGTGGCGGCCGACGCCTCCTCGACATTCGCGACATACAGCACGGGCTTCGTCGTCATGAGCTGCAGGCGGCGCGCGGCCTCCTCCTCGCCCTTCGGCACCGCCGTGCGGGCGGGGCGGCCCGCTTCCAGCGCGACACGGATGGGCTCGATCAGCGCCATCTGGGCCACGGCCTCCTTGTCCCCGCCGCGGGCGCGCTTCACCAGCCCCTGGGCGCGCTTCTCGAGGCTGTCGAGGTCGGCGAGCATCAGCTCCGTCTCGACCGTCTCGGCGTCGCGCACCGGGTCCACGCCGCCCTCCACATGGGTGACGTCGGGGTCCTCGAAGCAGCGCAGCACATGGACGATCGCGTCCACCTCCCGGATGTTGGCGAGGAACTGGTTGCCGAGGCCCTCTCCCTTCGAGGCGCCGCGCACCAGGCCCGCGATGTCCACGAATTCGAGGCTGGTCGGCACCACCTTGGCCGACTTGCCGATGCGCGCCAGCGCATCAAGCCGCCGGTCGGGCACGCCGACGCGGCCGACATTCGGCTCGATCGTGCAGAAGGGGTAGTTCGCCGCCTGCGCCGCCGCCGTCTGGGTCAGCGCGTTGAAGAGGGTGGACTTGCCGACATTCGGCAGGCCCACGATGCCGCAGTTGAAGCCCATTCCGTGCCTGTCCTGTCAGCCGCCATCCCGCGCGAGGGTCGCGCAGAGATCGGCGGCGAGCGTGGAGGCGGCGACCCGTGCCGCCGCATCGTCCGTGCGGAAGTCGAGCGCCGCCGCGCGCAGCATGGGTGCGAGCGTCGCGGGCGGCAGGCCGACGCGCCGCGCCTCCTCCGCGATGCGCCGCGCGACGTCCTCGACCGGCAGCGACTGGCCGAGCAGCGCCGCGGCATCGAGGGCGAGCGCGGCGCGCAGCGCCGCCTCGCCGGCCGCATGCAGCACCACGCGGCCACGGCGCACGTCGGTCAGCGCCTCCGCGCCCGGCGCGCCTGGCTGGGCCACCGCGCGCAGCGCCGCCGCGCTGGCCGAGAGGGTCTGCGCCTCCCGCAGCAGGCCGGCGGCCAGTGCGGCGCCGCCGTTCGCGAAATCCTCGGGGCCCGGGCCGCCGAAGCCCCCGAACGCCTCGTCCGTGTCGTGATCCATCACGCCTCCTGCGTCGCGGCCGCGACCCGTGTCATGAACTCCTCGGCCTTGCCGGCCGCGAGCAGCGTTGCGTGGTCGGCCACCGCGTCGAGCAGCGGCTCCACCCAGGTGTCGGCCTTGGCGAAGTTGCCGAGCACATGGCCGGTGACGCGGTCCTTGTGCCCGGGATGCCCGATGCCCAGCCGCACGCGCCCGAACTCCGCCGTGCCGAGGGCGCGCTGCATGTCGCGCAGGCCGTTGTGCCCGGCCACGCCCCCGCCGCGCTTCACGCGGACCTTGCCGGGGGCGAGGTCGAGCTCGTCATGGAAGGCCCAGATGCCGGCGGGCGCGATCTTGAGGAAGGCGGCCGCAGCCTGCACGGCGTCGCCCGAGCCGTTCATGTAGGTCATGGGCTTGAGCGCCAGCACCCGTTCCCCGCCGAGGAGGCCCTCTGCGGTCTCGCCCTTGAAGCGCCTGCGCCAAGGGCCGAAGCCGTGGCGGCGGACGATGGCATCGATGGCCATGAAGCCGATGTTGTGCCGCTGCCGCGCATGCTCCGGCCCCGGATTTCCCAATCCAGCCCAGAGCAGCACGGCCGTGGCCTCCTCGCAGGGTGCGCGCGACGGGAGATGGGGGCGCCCCCTTGCAGGTGCGCCCCCATGCGGTGGTCGCGCGGACCTACTTCTTCTTGGCGGGCGCGGCCGGGGCGGCGGCGGCGGCCGGCTTCGCGGCGGCCTTGCCGCCCTTCGCGCCCTTCTTCGCCGGCTCGGCGGCGGCGACCGGGGCAGCCACCTCCTCGACCACCGGCGGGGCGATGGTGGCCACCACGAAGTCGCGGCCCGTGATCACCGGGCGCGTGCCGAACTTCTCCTTCACGGCGGACCAGCGCAGGCTGTCGCCGATCTTCGCCTCGGCGAGGTCGATCTCGAAGCGCTCCGGCACGGCGTCGGGCTCGGCCAGCACCTCGACCTCGCGGCGCACGACGTTCAGCACGCCGCCAGCCTTCAGGCCCGGGGCGGTGTCCTCGTTCAGGAAGGAGACGGCCACGCGGACGCGGATGCGCGCGCCGGGCGCCAGGCGCTGGAAGTCCACATGCAGCGGACGGTCGGTGACGGGGTGGAACTGCACCTCGCGCATGATGGTGCGCTCGGTCGGGCCATCGGCGACCGCCACCTCATAGAGCTGGGACTGCCACGCGCCCTTGGTCAGCTCCTTCATCACCACGCGCGGGTCGAGGGCGATCAGCGTCGCCTCCTGCTTCGCGCCGTAGATGACGGCGGGCACCATGCCCCCTCGCCGGGTCGCGCGTGCCGCCCCCTTACCTGCACGCTCGCGCGCCGCGGCCTCGATCCTTACGGTCTGGACCATAGCCAGGCTCCTTGTCTGATAGACGCAAAATTCAGGTCGAACGCAAAAACGCCGGCCTCCAGGGGTGCCGGCGTCGGGCGGGCAGTTAGCCGAAAGGGTGGGCGAAGGCAAGTCCGGCGCGGCCCCGGCGGGCGCGCCGGCCCGGCTCAGGGCCGCCAGCGCCAGCGGTCCTGCGCGGCGGCGGCATGGATCGCCTCGGCCAGCTCCCAGCGGCCGTTGCCGGCCTCGCGCAGCGAGATGAGGCTGTCCCGCGCGCGCTCCGCGCGGCGGCGGCGCCGCGCGGAGAGGCCATCGGCGATCCGGGCGGAAAGGGAGGGGGCGGCCGGCTCGACATCGGCGGGCAGGTGGATGAAGGCGGGGATGCGCATGGGGGTGTCTTCCGGTGAACCCGCCGATCCTGCGCCAAGCCTGTTGCGCGCTTCTTGCCCACACCGCTGGCCCGCCCCGTTCAGGCCCGCGCGCCGTGGATGGCGAAGACCCGGTGCGGCACCGCCAGCGGGTCGGCCGGGAAGCGCGCGCGAAGCATCGCAGCGAGCTCCGCGTCGAAGCGGGCCACGGCCTGTCCGTCCAACGCCCCGCCGACGCCGGCCGAGGCGCGGATGCGTCCGCGCCAGTCGGCGTGGCCGTAGGCGACCTCGTGGTCGAAGCCGAAGAAGGCGAGGGGGCCGAAGCCGGCCAGCGAGAGGTCGCCTGCCCAGGCCGGGTAGAAGCCCGTGCCGCGGCCCATGCGCCAGTGCGGGTTGTGCGCCTCGATCAGCCACTCGGTGGCGTGCGCCACGTTGCCGGGCAGGGGCAGCCAGTCGTGGTGGGCGATCAGCAGCACCCCGCCCGGCCGCAGCACGCGCCTCGCCTCGGCCGCCGCCAGGCCCCGGTCGAACCAGTGCCAGGCCTGGGCCGCGACCACCAGGTCGAAGCTCCCCCCCGGCTGGTCCGTGCGCTCCGCCAGGCCCTCCTCGAAGCGGGCGGGCGCGAGGCCCTCCTCCGCCGCCAGGCGGCGCGCGGCCGCCACCTGCCCCGGCGCAGGGTCGAGGCCGAGCACATGCGCGCCGCGCCGCGCCATGGCGCGGGCCACCGTGCCGGTGCCGGTGCCGAGGTCGAGCACCCGCATCCCCGGCCGCAGCAGCCCGTCGCGCTCGAGCATCTCATAGAAGCGGTGCGGGAAGCCCTGCCGGTGGCGAGCGTAGTCCGCGCTCGTCGCGCTCCAGTCCGGTCCGCTCATCGCTCGCCTCTCACCGCCTCGAGGTCCTCGGCCGTGTCCACGTCGCGCAGCGTGCGCAGCAGCGCGATGCGGCGGCCGGCGAAGTTGGCCAGCGTGTCTGACAACGCGTGCTCGGTGGACCAGCGGACCTCCGCGAAGGGCCGGGCGGGCCGGCGCGGGCCGAGGCCGACCAGCCAGTAGCCGCCGTCCTGCGCGGGGCCGAACACGGCATCCGCCTGGCCAAGGGCGCGGAAGGCGTTGCGGATGTCTTCGCGCGAGATGCCGGGGATGTCGCTCCCCACCACCACCACGCGCCGCCGCCGGCGCATCGCGCGCGCCATCCGCGCGCCGAGGTCGCCCATGCCCTGCGGGACGACAGGCAGGCGCCGGGGCCAGCGCGCGCGCGCCCGGTCCGGGGTCGCGGCGATGCGCCCCTGCCAGCGCCGGTCCTGCGCCACGGCCAGCACCGCCGCGAGCTGCCCCCGGTAGAAGCGCAGCGCACCCATCGCGCCGATGCCGCGTGCCAGCCGCCGCTTCACGGCGCCGAGGCGCGGCGCCCGTGCGAAGACCACCAGCGTGTCACCCCTCATCCCGCTCCCTTCGCCCGCCCCGCATAGACCCGCGCGATCGTGGCGGGCGGGACGCCCGCGAACCAGAGGCCGAGGCAGACAAGGTTGCGCGTGGAGCGGCGGAGATAGCCCTCCCGCCGCCACCGCGCCGCGCTGGTCACCGCCGCGACGTCGAGCGCCACGAGCCGCTGCCGGCCGAGCCGGCGGACCAGGTCCACATCCTCCATCAGCGGCAGCGGGCGGACGCCGCCGACCCCGGCCAGCAGGTCGCGGTGGATCAGCAGCCCCTGGTCGCCATAGGGCAGGCCGAGCGCCCGGCACCGCCAGGCCACCGCCCGCTCCAGCCGCCGGGCCGCCGGGGCGGCGTCGTCGAGCGCGAGGCGGAAATGGGCGGCCCGGTCGGTCCCCTCTGCCATATGGCGCCGCGCCGCCTCCGCCCAGCCGGGCGCGAGGCGGGTGTCCGCGTGCAGGAGCAGCAGCCAGGGTCCCCGCGCCGCCGCCACGCCGGCTGCGAGCTGCACCCCGCGGCCACGCGGGGCCGTGACCACTCGGGCGCCGAGCGCCGCGGCAAGGGCCGGCGTGCCGTCCATGCTGCCGCCATCCGCCACCACCACCTCGGCCGCCGCGTCGCCGAGCGCGGCAAGCGTCGCCGGCAGCGTCTCCGCCGAGCCGAGCGCCGGGATCACGACCGTGAGAGCATCCATCCGCCGTGTTAACAGTTCTTATTCCGTTCTTGACAGGGGTGGTCGCCGGCCGCAGGTTTCCTGCTGAACGGAACAGGAACACGACCATGCCGGACGGTGAGGCATACTCCCCGCTTCCGCTCCTGGCCCGCAAGGGCAGGGGGGCGGTCAGCAACCCTCCCGTACGCCACGAGTCCACGCGCGCCGAGCCCTGGGACGATGGCTGGGGCACCCTGGCCGAGGACCTGGCGAACCTGCCCCCGCTGCCGACCACGCTGACGCGGGAGCGCTCGCGTAGCGCGATGGCGTGGAACGAGAGCCCGGACATCGGCTTCGACCGCTCCATCAACCCCTACCGGGGCTGCGAGCATGGCTGCATCTACTGCTATGCCCGCCCGTCCCATGCCCATGTCGGCCTGTCGCCCGGCCTCGACTTCGAGACGCGGCTCATGTTCAAGCCCGACCTGCCGGCGCTGCTGGAAAAGGAGCTGGCGCGGCCGGGCTACCAGCCCAGGCCCGTGGCGCTCGGCGCCAACACCGACCCCTACCAGCCGGTCGAGCGGACGCTGGGCATCACGCGGCGCGTGCTGGAGGTGCTGGAGCGCTTCGGCCACCCGGTCACCATCGTGACCAAGTCCGGCGCCGTGACGCGCGACCTCGACATCCTGACGCGCATGGCACGCCGCAACCTGGTGCATGTGTGCCTGTCCGTCACCACGGTGGACGCGAGGCTCGCCCGCGCGATGGAGCCGCGCGCGGCCGCGCCGCTCCGCCGGCTTGCGGCGGTGCAGGAGCTGGCGCGGGCGGGCGTGCCGGCGGGCGTGCTGGTCGCCCCCGTCATCCCGGGGCTGAACGACGCGGAGCTCGAGCGCATCCTCGAACTCTCGGCCCATGCGGGCGCGCGGCGGGCGGGCTACGTGCTGCTGCGCCTGCCGCTCGAGGTCGCGCCGATGTTCGAGGCTTGGCTGGCGCACCACCATCCGGACCGCGCGGCGCGGGTGCTCTCGCTCGTGCGGCAGACGCGCAACGGGGCGCTCTACGACCGCCGCTTCGGCGCGAGGCAGACGGGCACCGGGCCGGTGGCGGAGCTGCTCGCGCAGCGCTTCAAGGTTGCGCTGCGCCGCTTCGGGCTCGACGGGCGCGGCGGCATGGGCGCGGCCCTCGACTGCTCGCAGTTCCAGGTGCCGCCGGACCTCGCCCCCGCGGACAGCCGGCAGCTGGCGCTGCTCTGAGGCGTGGCCCGGCGCCGGGCCACGCCCGTTCCTACAACGCGAAGTCGCTCGCCACGAAGGTGATCAGGCCGTTCGCGGTCAGGGTGAAGTCCGCCACCCCGTCCGCGTTGGTGTGGCCGAACACGCGCGTGACGCCCGCCCCCGCATCCTGCGCGAAGCCGAGCTGCCCCGCCCCGGTGATGCCGGAGGTGCCGCGGAAGGCGAAGGTGTCGTTCGTGCTCGTGCCCGCAATGGCGTCGAGGCGGGAGACGTCGATGCGGTCGCCGCGCACGAAGTCGAGTATGGTGTCGCCGTCGACCTCGGCGAGCGAGCGGAAGACGAAGCGGTCGTTGCCCGCGCCGCCCTCCAGCGTGTCCACGCCTTCCC
>DASQNQ010000149.1:0-12271 GCA_035644895.1 Acetobacteraceae bacterium | reverse complement strand
GGTGGCGGGGCACGAATCCAACGTGAAGATCACATGGCCCGAGGACCTGCTTCGGGTGGAGGCCGCGATGCTCGCCAGGCTGATCCCCCGCATGGGCACCGGCTTCGACGTCCACCGCATCGTTGAGGGGCGGCCGATGGTGCTGTGCGGGGTCGTCGTCCCCTCCCCCTTCGGCCTGTCGGGCCATTCGGACGCCGATGTCGGCATTCACGCGTTGTGCGATGCGATCTACGGCGCGTTGGCCGAGGGCGACATCGGGCGCTGGTTTCCGCCGAGCGAGGCGCAGTGGAAGGACGCGGACAGCGCCAGCTTCCTGCGCCACGCCGCGGAGCGCATCGCAATGCGGGAGGGGATACTGGCGAATGCCGATGTCACGCTGATCTGCGAGCGCCCGAAGATCACGCCACACGCGCCCGCGATGCGGGAGCGGCTGGCCGGCCTGCTCGGCGTACCGGTGGAGCGCATCTCCGTGAAGGCCACGACGACGGAGCGGCTCGGCTTCGCGGGCCGCGGTGAGGGCATTGCGGCGCAGGCTGCGGCAACCGTGCTGCTGCCCCTCACCTGAGCGGTTGGGTGCCCCTGGTTGCCCAGGCAAGGTGGATGGCAGGCAGGTTGGCACGCAGGCACCGGGTGCCTGTCAATCCTCAAGCATGCCGGCCGCCGCCTCTGCTCGGCGCCATCGGATCGTCGCATCCGCCGATCGCGCAGCAGGAACTGGTATGCATCGCATTATGGTTCGCATTTTGCGAATGCGCTGGTGCGTCGGTGCCCTGGCGTTTGCGGCGCGACAAAAAAAGGGCCTGTCCGGGAAGGACAGGCCCCAAGGCAAGGTTGAGGAAGGCTAAAGCTGCCAAGTGACGGGTCAGACCCGCCGCTAGCGACGTGGGCTTTGCAATGGACATGCCAACCCGTCCCGCGCATTGCGACACGTCGTCGTGATCGCTACTCCACCCGCTCCAGGATCGAGCAGTAGTTCGCGACCGCTGCCCCGCCCATGTTGAACACCCCGGCCCGGTCAGCCTTCTGCAGCTGCATGTCGCCTGCCTGCCCGGCCAACTGCATGGCGGCCAGCGCATGCATGGAGACGCCTGTGGCCCCGATCGGGTGGCCCTTGGACTTGAGCCCGCCGGACGGGTTCACGGGCAGCCGCCCGTCCTTCGCCGTCCACCCCTCCAGCACCGCCCGGGCGCCCTGCCCGTCCGGCGCCAGGCCCATCGCCTCGTATTCGATGAGCTCGGCGATGGTGAAGCAGTCATGCGTCTCCACCAGCGAGAGGTCCGAGAGTGACAGGCCGGACGCGGACAGCGCCTTCCCCCAGGCATGCCGGGCGCCCTCGAAGCGGATGATGTCGCGTGACGCGATGGGCATCAGGTCCGTGACCTGCACAGCCGCGCGGAAGCGCACGGCCTTGCCCAGCGCCTTCGCCGTCTCCTCGTCGGTGATGATCAGTGCGGCCGCACCATCCGAGACGAGGGAGCAGTCGGTGCGCTTCAGCGGCCGTGCGACGAAGGGGTTCCGGTCGCTCTCGTTGCGGCAGAACTCAAAGCCGAGGTCCTTGCGCATTTGCGCATAGGGGTTCGCGACGCCGTTGCGGTGGTTCTTGGCGGCGATGGCCGCCAGCGCGTCGGACTGGTCGCCATGCCGTTGGAAGTAGGTTTCCGCAATGCGGCCAAAGACGCCAGCGAAGCCCGCGGGGATCTCCCCCTCGTCCTTGCGGTAGGCGCAGCCGAGCAGGATGTCACCGACCGCGCTGCCGGGCACCGCCGTCATCTTCTCGGCGCCCACGACCAGGGTGAAGCGCCCGCGCTTCGCGCCGATGAAGTCTAGCGCGCCGTGAATGGCGGCCGAACCGGTCGCGCAGGCGTTCTCGTAGCGCGTCATGGGCTTGAAGCGCAGCTCCGGCACCGACTGCAGGATGAGCGAGGCGGGGAAGTCCTGTTTGGAGAAGCCGCCATTGAACAGGCCGACAAAGGCCGCATCCACCTCGCCCGGCACGATGCCCGCATCCTCGATGGCGGCACGGGCGACGCGGCCGATCAGCGTCTCGATGTCGGGGGAGTCCTCGAGCTTGCCGAACGGGGTGTGGGCCCAGCCCACGATGCAGGCGCCCGACGCGCGATCCACCATTGCCACTCTCCTCAAACCCAGTTCGGCTTGCGGCGTTCGCGAAAAGCCGCGATGCCCTCCGCGGCCTCTGGGCTCGCCGCGCGCCGCCCAAAGCTCTCCGCAGCCAGTTGTGCGTAGCCCGGGGGCGCGGCGGCCCCGAGCGCGGCGATCAGCGCCTTCGTCTCGGCCAGCGCGCCAGGGGCACCCTCACGCACCGAGGCCACGACCGCCTCGACGCGGGAGGTAAGGTCGGCAGCCACCTCATGCACCAGGCCGATCCGCGCTGCCTCCTCCGCCCCGATCACGTCCGCCTGAAGGCAAAGCCGCGCCGCCTGCGCCGCGCCCATGCGCCGGACCAGCCAGGGCAGGATCTGGGCCGGCACGAGGCCGCGCCGGACCTCGGGCGCCGCGAAGCGGGTTCCCGGGGCGGCGATCGCGATGTCCGCGGCGCAGACGAGGCCGAGCCCGCCGGCGAAGGCCGAGCCCTCCACCGCTGCCACCACCACCTGCGGCAGCGCCGAGAGCGCCTGGAAGCGCGCGCCGATGCGCCGGTTGCGCTCCTGCTGTCGGGCGAGGTTGTCGCCCGCCTCCTCGGACGCAGCCACCTCGCCCAGGTCGAGGCCCGCGCAGAAATGTCCGCCCGCGCCGGACACCACCAGCACGCGCGCCGAGGCATCCGCGGCGAGGGAGGCGATCAGCGCGTCCAGCGCCTCCGCCATCGCCTCGTTCATCGCGTTGCGGCGCGCGGGGCGGTTCAGCACCGCGCGCACCACGTCGCCCTCGCGCGTCAGCAGGACCGGCTGTTCCTCGCTCATGCCGCAAGCCTTCGGCTTGCGGCGGCGGGCGTCAAGGGCAGGGTTCGCGCTCGCGCACCGCGGCCAGCTCCAGCCGCAGCGCGGCGACCTCGGCGCGCAGGGCGGCGAGCTGCTCGCCCACCGGGTCCTCCTGCGTGTTGGCCAGGCCGTAGCCGATGCCCGGATCGGTGCAGGGCGCGCCCCGTGGCGGGCGGGCGGGGATGCCGACCACCGTGCAGCCCGGCGCCACGTCGCCGACCACCACCGCGTTGGCCCCGACGCGGGCGTCGCGGCCGACGCGGATCGGCCCGAGTACCTGCGCGCCGGCGCCGATGGTGACGTGGTCCCCGACGGTGGGATGCCGCTTCCCAGGCACGCCGGAGAGCCCGCCCAGGGTGACCCCGTGGTAGATCAGCACGTCGTTCCCGATCTCCGCCGTCTCGCCGATCACGACGCCCATGCCGTGGTCGATGAAGAGCCGCCGGCCGATCCGCGCGCCGGGATGGATCTCGATGCCCGTGAGCATGCGCCCGAGGTGCGAAAGGAACCGCGCCAGCCCCCGGAAGCCGCGCCGGTACAGCGCGTGCGCGACGCGGTGCCAGAGCACGGCGTGGAGCCCGGCATAGCAGAGGATCGCTTCCAGCCGCCCCGGGCGGGCCGGGTCGCGTTCGCGGATCGTGCGCGCGAGCTCCAGGATCTCCATGCGCCTACTCCATCCAGGGCGGCACCGGCAGGTTCCGCTCCCGCAGGAAGGTGGGGTTGAACAGCTTGCTCTGGTAGCGGGCGGCGCCGTCGCACAACACGGTCACCACGGTGTGCCCGGGGCCGAGCTGCCGCGCCACCCGGATCGCCGCGGCCACGTTCACGCCGGCGCTGCCGCCGACCGAGATCCCCTCCTGCGTCTGCAGGTCGAAGACCTGGTGCAGCGCCTCGTGGTCGTCCACGCGCACGGCGTCGTCGATCAGCTCCCGCGCCTGGGCGAGGTTGCCCGGGGGCCGCGTCGCCTGGCCGATGCCCTCGGTGATGGAGCTGCCCTCCGCGCGTACCTCCCCGGTCGTGATCCAGGAGGCGAGACCGCTGCCGTGAGGGTCGGCCAGCACGATGCGGACGTCGCGCCTGCGCTCCTTCAGGGCACGGGCGACGCCGGCGAGCGTGCCGCCGGTGCCGCAGGCGCAGGTGAAGGCGTCCACCAGCCCGCCCGTCTGCTCCCATATCTCGGGACCGGTCGTCTCCGCATGCGCCTTGGCGTTCGCCAGGTTGTCGAACTGGTTGGCCCAGACCGCCCCCATCTCCTCGGCGAGGCGGCGGGAGACGTTGACGTAGTGCCCGGGGTCGGAGAGGGGCTTCGGCGCCACCAGGCGCAGGTCGGCGCCGATCATGCGGAGATAGTCGAGCTTCTCCCGCGCCTGTGTCTCCGGCACGACGATCACGCTGCGCCAGCCCATGGCGTTGGCGGCCAGGGCAATGCCGATGCCCGTGTTGCCGGCCGTGCCCTCCACGATCGTGCCGGACCGGCCGGGCGTGAGCTGCCCGGCCTCCATCGCCGCCCGCAGGATGCCCAGCGCCGCGCGGTCCTTCACGGACCCGCCGGGGTTCATGAACTCCGCCTTGCCCAGGATCTCGCAGCCCGTCTCGTCGGAGGCGCGGCGGAGGCGGATCAGCGGCGTGTTGCCGACCGCGCCCCAGAAGCCGTCGGCGATGCCAGGCATCCCCTCAGCCCTTCACCTCGACCCAGCGCAGATACGGGCGCTCGGCCTTCCAGCCCTGGGGGAACAACGCCTTCGCCTGCTCGTCCGGAATGGAGGGCGGGATGATGGCGCGGTCGCCGGGGCGCCAGTTCACCGGGGTGGCGACCTTCGACCTGTCGGTCATCTGCAGGCTGTCGATCACCCGGAGGATCTCGTCGAAGTTCCGGCCGGTGGAGGGCGGGTAGGTCATCATCAGCCGGACCTTCCGGTTCGGGTCGATGACGTAGACCGTGCGAACGGTGATGGTCGGGTCGGCCTCCGGGTGGATCATCCCGTAGAGCTTCGAGACTGCCTGGTCCGGGTCGGCGATCATCGGGAAGTTCACCGCGTGGCCCTGTGTGTCGGCGATGTCGGCCTCCCACCCCGCATGGCGGTCGAGCGGGTCCACCGACAGGCCGATGATCTTCACGCCGCGGCGGTCGAACTCCGGCTTCAGGCGCGCGGCCTCGCCCAGCTCGGTCGTGCAGACCGGGGTGAAGTCCTTGGGGTGGCTGAACAGCACGGCCCAGGACTGCCCCAGCCAATCATGGAAGCGGATGCGGCCCTGGGTGGTGTCGGCCTCGAAGTCCGGGGCGATCTGCCCGAGCTGAATCGTCATGCGGCCCTCCTCGCGTGCCGAGCTTCGCCCGGCTTGTGAGGGGAATTAAGTGTCCGACCTCGCCGCGCGCCAGCGGGACCGCCGGACGGCGCCGCGGTCCCGCGCCGCGCCATGCTGCGGGAGGGTGGTTGCGGGAGCCTGGCTTGGCCGCCGGCCCGCGCCATGCCGGCACGACCTGCTCCCGCACTGGCCGCCCGGAGAAGAATAATTTTTCTTCGCCTACTGCTCTATTCGGCCTCGGCTTCCATCATGCCGCACAGATCCGCCGTGCTCGCATACAGCACGCGGCGGCGGTCGAAGACGCGTGGCGCCTGGTGCTGGAGCGTGTCCCACCGCGCCTCCACGGCGTCGAGGGCGGCATTCAGCGTGACAAAGCTCTCCTCCTGCTGTGCGGCCACGGACCCGCCCGCATTCCAGCGGAGGTAGAAGGGCCCGGGAACGTCCTCGGTTTCGCTCATGCGGTGTTGCTCCCTCATCCGGTTCCGGCCCCAGGGTGCCGCGAGGCGGACCGGGGCGGAAGTCCTCGCCAGCCCGGTGCCTTGCCGTCAGCCTCGCTTCGGCCGATCGGGCGGGAGATGCCCGGCCGGCGGCGGCCCGTCACCAGGCGTCAGCCAGACGCCCACGCCGGTGCCACCCTCCCCCGAGAACTCCACGCCGGCCGATGAGACGGCGGCCTGCATGGCGGCGGCCTCCGTGGCCTTCACCTTTGCGCGCGACTTGGACTTCAGGCGCCGCACGGGGACGCCCTGGCGGAGAGCTTCGAGAGTCAGCCGCTCCGACGACCAGCCGAGCAGCCCCGCCCCCGCTTCGCACAGCGCGGCAAGAGACGAGGGCCCCGGCTGCCCGTGCAGCGACGGCATGCCAACCCGGGCGGAGTGGCTGTCGGCGGACAGCACCACGCCAGCGGCCCGGAGGGCACCAAGCACCTGCACGACCTGCTTTGGCGGGACCGCGCCGCTTCCCGGTTGCTCGATCCGGCGCACCACCGTTGATGCGACGAGGGCCGCGGCGGCCAGGCGCTCCTGACTCCAACCCAGGAGCCTCCGCCCGCCACGGCACCAGGCTGCTGCAACGGCCAAGTCCGGTGGGCTGGTGTCCTCCGCGGGCAGCGCCGGAGGGGTCCGGCAGGGTCGGACGAAACGCAGCCCGAGGCGATCCACGCCATCATCCAGGAACTCGATCCCGGCTGCTTCGAGGGCGGTCCGGATCGCGCGTGCCGCAGCCATGTCGGAAGTCGGCCCGGTGGCAGCCTCCTGCGCGGTCACCGCGCGGACGGGAACGCCGGCCTCGTCAGCGAGCCTGCGGCGGCCCCATCCGAGCACCGCCCGGGCACCCCGGCACTGCTCCGGCGAAATCGGATCGGACATGAACGAGACTGTATCAAGCGCGGCCTGCGCGCCGTCCAACGCACAACCTCGTGACGTTACGCAGCGGGTGCCAGTGGCCGGCGAAAGTTGGTGTGCCCGGTGGGGCTCGAACCCACGACCTACAGATTAAAAGTCCGTTGCTCTACCAACTGAGCTACGGGCACGTCTTCGCGGTCGTCAGCCCGCCGGTGGCGTCGCGTCGGCGCCAAGCCGCATGGACTTCACCATGTCGGGCTGCTGGACCATGCCCGAGGATCCTGCACCCCGCTTGATGCGGTCCACATGCTCCATCCCTGACACGACGCGGCCCCAGATGGTGTACTGGCCGTCGAGCGACGGGGCCGGCGCGAACATGATGAAGAACTGGCTGTTCGCGCTGTTCGGGTTGTTCGTGCGGGCCATGCCGCAGGTTCCGCGCACGAAGCGTGCCTTGTTCGGCGGCGAGAACTCCGCCGGAAGGTCAGGCATCCCGGACCCCCCTGTGCCGGTGCCGGTCGGATCGCCGCCCTGGGCCATGAAGCCTTCGATCACCCGGTGGAAGGGGGTATTGTCATAGAAGCCCTGGCGGACCAGGGCCTTGATCTGCTCGACGTGCTTCGGCGCAAGGTCGGGCTGCAGCTCAATCGTGACCGTGCCGGAGCTCAACTCAAGGAGAAGCGTGTTCCCGGGGTCGGTCCCACCTGGCCCGGCGGCTGCGTCGGGCGTGCCGGTATTCGGCGTGTCGCTCATGCTGTTGCTGTCCTGCGGCTGGGCGTGGGGGCGATTTGGCACTGCCGGGCGGAGGGCGCAAGCACCCTACCAACCTGCTGCATCAGCCCGCGAGGCGCATGCTACGAATGCGGTCCGGGTCGCGCACGATGCCGTTGTTCTGCTGTGTGCCGGCCTTGATCTGGTCCACCGCCTCCATGCCGGACACGACGCGCCCCCAGATCGTGTACTGGCCATCCAGCGAGGATGCCGGCGCGAACATGATGAAGAACTGGCTGTTCGCGCTGTTCGGGTTCTGCGCCCGTGCCATGCCGCAGGTGCCGCGAATGAACCGTGCGCGGGAGGGCTGGACGAACTCGGCCGGCAGGTCGGGCAGGTCGGAACCGCCCGTGCCCGTACCCGTCGGGTCACCGCCCTGGGCCATGAAGCCCGGAATGACGCGGTGGAAGGGCGTGTTGTCATAGAAACGGCGGCGCGTGAGCACCCGGATGCGCTCCACGTGACGCGGCGCGAACTCTGGCAGCATCTCGATCACGACCCGCCCGTCCTTCAGCTCCAGGTGCAGCGTGTTCTCGGGGCTCGGCTGCGTCTGGGCCAGGGCCGGAAGGGCAACGATCGTGGCCCCGCCGGCCAGCAGCCGGCGGCGGGGAAGTTGCAGGGTCACGCCGGTTTCTCCTCTCCTCGGACGCGCCGGAGCGTGCGCTCCAGCGTCAGTGCGGGCACGAAGCTGGAGATGTCGCCCCCCAGCCGCGCGATCTCCTTCACGAAGCGCGAGGAGATGAACTGGTTCGTTTCGGACGCCATGAGGAACACCGTCTCGATCTCCGGGTCGAGGCGATGGTTCATCCCGGTCATCTGGAACTCGTAGTCGAAGTCCGTCACGGCGCGCAGGCCACGGATGATCATCTGCGCGCCGACCTCCCGCGCGAAGCCGACGAGAAGCCCGGTGAAGGGGCGCACCTCCACCACGCTGCCTGTCCGCGCCGCAATGCGCGCGGCCTCCGCCCCCACGAGCTCCACCCGCTCCTCAAGGGGGAAGAGAGGGCCCTTGCCGATGTTGATCGCCACCCCGATCACCAGCCGGTCCACCAACGCTGCGGCCCGGCCGATGACGTCGAGGTGGCCGTTGGTCACCGGGTCGAAGGTCCCGGGGTAGAGCGCGGTACGGCGGGCCTCAGGCATCGGCCGCGTCCCCCGCCGCGTCCCCTGGCGTGGCCTCTACCTCCTCCTCGGCGATCGGGACGCAGGAGATGACCCGCTCGCCCTCCGAGAGGCGCATGAGCGTCACCCCCATCGCCTGCCGCCCCGTGATGCGCACCTGATCCGCCTCGAGGCGGATGAGCTGCCCGCCATCGGTCACCAGCATGACGTGATCGTCGTGGCGGACGGGGAAGTTTGCCACGACCTCGCGGCCGGTGCGGGCGGAGAAGGTGATGTTCGTGATCCCCTGCCCGCCGCGGCCCGTCACCCGGTACTCGTAGGCCGAGGAGCGCTTGCCGAAGCCGCGGTCGGTGACGACCAGCAGGACCTCCTCCTGCGCCTCCAGCTCCCCGAACCGCTCGGGCGAGAGGGCGACGGCCTCGACCTCCTCACCCTCCTCGACGAGGGCGGCGCCGTTCGGCTCGGCCACCTCCTCGCCCATGGCACGGCGCTTCTGCACGGCCTGGCGCAGATAGGCTGCGCGCTCGGCCGGGGAGGCATCCACGTGGCGGAGAACCGCGAGCGAGATGACCCGGTCGCCCGCCGCAAGCCGGATGCCGCGCACGCCCGAACTGTCGCGTCCGGCGAAGACGCGCAGGTTGTCGGCATCAGCCACGAAGCGGATCGCCTTGCCGCCGCCCGTCGAGAGCAGGACGTCGTCCCCCTCGCGGCAGGTGGCGACGCCGATCAGCTCGTCGCCCTCCTCCAGCTTCATGGCAATGAGGCCGACCGAGCGGACGTTCCGGAAATCGGACAACCGGTTGCGCCGGACGTTCCCCTGCGACGTCGCGAACACCAGGTGCAGGTTCTCCCACAGCCCCTCGTCCTGCGGCAATGGCAGAACGGCGGTCACGCTCTCCTCCGCCTGCAGCTGGAGCACCTGACGCAGGCTGCGGCCACGTCCGGTCGGCCCGGCCTCGGGCAGCTGCCACACCTTCTCGCGGAAGACGATGCCCCGCGAGGTGAAGAACAGCACCCACTGGTGGGTGTGCGCGACGAAGGAACGCTGGACGATATCGTCCTCCCGCCGCCCGGCACCCGTGCGCCCGCGGCCGCCGCGGCCCTGCGCGCGGAAGGTGTCGAGCGGGGTGCGCTTGACGTAGCCGTCGCGCGTGATGGTGACGACCATGGTGCCCGGCTCGATCAGGCTTTCGTCGTCCTGGTCGATGACGCCGTCGACGATCTCCGTCATCCGCGGCGAGGCGACCAGGCCGCGGACGGCCAGCAGCTCCTGCTCCATCACCTCCAACCGGCGAGTGCGCGAGCCGAGGATCTCCAGCAGCTCGCGGATGCGCGCCGCGACCTCGGACAGCTCCGCCGCGATCTTCTCGCGCTCAAGGCCGGTCAGGCGCTGCAGCGTCAGCGCCAGGATGCCGCGGGCCTGGTCCTCCGTCAGGCGCACCGTGGCCGCCTCGCTGATCGTGTTGCGGTGGTCGTCCACAAGCGCCAGCAGCGGGCCCATGTCGGAGATCGGCCAGTCGCGCGCCATCAGCGCCTCCCGCGCCTCGGCCGGGTCGGCCGACGCCCGGATCAGGCGGATGACCTCGTCGATGTTGGCCACTGCGACGGCAAGGCCGACGAGCAGGTGCCCGCGGTCGCGCGCCTTGTTCAGCCGGAAGCGGGAGCGTCGCGTGATGACTTCCTCGCGGAAGCCGATGAAGGCCAGCAGCGCGTCGCGCAGGCCCATCTGCCGCGGGCGGCCGTCGTGCAGCGCGAGGAAGTTCACCGGGAAGGAGGTCTGGAGCTGCGTGAACCGGTAGAGCTGGTTCAGCACCACCTCCGGCGTCGCGTCCTTCTTCAGCTCCACAACGATGCGAAGCCCGTCGCGGTCGCTCTCATCCCGCAGGTCGGAGATGCCTTCGACCTGCTTGGCGCGAACGAGTTCGGCGATTCGCTCGACCAGCGTCGCCTTGTTCACCTGGTAGGGGATCTCTGTGACGACGATCATGGACCGGCCGCCGCGCATCTCCTCGATGGTCGCGCGCGCGCGCAGCGCGATGGCGCCACGCCCCGTCTCGAAGGCCGACCGGATGCCGGCGCGGCCGAGGATCAGCGCGCCCGTCGGGAAGTCCGGTCCGGGAATGATCTTCATCAGCTGCTCGAGCGGCGTCGCAGGCTCCCGGATCAGGGCGAGCGTCGCGTCGATGACCTCGGCCGGGTTGTGTGTCGGGATGTTCGTCGCCATGCCGACGGCGATGCCGTTGGCGCCGTTCACGAGCAGGTTCGGGAATGCGGCCGGCAGGACGCGCGGCTCCTCGGCCGATTCGTCGTAGTTGGCGCTGAAGTCGACGGTGTCCTCGTCGATGCCCTCCAGCAGCGCGGCCGCCGCCTTCGCCAGGCGCACCTCCGTGTAGCGCATCGCCGCCGGCGGGTCGCCGTCCATCGAGCCAAAGTTGCCCTGCCCGTCGATCAGCGGCACCCGCATCGAGAAGGGCTGGGCCATGCGCACCATGGCGTCGTAGATCGCCGAGTCGCCATGGGGGTGATACTTGCCCATGACGTCGCCGACGACGCGCGCCGACTTGCGGTGCGCCTTGTCTGCCGTATACCCCGACTCGTGCATCGCAAACAGGATGCGCCGGTGGACCGGCTTCAGCCCGTCCCGCACATCCGGCAGGGCGCGGGACACGATGACGCTCATTGCATAGTCGAGGTAGGAGCGGCGCATCTCCTCCTCGAGGGCGATGGGCGCCACGTCACTCGGGGCGGCGGCCCCGTTCCGGTCGTCAGGTGTGGTGTCGCTCACCGCTCAATCCTTCTCTCGCCGCGGCGTCGCATGCCACGGCGTCCGGCCGCGCTGCGCACGGCGGGAACATGCAACCTTTTCGCAGCGCTGCCCCGATCCCGGCCATTAGGCGGGGCCGGCGCAAGCGCCTGGCTGGTTGCGACCAATATAGGTGCAAACTGCATTGTCGCCAAATCGGACCGATCGCCCAGCGGCTGTCCCGGCCTGAAGCCGAGTGGCCAACCTGCAACAATAAAGGCGACAATGCCCCAGTGGCTCCGAAATGCTGCGCGCGCTGCGAGGGTGCAACGAAAACATCGCCCTGCCTGCGAAGGCCGCGGCGAACCTGGATGGCGCGCAGATCCAGGCATATCTCCGGCACGCGTACAGCGAGCGCAGACCCTACCACCCGTGGCTCTCGATATGGCGATACTTTGCCGACCGGCAGGGAACCCTCCTCGATGTCGGCGCGAACGTCGGCCAGACCATCGCGTCCCTTGCCATCTGCAACACCCGCACGCGGATCTGGGCCTTCGAGCCGCATGTGCTCTGCCCGGAATGCCTGGCCTTTGCGGCAGACCTCGTTCCGAACGGGGTGACAGTCTTCCTAGGCGCGCTCGGCGACACCGATGGCGAGCTGCCACTCTACCTGCCCGTCGTGCGGGACAGGAAGGGATTCACGCCGGGCTCCAACGCCTCGCTCCGCCGGACGGAGTTCGCAAAGCGGCACGTCATCGAGCGCCTGGTCACCGACACGCTGGGCCCCGATTCGTTGAGCGTCCTCGCCCTGCCGTCCGTCATCCGGACCCCGCCCTCAGTCGAGGAGGATGAGCCGGACGACCTGAGGATCGTAAAGATCGATGTCGAAGGGTTGGAGCGGAAGGTGCTCGAGGGCCTGACACCCTTGATCCGCAAGCATCGCCCTGTGATGACGGTCGACTGCAACAACTGGCCGGAAGTCGGTCAATGGCTACGGTGCGAGAACTATGCCGCCTTCGATCACGACGAAACTGGCGCGCTCAGCC
>DASQNQ010000148.1:0-2095 GCA_035644895.1 Acetobacteraceae bacterium | reverse complement strand
GCACGAAGATGTGCCGCTCTCCGAGGTCCTGCGCCGCGCCGACACGGCCGCCGAGGCTGCCTCCCCCCGCCGGCGCGAGCCGATGGTGGAGGTGCCCCCCTCCGCCCCCGCCGCGCATTTCGAGGCGCCCCAGCCCCCCCGGGCCGCGAAGCCCGCCCCGCCGCGCGTCGCCGACCGTCCGGCCGCGCCGAAGGCCGTTCCGGATGCCCGCCAGGGCCGGCTGGAGCTGTCCGAGGAGGGCTTCCGCCGCCCGCCCATCGCCCTGCTGAAGGCGCCGCCGCCGCGCATCGCCGGCACCGGTCCGTCCGAGGAGGCGCTGCAGGCCAACGCCCGGATGCTGGAGACGGTGCTGGAGGACTACGGCGTGCGCGGCCGCATCGCCGAGATCCGTCCGGGCCCCGTCGTCACGCTCTATGAGTTGGAGCCCGCGCCGGGCACCAAGTCGGCCCGCGTCATCGGCCTCGCCGACGACATCGCCCGGTCCATGTCCGTCACCGCGGTCCGCATCGCGACGGTGCCCGGCCGCAACGTCATCGGCATCGAGATGCCGAACACGCGGCGCGAGACGGTCTACCTGAGCGAGCTGATCGCGACGGAGGACTTCGCGCGGCAGTCCGGGCGGCTCAACCTCGCGCTCGGCAAGGACATCGGCGGCGCGCCGGTGATCGCCGACCTCGCGCGCATGCCGCACCTGCTGATCGCGGGCACCACCGGCTCGGGCAAGTCGGTCGCCGTGAACACGATGATCCTGAGCCTGCTCTACCGGCACAGCCCGGATGAGTGCCGCTTCATCATGATCGACCCGAAGATGCTGGAGCTGTCGGTCTACGACCGCATCCCGCACCTGCTCGCGCCCGTGGTGACGGAGCCCGCCAAGGCGATCGGCGCGCTCAAGTGGACGGTGCGCGAGATGGAGCGCCGCTACCGGGCGATGAGCCAGCTCGGCGTGCGCAACATCGCGGGCTACAACGACAAGGCCCAGGCGGCGCGGGAGCGCGGCGAGGTGATGACGCGCCGCGTGCAGGTCGGCTTCGACCCGGAGACGGGCAAGCCGGTCTTCGAGGACCAGCCGCTGGCGCTCGAACCGCTGCCGATGATCGTCGTGATCATCGACGAGGTCGCCGACCTGATGATGGTGGCGGGCAAGGAGATCGAGGCCGCGGTGCAGCGCCTGGCGCAGATGGCGCGCGCGGCCGGCATCCACGTGGTGATGGCGACGCAGCGGCCTTCGGTCGACGTCATCACCGGCGTCATCAAGGCGAACTTCCCGACGCGCATCTCCTTCCAGGTGACGTCGAAGATCGACAGCCGCACCATCCTGGGCGAGGGCGGCGCCGAGCAGCTGCTGGGCCAGGGCGACATGCTCTACATGGCCGGCGGCGGGCGGCTGACGCGCGTGCACGGCCCCTTCGTCTCGGACCAGGAGGTCGAGGACGTCGTCCACTTCCTGCGCGAGCAGGGCGAGCCGCACTACATCGAGGAAGTGACGGAGGTCGAGGATGACGGCGAGGGCGGCCCGCTCGCGCCCGGCGTGCTCGGCGGCAACACCGACGCCGAGGCCTCGCTCTACGACCAGGCGGTCGCGCTCGTGACGCGGGAGGGCAAGGCCTCCACCTCCTTCGTCCAGCGGCACCTCAACATCGGCTACAACCGCGCGGCCAAGCTGATCGAGCAGATGGAGAAGCAGGGCATCGTCGGCGCCGCCAACCACGTCGGCAAGCGCGAGGTGCTGGCCCCCGGCCCCCGGGACATGGACTGATGCGGCACGCGATCCTGGCGGCGGCCCTCCTCGCCACACCCGCGCTGGCGGAGGAGCGGCCGAACATCCTGCCGACGCGCGACGTCGCGGTGACCTACCGGATTGAGGGCGGCGGGCCCAGCGCCCCCTCCTCGCTCGGCATGGCGTGGCACGCTGTCTCGCGCTCCATGCGCATGGACGTGCCGGGCATGGGCTGGATGGTGGCGAACCACGACACCAACCGCGCCTTCATGGCCATGGAGGGCGCGCGCATGGTGATGGACCTGCCGATGGCGGAGGCGATGCGCCAGTACGGCCCTGGCGAGGGCGCGCGCTTCCAGCGCGAGGGGCAGGACC
>DASQNQ010000147.1:0-6277 GCA_035644895.1 Acetobacteraceae bacterium | reverse complement strand
ACACGCACCGCCACCCGGCGGGCTTCGCGGCCTTCGGCCCGTGGCGGATGCGGCGCGAGATCGCGGAGGCCGGGCACGCCATCGCCGATGCCTGCGGCGAGCGGCCCACGCTGTTCCGCGCGCCGATGGGCCTGCGCAACCCGCTGCTCGACACGGTGCTGGCCGCGGAGGGGCTGCGCCTCGTCTCCTGGACGCGCCGCGGCTACGACACGCGCCGGCAGCCGCCCGAGCGCGTGCTGGCGCGCCTGGCCGACGGCCTCGCCCCGCGCGACATCCTGCTGCTGCACGACGCGTCGTCGGCCCCCGACGAGGCGGGGCGGCCGGTGGTGCTCTCGGTGCTGCCGCGCCTGCTGGGGGTGATCGCGGCGGCCGGCCTCACCTCCGTCGCGCTGCCATCCGCCGGCGCTGGCGTGCCAGCCTCGGCAGGCGCCGCAGCATCCCCATCATCAGGCGCGCATGCATGAAGCTCAGCAGCAGGTTGTCGCGCCCGTAGCGGAAGTGGGAGACGCCGCCCTCCTCCCGCTTCAGGTACCGCACGGGGGCGGCGATGTTCACGGGCCGCGCGCCCTCCCACACCAGGCGCACCGCGGCCTCGGCGTCGAAGTCGTAGCGGCGCATCCAGCGCGTGCGCTCCATCACGCGCACCAGCGGCGCCACCGGGTAGACGCGGAAGCCGTAGAGGCTGTCGCCGATGCCCGCGCCCAGCGTCTCCACATGCGTCCACCAGTTGGACAGGCGCCGCCCGCGGACGCGGAGCGCCGGCGCCTCCGGCCCGAAGACGGGGCGGCCGAGGATCATCGCATCCGGCTCGCGCCGCGACGCCGCCATGAACTCCGGGATCAGCGCCGCCGGGTGCTGGCCGTCGGCATCCATCACCAGCGCATGGGTGAAGCCCTCGGCCCGCGCGGCGCGCAGCCCGTGCAGCACGGCCGCGCCCTTGCCGCCGTTGCGCGGCAGCACGATCACGCGCAGCCCCGGGTCGTCCCGCCGCAGCGCCGCCCCGCTGCCGTCGGTGCTGCCGTCGAGCACGACCCAGACGGGCGTCCAGTGCGCGCGCGCCTCCCGCACCGTGTCCACCAGACGCGGCCCGGTGTTGTAGCTCGGGATGAGGACGAGGTGCGTCGCGGACGCCTCCGTCACGCGCGCGGCCCCCGCGGCAGCTGCGCACGGAAGTAGGCCTCCAGCCGCGCGACGAAGGCCTGCGGGTCGGGCCCGACCTCGAACCGTTCGCCAAGGCGCACGCGGAACACCAAGGGCAGCGGCGGCGGGCGCAGCAGCGGCCAGCCCTTGCGCAGATAGGGGTTGTCGGCCTCGATCAGCACGGCCTGCACCGGCGCGCCGGCGGCCCTGGCCATCACGGCGAAGGACCGGTGCAGGGGGTCGAGCGGCGGGCGCGCCGTCCGCGACCCTTCGGGGAAGATCATCAGCTGCGCGCCCCCCTTCACCGCCGCGGCCGCGCCGCGGATCATCGGCAGCGGCGCGTCGTTGCGCACGTAGCCCGCCAGCCGGATCCCGCCGCCGAGGAAGAGGTTGTCCCAGAGCGCGGCCTTGGTGATGCAGACCACGCGCGGCAGGCGGGAGATGAGGAGCACGGCATCCAGCATCGTCGGATGGTTCGCCGCGATGACGATCCCCCCCTGCCCCCGCAGGGCATCGAGCGCACGGAGGTCGGCGCGCAGCACGCCCGTCGCCCGCATGACCCAGAGCGAGAAGCGGAAGCCCGTGCTGATGCCCCACTGCCCCACCCGCTCCCCGATGCGGCGTGGCAGGACCGGGCGGATGACGCCGGCCGGCAGGCTCCAGACGAGGCAGGAAAGGCCGAAGACCGCCAGGCAGAGATAGAACGCAGCGCGGTAATAGGCCGCGACGAGCAGCCCCTGGGCGGTGCGGTCCGCCAGGCCGGTGTCGGTTCCACCCTGCACGGCCGCCTCCTCCCCCCGCACCTGATTCTGCGCTATCCAGCCCGGCCCCGGGCTGTGCGGCCCTGGCACATTTGAGGATGTAATCCGCATGGCATCGGCGCGGCAACACGGGCAGGAGAAGGGGGCGGGTGCGCCCCATGCCCCGCTGCTCGACTACTACGAGGCGCCCGAGGCGCGGCGCGGCTTCGTCCGCGACCTGTTCAACCGCACGGCCGGTTCCTACGACCGCATCAACACCGTGCTCTCCTTCGGCTCGGGCGCCTGGTACCGGCGCCGCGCCCTGGCGCAGGCCGGGCTGCGGCCGGGCATGCGCATGCTGGACGTGGCCATCGGCACCGGCCTGCTGGCGCGGGAGGCGGTGCGCATCCTGGGGCAGCCTGGGGACGTCATCGGCCTCGACCTGAGCGAGGGCATGCTGGCCGAGGCGCGCCGCGCCCTGCCCATCCCGCTGGTGCAGGCCCAGGCCGAGACGCTGCCGCTGGCCGACGCCTCGCTCGACTTCGTCTCCATGAGCTACGCGCTGCGGCACGTGACGAGCCTCGGCGTGCTGTTCGCCGAGTTCCGCCGCGTGCTCCGCCCCGGCGGGCGGGTGCTGGTGCTGGAGCTGGCGCGCCCGGAGGGGCGGGTGGCCTACGGCGTCGCCCGCGCCTGGCTCGGCGGCGTGGTGCCGGCGCTGAGCGCGCTGACCGGCCCCGGGTCGCGCACCCTGATGCGCTACTACTGGGACACGATCGACGCCTGCGTGCCGCCCGCCGAGATCCTGCGCCACCTGGGCGAGGCCGGGCTGCAGGACGTGGCCTGCGCCACCGAGCTCGGCGTGTTCCGGGCCTACACGGCGCGGCGCGGCTGATGGACGCGGCACCCCCTGCCCTTGGCCCGCTCACGCGGCGCGTCGCCGCGCTCTATGCCGATGCGCCGCGCTGGTCGCGCGGCTTCGTGCAGGGCAAGCTGCTGACCGACCCGGCGACGCCCGCGATCCTGCGTCTGGCGGCAGCGGCCGGCGGGTTCGGGGAGGTGGCGGACCTCGGCTGCGGGCGGGGCCAGGCCGGGCTGGCGCTGCTGACGGCGGGGCTGGCCACGCGCGTCACGGGCATGGACCTCGACCCGGGCAAGATCGCGGATGCGGCGCGCGCCGCGCGGGGCCTGCCCGCGCGCTACCAGGTCGCCGACCTCGGCACCGCGCCCCTGCCGGACTGCGACACCGTGCTGATCCTCGACGTGCTGCTGCAGATGCCGGACGCCGCGCAGCGCGCGCTGATGGCGCGCATGGCCGCCGCCGCGCGCCGCCGCGTGGTGATCCGCGCCTTCGACCCGGATTGCGGCTGGCGGGCGCGCGTCGGCTTCGCCATGGAGCGCATGGGACAGTGCGTGCGGCGCGACGGCTCGGACCTCCGGCCCCTTCCGCTGGCCGAGGTCGCCGCGCCCTTCGAGGCGGCGGGGTTCCGGTGCAACGCGACCCCCTGCTGGGGCTGGACCCCTCTCCCCAACGTCATGCTGGTTGCCGAGAAGCCATGAGGATCGCCCCCACGCTGGCCGCCCTGCTGGTAGCCGCCCCCGCCGCGGCGCAGGAGGTGCGGCGCCCGCTGCTCGAGGCCGGGATCATCGGCGGCGCCGGCCTGCTGCCGGACTACCCGGCGGCCGAGGACAGCCAGGTGCGTGCGCTGGCCCTGCCCTGGGTGATCTACCGGGGCGAGCTGGTGCAGAGCGACGAGCGCGGCCTGCGCGGCCGGCTCTACCGCGCGACCGACCTGGAACTGACGCTGAACGTCAACGGCGCGGTGGGCACCGGCTCCCGCTCCGGCACGGTGCGGGAGGGGATGGAGGACCTCGACTGGCTGGGGGAGGTCGGCCCCTCCCTGCGCTACACGGCCTGGCGGGACGCGGCGCGCCGCAGCCGGGTCACGCTGGAGCTGCCGGTCCGCGCCGCCTTCGGCACGGATTTCAGCCGCATCCGCCACCGCGGCTTCGTGGTCGCGCCCGAGGCGGCGTATGAGCGCTCGGGCCTCTTCGGAACGGAGGCGCGCGGGCGCATCGGCATCGGGCCGGTCTTCGCCTCCGGCGCGCTGATGGACCACTGGTACCGCGTGAAGCCGTCCCAGGCGCGACCCGGCCGCCCCGCCTACAACGGGGATGGCGGCTACCTCGGCACGCGGCTGCAGTTCTCGCTTCGCATGCCGGTCTCCGAGCGCGTCTGGCTCAGCGCCGGCGGGCGCGTGGAGAACTTCTCGGGCGCCGCGAACGCCGACAGCCCGCTGTTCCGGTCGGAGTGGAACGTCTCGCTCGTTGGCGGCGTGTCGGTCACGCTCTACAGCAGCGCCGCGACGGCCGCGTCCACGGCGGAGCCCTTCGACTGATTGGCGAAGCCGGTTTCGTTCGACCCGAATACTTGCAACTTCGCGTGATTTTCCGCTACTCTGTTGCAATTACAATGGCAATGCGGATCGTTCGCCACCTCGATGAACGGTCGCCTGCCTCCGGAGTGGCGAGCCCGTCGGGCCGAGGTGCGTGAGTGGGGGGAAGTGCGATGACGACAACGGTGCAGACGACGATGCCCGCGGGGGCGCCCGCGGGCCAGGCCCCGAATCTCGCTCTCGAGCAGGAGATGGCGCGGCTGATCGTCACCGCGCTGTCGCTCGAGGTCGCGCCGGAGGAGATCGTGCCGGACGCGCCCCTGTTCGGGGAGGGTCTCGGCCTGGACTCGATCGACGCGCTCGAGATGGCGCTCGCCATCTCCAAGGCCTATGGCGTGCAGCTGAAGTCGGACGACGAGCGCAACCACCGCATCTTCGCCTCGCTCCGCGCGCTGGCCGCCCACGTCGAGAAGCACCGGACCCGCTAGCCGCCATGGCCTGGCCGGTCCTCTGGGTCGCGGCCGTCGCGCTGGAGGTGCTGGCGGGCGGCGTCGCGATCTGGCTGGCCGGGCAGCACGGGCCCGCCCTGCTGGCCGTCGTGCTCAACGCCCTCGTCTGCGCGCGCTTCGCCGCCACGCTGCGGCCCGGCGCCGAGCCGCTCATCACGCAGTATGGGCGCTTCGACCGGGACGGCCTTCCGCCGGAATGCGAGGGCTACACGCGGGCGCTGACGGTTGCCTGGACGGTCCTGATCGGCGCGTTCAGCCTGGCGCATGCCGTGCCACCGCTGCTCGGCCTGGGCTCGACCGCGATGCTGTCCAAGGCGCAGGGGGCGATCATGCTGGCCTTCTTCCTGGGCGAGCACGTGCTGCGGAACCGGCGCTTCCCGCATCTTGGCCCGGCGACCCCCTGGCGGACGCTCCGCGCCATGTGGCTCTCCCTCGGGGCGCGGCATGCCTGAGCAGGCCTTCCCGCTGACCGGGCGGGGGGCGGAGGAGCCCTTCTGCCATCGCGGCGCCGCCGGCGTGGTGACCGTGGGCCGCTTCCTGGCGGAGGCGCAGGCCCTCGCGGCGCGCCTGCCCGAGGCGGGGCACGCGGTGAATGCCTGCGCCGACCGCTACCTCGCCATCCTCGGCTTCGCCGCGGCGCTGCTGCGCGGGCACCCCACCATCCTCGGCGCCGGGCGCGGCGGGGCGCCGGGCTTCCTCCGGACGATCGCCGGGCGCCATCCGGACGCCTACGCCATGGCCGACGGGCCGCTGCCGGATGCGGGGATGCCGGTCCTCACGCTCGACGCGCCGCTCGGCGCCGCCCCCTCCGCCCCGATGCCGCCGATCCCGGCGTCCCGCATCGCGGCCATCGCCTTCACCTCCGGCTCGACCGGCACGCCGTCCGCGCATCCGAAGCCCTGGGGCGCCCTGGTGGCCGGCGCGGCGGCGGCGGCGGAGCGGTTCGGCCTGGCGGGCCAGCCACCGGGCGGCATCGTCGCCACCGTGCCGCCGCAGCACATGTACGGCTTCGAGACGACGGTGATGCTGCCGCTGCACGCGCCGGTCCTCGTGCATGCGGGCGACAGCTTCTTCCCGGCCGACGTGCTCGCCGCGCTCGGGCAGCTTCCGGGGCGGCGCATCCTGGTCACCACGCCGCTGCACCTGCGCGCGCTGCTGGCCGATGGCCGCCGCCCGCCCGCGCTGGAGGCGGTGATCTCCGCCTCCGCCCCGCTGCCGCGCGAGGTGGCGGAGGCGGTGGAGCGCGACTGGGGCGCGCCGATGCTGGAGATCTACGGCGCGACGGAGGCGGGCTCCATGGCCAGCCGCCGCACGCTGCGGGAGGAGGCCTGGACCCCCTATGCCGGCGTCGCCGTCGGCCCGGCGGGCGCCGAGGTGCCCGGCATCGGCCTGGTGCCGCTGGCGGACGCGATCGAGCCGGAGGCGGGCGGCCGCTTCCGCCTGCTCGGGCGGCTCGCGGACATGGTAAAGCTCGGCGGCAAGCGCGCCTCGCTCG
>DASQNQ010000146.1:0-10553 GCA_035644895.1 Acetobacteraceae bacterium | reverse complement strand
CCGCGTGACGTCGCGCGTCAGGTCGTGGTCGATGAACTGGCCGAGATAGGTGAAGCCGGCCGGGATGTCCCCGTCCTGCTGCGCCGCGCCGCCCGCCGTCATCCGCTCCGCCAGGGCGCGGATCAGCGCCTCGCTCGTGTCGGGGGTGCCGCGGGGGACGATCTCCGAGAAGCGGAACGCCCCCTCCTGCTCGGAGGCGGTGGGCGGGCGCTGCACGTCGCCGCGCAGCTCCTGCCTGTTCTCGATGTAGAAGAAGGGTCGTGCGTGCCGTGCCACCATGGTCTCTGCCTCCCGCCCCTGCCGCCACCGGGCGGCGGGCATGGGAGGAGACTAGGCGGCGGCGGCGGCGCCCCTCCCGAAGGAGGGGCGAAATCCTTCCGAAAGCTGCGCGGCCGTGCCCCCGCTCAGGCGTTGGCCAGCGCCGCGCGGAACTCGGCCTCGGTCTTGGCGCGGATCTCCTCCTCCGTCACGCCGGGCGCGATCTCGAGCAGGGTCATCGGGCCGCTGCCGCGCTTGTCGATGCCGAAGACGCCGAGCTCGGTCACCACCATGTCCACCACCCGGGTGCCGGTCAGCGGCAGGGTGCAGGACTTCAGCAGCTTCGGCTTGCCGCCCGCCGTGTGCTCCATCAGCACGATCACGCGCTTCACGCCGGCGACGAGGTCCATCGCCCCGCCCATCCCCTTCACCATCTTGCCGGGGATCATCCAGTTCGCGAGGTCGCCGTTCTCGGCGACCTGGAGCGCGCCGAGGATCGAGAGGTCGATGTGCCCGCCGCGGATCATCCCGAAGCTGTCGGCGCTGCTGAAGTAGGAGCTGGTGGGCAGCTGCGTGATGGTCTGCTTGCCGGCATTGATGAGGTCCGGGTCCTCCTCCCCCTCATAGGGGAAGGGGCCGAGGCCGAGCATGCCGTTCTCGCTCTGCAGCTGGACCGACATGCCGTCCGGCACGTGGTTGGCCACCAGCGTCGGGATGCCGATGCCGAGGTTCACATAGAAGCCGTCCTGCAGTTCGCGCGCCGCGCGGGCGGCCATCTCGTCGCGTGTCCAGGGCATGGGTTCAGACCTCCTGTCCGGCGGCGGCGGTGGGCGCAGTGCGCTTGCGCACCGTCCGCTGCTCGATCAGCTTCTCGTAGGTGGCGGGCAGCGCGATCATGCGCTTCACGAAGACGCCGGGGGTGTGGATGTGGTCGGGGTCGATCTGGCCCGCGGGCACCAGGTGCTCCACCTGCGCCACCGTGACGCGCGCGGCGGTCGCCATCATCGGGTTGAAGTTCCGCGCGGTCTTTCGATAGACGAGGTTGCCCTCGGCGTCGCCCATGTAGGCGTGGATGATCGCCAGGTCGGCGAAGATCCCGCGCTCCATCAGGTAGGTCTCGCCGTCGAACTCGCGCGTCTCCTTCCCCTTCGCGACCTCGGTGCCGACGCCCGTCCGGGTGAAGAAGGCCGGAATGCCGGCGCCGCCCGCGCGGATGCGCTCGGCCAGCGTGCCCTGGGGGTTGAACTCGATCTCCAGCTCGCCGGCCAGGTACTGCTTCGCGAAGGTGGCGTTCTCGCCGACGTAGCTGCTGACCATCTTCCGCACCTGCCGCGTGTCGAGCAGGATGCCGAGGCCCTTGCCGTCCGTGCCGGCGTTGTTGGACACGATGGTCAGGTCGCGCACGCCGCTGTCGCGGATCGCCTCGATCAGCACGGTCGGCACGCCGCAGAGGCCGAAGCCGCCGGACAGGATGGTCATGCCGTCGCGCAGCACGCCGGCCAGCGCGGCCTTGGCGTCGGGGTACAGCTTCTTGCTCGTCACGGACCTCTCCCGCTTGTTCCGCGGCGGAACCTAGCCCGCAATCGCCCCGAGTAAAATCGGCCGGACCGGAAATTGCCACACCGGCACGTAAGACGGCGCCATGCGCGAAACGGGGGTTCGCGGGGTTGCGCGGGCCGCCGGAGCCGGTTATACGGCCCGCCTCCCAAGACTGCGGGGCCATAGCTCAGTTGGGAGAGCGCTTGAATGGCATTCAAGAGGTCGTCGGTTCGATTCCGATTGGCTCCACCAGTTCGGAAGGGCGCCGCCGCAAGGCTGGCGCCCTTCTTCGTTCGGGCAAGCTACTGGACCCCCACCACCCGCCAGTCATAGAGGCGCCCGTCCGGCTCCCGGATGGTCAGCATCTCGCCCGGGCGCAGGGGGCCTGCATGGAGCTGGATGTCGTGCGGCGGCGCGTCGGGCGCCTGGGCGGTGTCGCGGAAGAAGCGCAGCCACCAACCGACGTCGGCATCGTGCTGCACGTCCCCGCGCAGGTCCGGCTCGCCCGGCCAATACCGGCGGGCCGGCCAGGGTGCGGGGTCGTGACGCCAGGCATGGGCGTCAGGGCAGCCGTGGCCGTCCAGCGTGATCGTCATCTCGTAGCGGTGGGCCTCGCTGCCCTCGGGGTAGCCGGGGCCGGAGGCCATCACCAGGGTCACCAGAGCCACGTGGCCTGATCCTCCGAGTGGCAAGGGTTGAACGGGAACGCCGCCGAACCGCCCCGGTTCAGATGGCGACCCGGACGCCAAGCTCCACCACGCGGTCGGACGGGATGCGGAAGAACTCGGTGGCCGGCATGGCATTGCGGCTCATGAGCGTGAACAGCCACTGCCGCCAGCGCGACATCTTGGGCACCGCGGCGGCCACCACCGTCTCGCGACCGAGGAAGTAGCTGGCCTGCATCGGCTCGAAGGGAATGCCCATCTCGCGCAGGCGCTCCAGCTCCCGCGGGATGTGCGGGCTCTCCTGGAAGCCGTAGCGGAGCACCACGCGGTGGATGTCGGGCGCAAGCTCCGTCACGTCCCGCCGGCTTTCGTCGCCCACGCGCGGGATGTCCTCGTTGCACACGGTCACGAACAGCACGCGCTGGTGCATGACCTTGTTGTGCTTCAGGTTGTGCAGCAGCGCGCCGGGCACGAAGTCCGCCTGGCTGGTCATGAACACCGCGATGCCCGGCACCCGTGTTGTCCGCGACTGCGGCAACCGCGCGAGGAAGGACCGGAGCGGCAGGCTGTCCTGCCGGAAGCGGGAGAAGAGCAGGTCGCGCCCCTGCCGCCAGGTCAGCATCATCACGAAGATCACGGCGCCGAGGATCAGCGGCACGTACCCGCCGTCGGGGATCTTGAGGGCGGTCGAGATGAAGTAGGCCAGGTCGAGCAGCAGCAGCGGCCCGAAGAGGCCGATCACGGCGGGCCAGGCCCAGCCGAACTGGCGCCGGAACACCAGGATGGCGAGGATCGAGGTGCAGAGGAAGGTGCCCGTCACCGCCAGGCCGTAGGCGGCGGCCAGGCTGTCGGAGCTGCGGAATTCCAGCACCAGGATCACCACGCCGATCAGCATCGCCGTGTTCACCTGGGGCAGGTAGATCTGGCCCTGCTCCGTCTCGCTCGTGTGGCGGACCTCGACGCGGGGAATGAAGCCGAGCTGCACGCATTGCCGCGCGATGGAGAAGGCGCCCGAGATCATGGCCTGGGAGGCGATGATCGTCGCCGCCGTGGCGAGCACCACGAGCGGCAGGCGGAACCACTCCGGCGCGAGCAGGAAGAAGGGGTTCTCGATCGCCGCCGGATCCAGCAGCAGCAGCGCACCCTGGCCGAAGTAGTTGATGGCCAGCGCCGGCAGGACGAACGCGACCCAGGCGACGCGGATCGGCTTGCGGCCGAAATGGCCCATGTCGGCATACAGTGCCTCCGCCCCCGTCACCGCCAGCACGACGGAGCCGAAGGCGATGAAGGCCGCGACCTTGTAGTGGGTGCAGAAGGTGATTGCGTAGGTCGGCGAGAGGGCGGCCAGAACGCCCGGGTTGGCCGCGATCTCGACGAGGCCGAGCACGGCGAGCGTCGCGAACCACAGCGCGCAGACGGGCCCGAAGATGGCCCCCATGCTGCCCGTGCCACGGTACTGGATGAGGAAGAGGCCGAGCAGGATGCCGAGCGCGATCGGCACCACCGCCTCCTCGAAGTGGGGCGAGATGACCTTCAGCCCCTCCACCGCCGACAGCACGGAGATGGCGGGGGTGATGATCCCGTCACCGAAGAACAGCGCCGCGCCGACGATGCCGACCAGCGCCACGATCCACCGCCCGCGCTCGGTCCGCGCCTGGCGCTGCGCGAGCGCCATGAGGGCGAGGATCCCGCCTTCGCCGCGATTGTCCGCGCGCAGCACGAAGGCGACGTACTTCAGGCTGACGGTCAGCACCAGCGCCCAGAAGATGAGGGACAGGACGCCGAGGATCTCCCACCGCTCGATCCCGTCGGAGGAGAAGTGCAGCAGGCTGGCGCGGAGTGCATAGAGCGGCGAGGTGCCGATGTCGCCATAGACGACGCCCAGCACGCCGACCAGGCCGGCGGTGGTGAGAGGACGGTCCGCGGTGGGGTGGCTCAATCTCGCGCTCCGGAAGCGGAACGCCGGTAGGCATAGGTCCGCCCGGCGGGCGGCGCAAGCGCGGCCCGCCGGGGTGTCACAGGGCTAATGCCCCCGAAGGATCTGCGACAGGAACAGCCGCAGGCGGTCGGTCTGCGGGTCGTTGAAGATGCGGTCGGGCGTGCCGCTCTCCACGATCTCGCCGCGGTCCATGAACACCACGCGGTCGGCGACCTGGCGGGCGAACCCCATCTCGTGCGTCACGCAGATCATGGTCATGCCGGTGTCGGCCAGCATCACCATGGTGTCGAGCACCTCCTTGATCATCTCCGGGTCGAGGGCGGAGGTCGGCTCGTCGAACAGCATGATCTTCGGCTTCATGCAGAGCGCGCGGGCGATGGCCACCCGCTGCTGCTGCCCGCCCGAGAGCTGTCCGGGGTACTTCTTCGCCTGCTCCGGGATGCGGACCCGGGTCAGGTACTCCATCGCCAGCTCCTCGGCCTCCCGCTTCGGCATGCGGCGGACCCAGATGGGTGCGAGCGTGCAGTTCTCGAGCACGGTGAGGTGCGGGAAGAGATTGAAGCTCTGGAACACCATGCCGACCTCGCGCCGGATGGCGTCGAGCGACTTGAGGTCGTCCGACAGCTCGATCCCGTCGACGAGGATCCGGCCCTCCTGGTGCTGCTCCAGCCGGTTAATGCAGCGGATCATGGTGGACTTGCCGGAGCCCGAGGGGCCGCAGACCACCACGCGCTCCCCCGTCGCGACCTGCAGGTTCACGTCGCGCAGCACGTGCAGCGCGCCGAACCACTTGTTCACCTTGTCCAGCACGATGGCGGGCGGGGCGTCGGCCCGCACCGCCGAGGCGAGGTGGACATCCTCGCCGATCATCGTCTCGCCCATTCTCCGGCCCCCGTTCTTTGTATTGTATATCGTTCGTTCAGCGTCGCCTGTGGCGGTTCAGGTCCCGCTCCAGGTCCTGGCTGTACTTGGACATTGCGAAGCAGAAAATGAAGTAGATGACCCCGATGGTGACGTAGATCTCGACGCCGAAGCCCTGCCAGGCGGGCTCGACGATCGCGGTCTTGCCTGCGGTCAGCAGGTCGAAGATGCCGATGATCAGCACCAGCGAGGTGTCCTTGAAGAAGCCGATGAAGGTGTTCACCAGCGGCGGGATCACGAGACGCAGCGCCTGCGGCAGGATGATGAAGCCGGTCTTCTGCCAGTAGGACAGGCCGAGCGCCTCCGCCGCCTCGTACTGGCCGCGCGGCAGCGCCTGCAGGCCGCCGCGCACCACCTCCGCCAGGTAGGCGCCGGCGAAGAGGGTGATGGCGATCTGCGCCCGCAGCAGCTTGTCGATGTTCATCCCCTCCGGCAGGAAGAGGGGGAACATCACGGACGCCATGAACAGCAGCGAGATCAGCGGCACGCCGCGGATCAGCTCCACGTACAGGACGCAGAGCACCTTGATGGCCGGCAGCCGCGACCGCCGCCCGAGCGCGACGAGGATCGCCAGCGGGAAGGCGAGCGCCAGGCCGAAGGTCGAGAGGATCAGCGTGATGGGCAGGCCGCCCCAGCGCTCCTGCGGCACGTAGGAAAGGCCGAAGATGCCGCCCCACATCAGCACGCCGATGAGGGTCAGCGTCGCGGCCCAGATGGCGACGAGGCTCCAGTTCCAGAAGCGGCGCATCGCCGAGACGATGTAGAGCCCGACGAACAGCAGGCAGACGACCGCGGGGCGCCAGTGCTCCTCGAACGGGTAGGTGCCGAACAGGATGAAGCGGTGCTTCTCCGTCACCACGGCCCAGCAGGCGCCAACCCCCTTGATGTCGCGGCAGGCCGCCGTCTGCGCCTGCCCGTTCACCACGGGCACCGACCAGACGGCGTTGACGAAGGCCCAGTCGATGAAGCCGAGCGCCCAGCGCACGAGAAGGTAGCCGAGCGCGAGGGTGACGGCCGTGTTGACCCAGCCGGAGAACAGGTTCTGCCGCGCCCAGGCAACCGCGCCCGTGGTGGCGACGGGCGGGTTGCGCGGGGCGGAGGCCTCGCCGGGCACGCCGCCGATGGCGGTGCCGAGCTGGATGTTGCTGGTGGTGTCGGCCATCGGTCAGCGCTCCACCAACGCTATTCTTGCGTTGTACCAGTTCATGAACAGCGAGATGGACAGGCTGATCGTCAGGTAGACCAGCATGATGATGGCGATGCCCTCGATCGCCTGGCCCGTCTGGTTCAGCGTGGTGTTGGCGATCGAGACGATGTCCTGGTAGCCGATCGCGACCGCCAGCGACGAGTTCTTCGTCAGGTTCAGGTACTGCGAGGTCATCGGCGGCACGATGACCCGCAGCGCCTGAGGCAGCACGATCTTGCGCAGGATCTCCCCGTTGCGCATGCCGAGCGCCTGCGCCGCCTCCCACTGCCCCTGGTTCACCGCCAGGATGCCGGCGCGCACGATCTCGGCGATGAAGCCGGCCGTGTAGGTGACGAGGCCGATCAGCAGCGCGAAGTACTCCGGGCTGATCGTCGTGCCGCCGCGGAAGTTGAAGCCGCCCAGCGCCGGCCAGTCGATCGTCCAGGGGGCGCCGCCCATGGCCCAGGCGGCCAGGGGCAGCCCGACCAGGGCCGCGAGCGCCACCGGCCAGACCTTGCGCGGCTGGCCGTCCGCATACTGGCGCTGCCGCGCCGCGCGGCGATAGACGAAGGTGATCACCAGCCCGACGAGGAAGGCGATGACGGCCCAGCTATGGCCGCTCTCCCACACCAGGGCCGGGACCTTCATGCCGCGGTTCGAGAGGAACACGCCTTCCACCGGGTTCAGCGCCTGGCGCGGCCCGGGCAGGCCCTGCAGGATCGTGTACCAGAACAGCAGCTGCAGCAGCAGCGGCAGGTCGCGGATCACCTCGACATAGGCGCCGGCGATCTTGGACAGCAGCCAGTTCCTCGACAGCCGCGCGATGCCGACCAGCGTGCCGAGGATCGTCGCCAGGACCACGCCGATGACGGCGACCTTCAGCGTGTTCAGCACGCCGACGGTCAGCGCGCGCAGGTAGGTGTCGGTCGGCTCGTAGGGGATCAGGCTCTCGCCGATCGGCAGCCCGGCCTCCCGCTCCAGGAACCCGAAGCCGGTCGCGATGCGCCGCACCTCAAGGTTGTGGACGGTGTTGGACCACAACCAGTAAACGATGCCGAGGATGACTGCGACCACCAGGACCTGCCAGACGATGCCGCGCACGCGTTCGTCGGACCACGACAGGCGAAGCGGCCGCTTCGGCGGCCCCCCGCGCGAAAGGCGCGGTTCGGCTGTTGCTGACATGTGAAGCCCTTCGAGATCTTCGTTTTGGCCGGCCCGGTCTCCGGCATTCTCGGAAGCGTAGCCCACAAGCGCCCGCCGTCACGACGGGTTACAGGGCGTACAAATCTTAAAATCTGTCAAGAAATGGCCGGCGGCAGAGGGCTGCCGCCGGCCGGATGCCTCACCGGAAGGGGGGCGCGTACTGCTGGCCGCCGGCGTTCCAGAGCGCGTTCGGCCCGCGCTGGATGCCGAGCGGCCCGAGGTTCCGCTCGAAGATCTGGCCGTAGTTGCCGAGCTGGCGGACGATGTTGACCATGAAGGCGTTGTCCACGCCGAGCATGCGCCCGAGGTCGCCGGTCCGCCCGATCATGCGCTGCACGTCGGGGCGCGGGTCGTTCTGCATCTGCGCGATGTTCTCGGAGGTCAGGCCGAGCTCCTCGGCGTTCACCAGGCCGAAGTGGATCCAGCGCAGCAGGTCGGCGAAGCGCTGGTCGCCGTGGCGCACCAGCGGGCCGAGCGGCTCCTTGCTGATCACGTCGGGCAGGATCACGTGCTCCTGCGGGCGCGGCTGCACCATGCGGGTGGCGGCCAGGCCCGAGACGTCGGTGGTGTAGGCGTCGCAGCGGCCGGAGACGTAGGCCTGCACCACCTCCTCCAGCCGCTCGATCACCACCGGGGTGAAGCGGATGCGGTTGGCGCGCGCCCAGTCGGTCAGGTTCTGCTCGGTCGTCGTGCCGGGCTGGACGCAGATGGTGGCGCCCTCCAGCTCACGGCCCGCCTTCACGCCGGTGCTGGTCTTCACCATGAAGCCCTGGCCGTCGAAGAAGTTGATGCCCGTGAAGTCGAAGCCGAGCGAGGTGTCGCGCGACAGCGTCCAGGTCGTGTTGCGCGCCAGCATGTCCACCTCGCCCGACTGCAGCGCGGTGAAGCGGTTCTGCGCGGTGGTCGGCACGTAGCGCACGCGGTTCGCGTCGTTGAACAGCGCGATGGCGACGGCCCGGCAGTAGTCCACGTCGAAGCCGCGCCACACGCCCTGGCTGTCGGGCTGCGCGAAGCCGGCAAGGCCGGTGTTCACGCCGCAGATCAGCGTGCCGCGGCTGCGGATCGCATCGAGCGTGGAGCCCGTGACCTGGGCCTGCTGCCCACCCTGCTGGGCGGGCGCCTGGGCGGCGGCAGGCGCGGCGGCGAGCAGGGCGGCGCCGAGCGCGGCGGCGGCCCCCGTGCGCGTCATGGCAAGACGCAAAGCCTTCATTCGTCGTTCTCCCTGGGACGGGTGCTGCGCCCGGCAGGTGGTTGCCCGCGGCGTGCCCCTGCCGGATGCTCTGCCTCCCCCGGGGCCTGGAGTCAATTTCCATGCCGGGCAAGCCGCCGCGACGGCGGCGCCCCCGGCCGGGGCGAGGAGGAAGGACATTGCGCGTCATCGAGGCCGAGGAGATCCGCCGCCTGCTGCCCTGGGACCGGCTCGAGGCCGCGCTCGAGCGCATGTTCCGTGAGGGGTGCGAAGCGCCGCTCCGCCACCGCCACGCCGTGCCGGGCCAGGGGGGCGAGGGGACGCTCCTGCTCATGCCCGCCTGGCGCGCGGGCGGCCATGTCGGGGTGAAGATCGTGCAGGTGGCGCCCGGCAACCCGGCCCGCGGCCTGCCGGCCGTGCAGGCCACCTACCTGCTCTCGGACGCCGACACGGGCGTGCCTCTCGCGCTGCTCGACGGGGGGGAGCTGACGGACCGGCGCACGGCCGCGGCCAGCACGCTGGCCGGGCGCTACCTGGCCCGGCCTGACAGCCGGCGTCTCCTCGTGCTCGGGAGCGGCCGGGTCGCGTCGGCACTGGCCGAGGCCTGGTCGGCCCGCTTCCCGATCAGGGAGATCGCGATCTGGTCGCCTACCCCGGCCAATGCCGGGCGGCTCGCCCAGCGTCTGGCCGCGCACGGCCTGCCGGCGCGGGCCGTGGCAAGTCCCGACCCGGCGGGCTTCGACATCGTCTCCGCCGCCACGCTCTCGGCCACGCCGCTGGTGCGCGGGGCGGACGTCGCGCCGGGCACACATGTCGACCTGGTCGGCGCCTTCCGCCCCGCGATGCGCGAAGCGGATGGCGCGCTGATGGCCCGCGCGACCGTGGTCGTGGACACGCGCGCCGGCGCGATGGCCGAGGCGGGGGACATCGTGCAGGCGATCGAGGAGGGCGCGATCGGCCCGGGCCACGGCGCGGCGGAGCTGGCCGAGCTCTGCCGCGGCACGCATCCCGGCCGCCGGTCGGCGGAGGAGGTGACGGTCTTCAAGTCGGTCGGCTGGGCCGGCGAGGACCTGGCCGCGGCGGTGCTGGCCTTCGAAACGGGGTAGCCCCCGCGCTCAGCTTCCCGCGATCTCCGCCGTCCGGCGCCGGACGGCCATCACGCGGCGGATGCGCCGGTCCAGGTCCTCCACGCGGAAGGGCTTGTGCAGCAGGGCAACCGTGCCGCGGCTCAGCTCCTCCGGCGCGGCGGCGGCATAGCCGGTGATCATCACGATCGGCAGCTCCGGCCGCATCCGGCGCGCGGCATCCGCCAGCTCGGCGCCGTTCATGCCCGGCATGGCGTAGTCGGTGACCAGCAGGTCGAGGTCCGCGCGCTGCAGCAGGGGCAGGGCCTCGTCGCCGGCCCGCGCCTCGATCACCTGGTGCCCCATCTCGCGCAGCGCAGCCGCCGTCGCCATGCGGCCGAGCGCGTCGTCGTCCACCAGCAGCACCGTCGCGGCCGGGCCCGCGGCGGCCTGCGCCGGCAGGGCGGCAGCCGGGGCGTCCGCCTCCGCGCCCGCCAGTGGCAGGTAGAGCGTGACGATGGTGCCGCGGCCCGGCGTGCTCTCGATGCGCATGCCGCCGCCCGACCCGGTCACGAAGCCATGCACCATG
>DASQNQ010000145.1:0-5016 GCA_035644895.1 Acetobacteraceae bacterium | reverse complement strand
GCGGCGCGTGATGACCGCCGCCGACCCGCCGCATCGATCAGGCGGCGGTCGCGCTCAGCGGGCCCGCAGCAGCTCGGGGACGCGCAGCAGAATGAACTCGTTGTCGTCGGCCCGCGTCAGGTGGCGGCCGGCGCTGAAGGGCAGGTTGTTGTCGTTGGCGACGACGATGTGGTCCGCGTCCACCGCCGCCACGTTCTCGATGGTGAAGAAGGGGAAGGTGAAGCGGTCGCGCGGCGTGCCGGCCGGCAGGTCGCCCCGCTGCCGCGCCACGCCCTCCGGGTCGCGGATGGCCATCAGGTCGATGTGGCCGAGCTTCCGCACGAAGCCCTCGGCATCCGTCTGCGCCATGTCCACCAGGTAGACGCGCTTGAGGCGCGCCGGCGCCGGGAAGCAGGGCGCCTGCTGCGTCGGGCGCGCGCCCTGCGCGCAGGCCAGCCCCGGGTCGCCCTCGCCGTTGTCGCGCTCGATCACCAGCGCGCGCGTGGCATCGACGAAGTTGAAGTCACCGATGGCGGTCGCACCCTCCTCCAGCCGGTAGCGCACCTGCCGGCCTGTCCACTCCGCGCGCTCGGGCGAGAATTCCAGCACGCGAAGGAACCGACCCTCCGGCTGGTCGGAGCCGGCGGCGAAGAGCGGCTGCTCCAGCATCGCCCAGAGCGTCCGGCCGTCGGGTGTCAGCGCCATGCCCTCGTAGCCGCCGGAGCGGCGCACGCGGAAGGGCACGCCCGCGGTGGGGGAGGCCGCGACCTGCAGCGAGTGGTGGTCGGGCGAGATCAGCGGATGCCCGTCGAGGCGCGTGTCGACCACGCGCTGCACCACGCCCTGCGCGTCCACATGAAGCAGGTGCGGGCCGAACTCGTCGCCAATCCAGAAGGAGCCGTCCGGCATGGGCTGGATGCTCTCGGGGTCGAAGTCGGCGCCGGTCAGGTAGCGCGTCTCGGTGGCTTCCGTCGCGATGCGGAAGGGCACGCGCCGTGCGCGGTCGGAGAGGAACACGGTCCGCTCCACCGCGACCTGGCCCGTGCGCCAGTCCGGGCGGACGCGGTGGAACATCAGCATCGCGTCGGGGGAGTTGCGGCGGTTGCCGAAGCCGTTGTCGGTGAGCGCCCAGAAGCTGCCGTCACCCGCGGGCTTGATGCCGGAGAAGCCCTGCACCGGCTGGCCCTGGAAGGGGAAGAGCAGGCCGGTCGGGCGGTTGCCATGCAGTGCGCCGGTGTCGCCCGGCACGCTGCCTGCCTGCTCTATCCGCAGGTTGCCGGGTCCCGCGAAGCGGCCGGCAATGGCGAAGGCGGCCGGCGCATCGGCGGGCGGGGCGGCAAAGGTGGCGGCCGGCAGGATGGCATGGCCGGCGAGCGAGGCCTCAAAGCGCTGGTCGGCAAGGGAAGGGGCGACGAGGCCAAGAAGGGCCGTTGCCGCCAGCAGGGTGGCGCGCATGTCTGTCTCTCTCCGCGCGGGGCTTGCTGCCCCGGTCTGTTCGGCGGCCCGATCCTACAGGCGGCGCGTTACGGCCGCATGGCGGGTCCGTGGCAGGCGGCGGTCACGTCACCTGGAACAGCGCCACCTTGGTCAGCACCGCGACGCCCACCCCCAGGGCCGCCGCGGCGCGAGCAGCCACGCCGCGGGCCTGCAGCCCGACCATCACCGCCAGCCCGAGGATCACGCCCCAGGCCACGATCTCCGACAGCTCGACATCACCCATCGAACGGCCCTCCCTGCCCTGGATGAACTGGATGTCATGTTAGCGGAGCATCCGCCTGCCTGTCACCCACGGTGTGCAGGTCGGGGTTGAGCGGGCGCCGCGCGCGGCCGGCGTGATCGAAATTGGCGTCGTCCAGCCAGGCGGCGATGGCGTCGCGGCGGGCGGGCCACTCCTCGGCCAGGATGGAGAAGAACGCCGTGTCCCGCCGCCTCTCCTTGACCACCATGTGCGCGCGCAGCACGCCCTCGAACACGAACCCGAGCCGGGCCGCGGCGCGGCGTGAAGGGGCGTTCAGCGCGTTGCACTTCCACACCAGGCGGCGGTAGCCGAGGTCGTCCATGGCGTGGCGCATCAGCAGGAACATCGCCTCGGTCGCCGCGCGGGTGCGCTGCAGCCGGGGCGCGAACCAGATGTGGCCTATCTCGATCGCGGCATGGGCGGGCTGGATGTCCATCAGGGTCAGCCAGCCGGAGACGGCGCCCGTGGTGTGCGGGCGCACGGCCCAGGCCATCGGATCGTGCTGCGCGGCGAAGTGCGCGACATGGCGGCGGAGCGCGGCGGCGTCCGCGAAGGGGCCGTAGCCCATGTAGGCCCAGCCATGCCCCTCCGGGTCGCCCTGCGCCGCCTGCCACAGGTCGGCGCTGTGGCGCAGCGCAAGGGGCTCGAGCGTCACGGAGGCGCCGCGGTGCGGCACCCGGGCCGGGATCGGGCGCGGCAGCGGGTCCACGGGTGGCCCGAGGGGAGGCTCGTTGGCGGAGGTGTCGGTCATCCGCCGGCAGCATGGCGCGGCGCGCCCGTCCGCGCCAGGGCGCGGCCCGCGCCAGCGCCCAGCGCGGCTTGCGCCAGCGCAAGGACGTTCCGCGCCCATGCGTTGCAGCATGGCGCGCGCGCCCCCATAAGCGAGGCACCATGGACACGCCCCTCCCGAGCCCCGTCGCCATCCCCCCCGGCTTCTACGGGGAGCGCGTGCTGTCGGTGCATCACTGGACCGACCGCCTCTTCTCCTTCACCTGCACGCGCGACCCGGCCTTCCGCTTCGGGGCGGGCCAGTTCGCGATGATTGGGCTGGCGGTGAACGGCAAGCCGCTGGTGCGAGCCTATTCCATGGTCAGCGCGCCCTGGCAGGAGACGCTCGAGTTCCTCTCGATCAAGGTGCAGGACGGGCCGCTCACCTCGCGCCTGCAGCACATCGTGCCGGGCGACACGGTGCTGATCGGGCGTAAGGCCACGGGCACGCTGGTGCCGGAGAACCTGCTGCCTGGCGGCGTGCTGTGGCTGTTCGCGACCGGCACTGGCCTCGCGCCCTTCATGTCCCTGATCCGGGAGCCGGAGGTCTATGACCGGTACGAGCGGATCGTCCTTGTGCACACCGTCCGCCAGGTGGCCGAGCTGGCCTACCGGCAGTACATCACCGAGGATCTGCCGCGGGACGAGCTGCTGGGCGAAATGGTGGCGGAGAAGCTCAGCTACTATCCCTCCGTGACGAGGGAGGCCTTCCCGGTCCAGGCCCGCATCCCCGCGCTCATCGAATCCGGCCGCATGGCGGCGGATCTCGGCCTGCCGCCCCTCTCGCCGGAGCGGGACCGCTGCATGATCTGCGGGTCGGAGGCGCTGAACGCGGACCTGCGGGCGCTGCTCGAGGCCCGCGGCTTCGAGGAGGGGGCGAACAGCGCGCCCGGCACCTACGTCGTCGAGAAGGCCTTCGTCACGAAGTAGCCTCGACCCCCGCGGCCTTGCGGAGCAGGGCGAGGAAGGTTTCCCGCTCCTCCGCCGAGAGGCAGCCGAGCAGCTCGTCCCGCGCGCGCACCGCGCAGGCTGCGCCATGGGCGAGCGCGGCATGTCCGGGCTCGGTCAGCGCGAGGACGAGGGTCCGGCGGTCCATCGGGTCCCGTGCCGCGGTGACCAGGCCGCGCGCCAGCAGGCGCTGGACCACGCCCTGAATGGTGGCGGAATCCATCGCCACGGCGCGCCCGAGCGCGTTCTGCGTGGTCCGGCCGAGCAGGTGAAGCCCGGCGAGCGCCGCGAGCTGGGGGGGCGTGAGGCCCGTCTCCGCCGCCTGAACCTGGAAGAGCGCGACGTGGCGCTGGTGGGCGCGCCGCAGCAGGTGCCCGACCGACCGGTCCAGCCGGTAGTCGGAGGGCTGCGGTGAGGGCTCGTCCAGGGCGGCGCTCATTCTTCCAGGCGGAACCTCCGGTCACGCGGCTTTGCCCTGCGCCCGGCCCGCGGTCAACCATGGGCGGGGGTCGGTACCATTGCGGATTTCCGGCGGGCTGCGTAATGGAGGACGGAGCGATTGCGCCGTCGCGACCCGAAGGGTCAGGGCTTGGCGCAGCTGGGAGGAAAGCATGACCGAGACAGTGACGAAGGGCGGAGCCCGTCGCGGATTTCTCAAGGCCGCCGCCGTGGGCGCGACCGGCGCGGCGGTGCTGGCAACGCCGAATGTGAGCCGCGCACAGACGACCACGCTGCGCTTCCAGTCCACCTGGCCGCAGCGCGACATCTTCCACGAGTTCGCGCAGGACTACGTCACACGCGTGAACAACCTGGCGGGCGGGCGCCTGCGGGTGGAGCTTCTCGCGGCCGGTGCCGTCGTCGGCGCCTTCCAACTGCTCGACGCGGTCCATGCCGGCACGCTCGATGGCGGCCACGGCGTTTCCGCCTATTGGTTCGGGCGCAACCGCGCCTTCTCCCTGTTCGGCACGGCACCACCCTGGTTCGGCGACGCGAACCAGTTCCTGGGCTGGTTCTACTACGGTGGCGGCGAGGCCCTGTACCGGGAGCTGATGCACGACATCCTGCGGATGAACGCCGTCGGGTTCCAGACTGGCCCGATGCCGACCCAGCCGCTCGGCTGGTTCCGCAACCCGATCGAGCGCGCGGACCAGATCCGCGGCCTGCGCTACCGCACCGTGGGGCTGGCCACCGACCTGTTTCAGGAGATGGGTGCCGCGGTCGTGGCGCTTCCGGGCGGCGAGATCGTGCCGGCGCTGGAGCGCGGGGTCATCGACGGGGCGGAGTTCAACAATCCCTCCTCCGACCGCGTGCTGGGCTTCGCCGACGTCGCGAAGAACTACATGATCCAGAGCTTCCACCAGAAGACCGAGACCTTCGAGGTCCTCTGGAACCGGCAGCGCTTCGACGGGCTGCCGCAGGAGCTGCAGCAGGTGCTGCGCATTGCTGCCGAGGCGGCGTCCTCGGACATGTCCTGGAAGCTGCAGGACCGCTACTCCCGCGACCTCGTCGCCCTCGCGCAGGGCGGCGTGAACGTGCGACCGACGCCGCGCCCGATCCTCGACGCTCAGCTCGCCGCCTGGAAC
>DASQNQ010000144.1:0-6431 GCA_035644895.1 Acetobacteraceae bacterium | reverse complement strand
GCGATCCGCGCCGGGCGCGTGAACATGGACCTCGCGGTGTCGATCGGCGTGCTGGCCACCACACTGATGTCGGTCAGCGAGACCTTCCGCAACGGCCCCTTCACCTGGTTCGACGGCGCGACCTCGCTGCTCGCGCTGCTGCTCGCCGGCCGCGTGCTGGACCGCGGGATGCGCCGCCGCGCCCGGCAGGCGGTGGCGGAGCTGCTGGCCCTGCAGGAGGGCACCGTCTCCCTGCTGCTGCCGGACGGCACGACGCGCGCCGTCGCGGCGGAGAACGTGCAGCCCGGCGACCGCATCCTGGTCGCGAGCGGGGAACGCCTGCGCCTCGACGGCGTGGCGGAGGCGGATGCGCTGCTCGACACCTCCGCGACCACGGGCGAGAGCATACCGCGTCCCTTCAAGGCCGGGCAGGCGCTGCCCGCCGGCGCGGTGAACATGGGCGCCGCGGTGGTGATGCAGGTGGGCGCCGCGCTCAAGGACGGCTCGCTGGCCGCGCTGGCGCGGCTGATCGAGCGGGCGGAGCAGGCCAAGGGGCGCTTCGTCTCGGTCGCCGACAAGGCGGCGCGGCTCTACGTGCCGGTGGTGCACGTGGTCGCGGCCGCGACCTTCCTCGGCTGGTGGCAGGGCATGGGCGTCACCTGGCAGGAGGCGCTGGTGCCGGCCGTCGCCGCGCTGATCGTCACCTGCCCCTGCGGGCTGGCCATCGCCGTGCCCGCCGTGCAGGTGGCGGCCGTCGGCGCGCTGTTCCGCCGCGGCGTGCTGGTGGCCTCTCCCACCGCGCTGGAAAGGCTGTCGTCGGCAGGCCATGCGGTGCTCGACAAGACGGGCACGCTGACCGAGGGCCGGCCCGACCTGATCGAGGATCCGAACCTCGACCCCGCCCTGCTGCGGGAGGCGGCCGCCATGGCCCATGCGAGCCACCACCCGCTCGCCCAGGCGCTGGTGCGGGCCTGCCCGGGCGCCCCGGTGCTCGACGGCGTGCAGGAGGTGCCGGGCCGCGGCCTGGTGCGCGGCGATGTCCGCCTCGGCTCCGCCGCCTTCTGCGGGATCGAGATGCCGGCCGATTCGGGCATGGCGCTCTACTACGTGGCCCCGGGCCGGGAGCCGGTGGTGTTCCACTTCGCGGACCGGATGCGCGGCGATGTGGGGGATGCGGTCATGCAGCTCCGTGCCCTCGGCATCGAGAGCGAGCTGCTCTCGGGCGACGGCCCGGGCGCGGTGGAGGCCGCCGCGGCCTCGGCCGGCATCGGCCCCTGGCAGGCCCGCGCGACGCCCGAGGACAAGGCGGCGCGCATCGCCGCGCTGGTCGAGGCCGGGCGCCGCCCGCTCATGGTCGGGGACGGCATCAACGACGCTGCGGCCCTCTCGCTCGCGCATGTCTCGGCCAGCCCTGCCTCCGGCACCGACATCGCGCAGGCGACCTCCGACATCGTGCTGCGGGCGGAGGGGCTGACGGCGCTGCCCTACGCGGTCCGCACGGCACGGCGCGCGCAGCGCATCGCGCGGCAGAACATCGCCTTCAGCCTGGCCTACAACGTGGTGGCCGTGCCGATGGCGGTGGTGGGCTTCGTGACACCGCTGATCGCGGCGCTGGTGATGGCCAGCTCCTCCATCATCGTCATCCTCAACGCGCTCCGCGCCGGCAAGGACGCCACACCATGAATGCGCTCGTGCTGCTCGTGCCGCTGGCCCTGTTCCTCGGGCTGCTCGGCCTCGGCCTGTTCCTCTGGACGCTGCGCTCCCGCCAGTACGAGGACCTGGACGGCGCCGCCGCCCGCATCCTGTTCGACGACATGCCCCGCAAGGAGACCACCCGATGAACGCCTCCGCGATCTACTTCATGATGCTCGCCGTCGCGACGGCGCTCGCCGGCCTGCTGACGGCCGCCTTCGCCACCGCACCGGCCTTCGGGCTGTTCGGCTGGGGCCTCCTCGCCTTCGGCGTGCTGTTCGCGCTGGGCATGGTCAAGCGGCACTTCGACGCGGTCGACGGGCACTGACCTCAGCCGTCAGGGCGGCAGCGGCGAGAGGGTCTGCTTCAGGCAGCGCAGGCCGAAGCTGGTCCGGGTGTGCCGCACGCCCGGCAGACGGTAGAGCCTCTCGCGCAGCAGCCGCTCATAGCCCGCGGTGCCGCCGACGGCGGCCTTGATGACGTAGTCGTACTCACCGGTCACGAGGTGGCATTCCAGCACCTCGGGGATGGCCAGCACCGTCTCCTCGAAGCGGCGCAGGCTGTCCTCGTCGTGCCGCTCCATCATCACCTCGATGAACACGGTGTCGGGCAGGCCGACGGCGGCCTGGTCGATGAGGGCCGTGTAGCCCTTGATGACCCCGGCCTGCTCGAGCCGCCGCACCCGTGTCCAGCAGGGGGAGGGCGAGAGGCCGACCTCCTCCGACAACTCGGCATTCGTTGCCCGGCCGTTGCGGGTCAGGGCGCGGATGATCTTTCTGTCGATGGCGTCCATGTCGGCAGATTGGGCCGCCTTTTCGGCGTTGCACAACAAAAAACGGAAAAAACCTCCGGCACCTCTCGGGCATTCTCCTGTGGTCTGGGAAGAACCGGGGAAGAACGGCCATGGGCAGCCTGCAGCGTCCGCTGGCGAGTCTCGAGGATCGATGGGTGGCGGAGGCCGAGCCGGTCCTGCTGACCGGCGTCCAGGCCCTGGTGCGGCTGCCCCTGCTGCGCCGGTCCCTCGACCAGGCGTTGGGGTGGAACACCGGCGGCTACATCAGCGGGTATCGCGGCTCCCCCCTCGGCGGCTACGACAAGGAACTGTGGAAGCAGCGCGCCCGGCTTGAGGAGGCCGGCATCGTCTTCCAGGCGGGGGTGAACGAGGATCTGGCCGCCACGGCCTGCTGGGGCACGCAGCAGCTCGCCTTCTCGCCTGGTGCGACGCGGGAGGGCGTGTTCGCCATCTGGTACGGCAAGGGCCCCGGCCTCGACCGCTCCGGCGACGTGCTGCGCCACGCCAACTCGGCCGGGACCATGCCCCGGGGCGGGGTGCTGGCGCTGTCGGGCGACGACCCCGCCTCGAAGTCCTCCACCGTCACCTCGGGGTCCGAGCACAGCTTCGCGGACCTCGAGATCCCGATGCTCGACCCCGCCGACGTGGCGGAGGTGCTGGAGTATGGGCTGAAGGGCATCGCCCTGTCGCGCTTCGCCGGCACCTGGGCCGGGCTGAAATGCGTCGCGGAGACGATGGACGCCGCCGCCACGCTGCGCGTGGACCCCGCGGCCTACGTCACCACCACGCCCGATGGCGTCGAGATCCCGGAAGGCGGGCTGCACATCCGCCTGCCCGACCCGGCGCTGGCGCAGGAGCGCCGGCTGCGCCTCTACAAGCTGCCCGCCGCCGTGGCCTTCGCGCGGGCCAACGGCCTCGACCGCATCGTGCAGGACAGCCCCGTGGCCCGCTTCGGCATCGCGGTGCGCGGCAAGGCCTACTGGCTGCTCCGCCGCGCGCTGGAGGAGTGCGGGATCACCGAGGAGATGGCCCGCGTGCTGGGCCTGCGCATCTGGAAGGTGGGCCTCGCCTGGCCGCTCGACGCCGAGGCTGCGCGCGCCTTCGCCCGCGGGCTGGAGGAGGTGCTGGTGGTCGAGGACCGGCGCGCCTTCCTGGAGCCGCAGCTGAAGGAGGCGCTGTACGGCCAGCCCGGCGCGCCGCGCGTCACGGGCAAGCGCGACGAGGCCGGCCGGCCCCTGCTCTCGGACCTGGCCGAGCTGGACGGCCCTGCCGTGCTGCGCGCGCTCGCCGCGCGCCTGCCGGAGGGCTTCCGCACGGATCGCATGCGCGCGCGCCTCGCGGAGCTCGACGCGCTCGACGCCGCCGCGGCCGCGCCGGTCGCCGAGCGCACGCCCTTCTTCTGCCCGGGCTGCCCGCACAACAGCTCGACGCGCCTGCCGGAGGGCTCGCGCGGCCTCGCCGGCATCGGCTGCCACTGGCTGGTGACGAAGCAGCCCGAGCGCGAGAGCCTCGCCTTCACGCAGATGGGCGGGGAGGGGGTGCCCTGGCTCGGCCAGATGCACTTCACCGGGGAGGCGCACGTCTTCGCCAACATCGGCGACGGCACCTGGGCGCATTCCGGCTCGCTGGCAGTGCGTGCCGCGGTCGCCGCGAAGGCGAACATCACCTACAAGGTGCTGGTGAACTCCGCCGTCGCCATGACCGGCGGGCAGGCGGTGGACGGCGAACTCGGCGTGGTCGAGATCGCGCGGCAACTGCGCGCCGAGGGCGTGGAGCGCATCGAGATCGTCTCCGACGACCCGGACCGGCACCGTGGCGACGCGCGCCTGCCTGCCGGCATCGCCTTCCATCCGCGCGAGCAGCTGGACCAGGTGCAGCGGGAGCTGCGCGGGACCAAGGGCGTGACCGCGATCATCTACGACCAGGAATGCGCGACGGAGCGCCGCCGCAAGCGCAAGCGCGGCAACGCGGCGCAGGCCACGCGCCGCGCCGTCATCAACCCGCGCGTCTGCGAGGATTGCGGGGATTGCTCCCGCGCCTCCAACTGCATCGCGGTAGAGCCGGTCGAGACCGAGTGGGGCCGGAAGCGCCGCATCGACCAGTCCGCCTGCAACCAGGACCTCTCCTGCGTGCAGGGCTTCTGTCCGTCCTTCGTCACGCTGGAGGGGGCGGAGGTCGCGAAGCCCGAGTCCTTGGCCGTGACCGCGGACGGCCTGCCGGATCCCGTCCTGCCGCAGCCGGTCGACGGCCGCGCCTGGAACATCCTCTGCGCCGGCGTCGGCGGGCAGGGGGTGACGGGGCTCGGCGCGATCCTGGCGATGGCGGCGCACCTCGACGGCCGTCCGGCGCGCTCCATCGACCAGCTCGGCCTCGCGCAGAAGGGCGGCGGCGTGGTGGTGCAGCTGCGCATCGGCCAGCCCGGCGCCTCGACCGAGTCGCTGGCCGGCCCGCGGATCGAGCGCGGACAGGCGGACCTGCTGATCTCCGCGGACCTCATCGGCGCGCATGGGCCGCAGATCCGCCCGCTGCTCTCGCCCGGCCGATCGGCGGCGGTGGTGAACACCGACCTCTCGCCCACGGCGCGCTTCGTGCGCGACACCGCGACTCGCGACGATCCGGCTCCGATGCTCGACAGCCTCCGCGCGGTGACGCGCGAGGTGGTGCCGCTGCCGGCCGCGGGCCGCGTGGCGGAGGCCTTCGGCGACACGATCTTCCTCAACGTCTACCTGCTCGGGATCGCGTTCCAGCGCGGGCTGGTGCCGATCGGGCGCGAGGCGATCGAGCGTGCGATCGCGCTGAACGGCATGCAGGTGGAGCGCAACCAGGCCGCCTTCGCGCTCGGCCGCCACGCCGCCTTCGACGAGCCCGCCGCGCCGCGCGGGCCGGAGACGCTGGAGGACATGCTCGCCCGTCAGCGCGCCGATCTCACGGCCTACCAGAACGCACGCTACGCACGGCGCCATGCGGAGTTCGTCGCCCTGGTCCGCGCCGCGGAGGCCCGCGTGATGCCGGGCGAGGAGCGGCTGACCCGCGCCGTGGCCACCCAGCTCTACCGCCTGATGGCCTACAAGGACGAGTACGAGGTGGCACGGCTGCACGCGCTGCCGGAGTGGCGGGACGGGCTGGCGAAGGGCTTCCGGGGCACGCGGCGGGTGGAGCTGCACCTGGCGCCGCCGCTGCTCGCCCGGCGCGACCCGGCCACGGGCCACCCCCGCAAGATCGCCTTCGGCCCCTGGATGCTCGGTGCGATGGGGCTGCTGCGGCATGGCAAGGTGCTGCGGGGCACGCCTCTCGATCCCTTCGGCTGGACGGAGGAGCGGCGGACGGAGCGGGCGCTGGCTGAGGAGTTCCGCCAGGCGATCCAGGGCTGGCTCGCCCGCCTCTCGCCCGCCACCTGGCACATGGCCTGCGAGTGGGCCGAGGCGGCAGCGGGCATCAAGGGCTTCGGCCATGTGAAGGCCCGCAACCTGGCCGCGGTCCGCGCCCGCTGGGCGGAGATTGCGGCCAGGCCGGTGCCCGGCGGCGGGGTGGTGCGGGAGCGGGTGGCGGCCTCGCCGGAGACGTGAGCCGCCCCGGGCTCACGTCCCGGCCCCGGCTGCGCTAGTGTGCCGGAAAAGCAGGGGAACCGACGCCATGCCGCTTGACCAGACCGGGAGTCTCGACCTGCCCGAGGCGACGCGCGAGCTGCGGGAGGTCGCGCTCGCCTTCGCGCGCGACCGCCTCGCGCCGCACGCCGGCGAGTGGGACGAGCGCAAGCACTTCCCGGTGGACGTGCTGCGGGAGGCCGCGGCGCTCGGCATGGCCGGGCTCTATGTGCGGGAGGAGAGCGGGGGCGCGGGGCTCACCCGCCTCGACGCGGCGGTGGTGTTCGAGGCGCTGGCGACGGGCTGCCCCACCGTCTCGTCCTTCCTCTCCATCCACAACATGGTCGCCTGGATGGTGGACCGCTACGGCAGCCCGGCGCAGC
>DASQNQ010000143.1:0-10780 GCA_035644895.1 Acetobacteraceae bacterium | reverse complement strand
GGGCGGCGGCGCGGGCCGCGGCGGTGCGGGTGCGGGCGGGGCCGGCGGTGGAGGCGCAGGCTGCGGCGCCGCGACCACGGGGGGCGGCGGGGTGGGCGGCGCGGGAATGGCGGCAGGCGCCGGTGGCGGGGGTGGCGGCGGCGGCGTCGGCTGCGGCGGCTCAGGCCGCGGCGGCGCCGGCGGCTCGGGCACCTGCGCGAGTTCGGGCGCATCGCGCACGGGGGACGGCGCGGGGGCGGGCTGGTCGCCACGCGCCTGCTGCGGCGGCACGGGCGCCACGAACTCCACGGCGACCGAGGTCTCGACCGGCGGCGGCAGCGGCTTCACCGCGCCGTAGATCCAGGCCGACGCCGCGAGCAGCAGGTGCAGGGCGACCGACGCGCCCACCCAGCGCTGCATGCGCTCGTCGCCCGGGGACGCCCCATGGGGTGCGGCAAGCGTCGCCATCGGCCTAGTTCCGCGTTTGCCCCGCGCGAGGCTGCTGCGCCGGACGCGGCGCCGCCCCCGCCGGCTGTTCGGCCAGCAGCGCCACGCGCGAGAAGCCGGAAGCGGAGATGGTGCCCATCACTTCCATCACGCGGCCATAGGGGATGGACCGGTCGGCGCGCACGAAGATTCGCCGCTCCGCCTGGCCTGGCTGCTGGTTGCGCATGATGGCCTGCAGCTGCGGGACCAGCCCGTCGAGCGCCACCTCCGTCTCCTGCAGGAACACCTTGTTGTCCGCCGTGAGCGAGACGGTCAGCGGCTCCTGCTCCTGGTTCAGGGCGGAGGCCTGGGTGCGCGGCAGGTCCACCGGCACGCCGACCGTCATCATCGGCGCGGCCACCATGAAGATGATGAGCAGCACGAGCATCACATCCACGAAGGGCGTGACGTTGATCTCGGACATCGGGACATGCCGCCGGCCGCGGCCGCCCGGGCGCATCAGCCCGCCGGCCACCGGCTCAGCCCTCCGCGCGCGCGGGCGCGCGGCCGGCCGGGGCCGGGGCGCCGCCCATGGCGGCCTCGGACTGGCGGGAGAGGATGGCGCCGAACTCGGCGGCGAAGCCCTCCATCCGGCCCGCGAAGCGCGCCAGGTCGGTGGTGAACTTGTTGTAGGCGACGACTGCCGGGATGGCGGCGATCAGGCCGATGGCGGTGGCGAACAGCGCCTCCGCGATGCCGGGCGCGACGACCGCGAGCGAGGTGTTCTGCATGCCCGCGATCGCGGTGAAGGACCGCATGATGCCCCAGACCGTGCCGAACAGCCCGATGAAGGGCGCGGCCGATCCCACGGTGGCCAGGAACACCATCCAGCGCTCCAGACGCTCCATCTCGCGGCTGATCGCGACCATCATGGCGCGCTCCACGCGCTCCCGCACGCCCGTGACGGCGATGTCGGAGGTGAAGCCGCGGCCGGCCGAGCGGCGCCATTCGCGCATCGCGGCGCCGAAGACGGCGGCCATCGGATGCGTCGGGTTCTCGCCCTCCTTGTCGTGCAGCGCCTCCAGGCTGCCGCCCGACCAGAAGCGGTCCTCGAAGGCGTCGGCCATCCGGCGGACGCGGCGCATCGTGGCCAGCTTCTCGAAGATGATGGCCCAGACCCAGATGCTGGCGAGCAGCAGCCCGATCATGACCGCCTTCACCACCCAGTCGGCCATCAGGAACAGCGACCAGAGCGACATGTCGTGCGCCGCCGGTGCGAGGGCGGTCGCGGTCAGGCCAGAGCCCAAGGCAGGTCTCCCCAGATGCTAGCACCGCGCGGTCATGGCGCGGCGGGCCCCTCTACCGCGCGGCGGGGGCCGGCCCCTCCCCCTCCGCGATCTCCCCGAACCGGCTGCGCCAGGGCTCCGGCAGGCGCATCGCGCGCCCGTCCAGCCCCACGCAGACCAGCCCCACCTTCAGCCGTGCCAACACCCCCTCCCCCCGCAGCACGAGCTGCAGCAGGTCGAGAGAGGCGCCCCCGGCACGTAGAATGCGCGTCTCCACGATCAACCCGTCGTCGAGTCGCGCAGGCCGCTGATACTCCACTTCGATGCGGCGCACCATGAGCATCGAATTGTGATCCGAAATCATAACCGAATGGGGCAAGCCCATGTCACGCAAGGATTCGGTTCGGGCCCGTTCCGCCCAGCGCAGGTAGTTCGCATGGTAGGCCACGCCGCCCGCGTCGGTGTCCTCGAAGTAGACGCGGATGGGGAAGCGGTGGCCGGGCGTCACGCGCCCTCCTCCGCAGGGCCGAGCAGGTCGAACTGCGCCTGCACGCCGGCCGGCGGCGTCATGCCGAGGTGCCGCCACCCGCGCTCCGCCAGCACCCGGCCGCGCGGCGTGCGGAGCACCAGCCCCTCCTGGATGAGGTAGGGCTCGATCACCTCCTCCAGCGTGTCGCGGCTCTCGGCCAGCGCCGCGGCCAGCGTCTCGACGCCCACGGGGCCGCCGCCATGGTGCTCGGCCATGCGCCGCATGTAGCGCCGGTCCTGGGCATCGAGGCCGAGTGCGTCCACCTCCAGCCGCCGCAGCGCCTCGTCGGCGAGCTTCCGGTCCGCCGCGACCCCGGCCACCGCGGCGAAGTCCCGCACCCGCCGCAGCAGCCGCCCGGCCACCCGCGGCGTGCCGCGGGATCGCTTGGCGATCTCGTTCGCGCCGTCCTCGGTGAGCGCGAAGCCGAGCTTGTCGGCGCCGCGCCGCACGATCTGCAACAACTCGTCACGCTCGTAGAACTGGAGCCGCAGCGGGATGCCGAAGCGGTCGCGCAGCGGCTGGGTCAGCAGCCCGGCGCGAGTCGTCGCCCCCACCAGGGTGAAGGGCGGCAGGTCGATCCGCACCGTCCGCGCCGCCGGCCCCTCCCCGATGATGAGGTCGAGCTGGAAGTCCTCCATCGCGGGGTACAGCGTCTCCTCGATGGCGGGCTGCAGGCGGTGGATCTCGTCCACGAACAGGACGTCGCGCGGCTGCAGGTTGGTCAGGATCGCCGCCAGGTCCCCCGCCCGCTGGAGGATGGGGCCGGAGGTCGCGCGGAAGCCCACGCCGAGCTCGCGCGAGACGATCTGGGCGAGCGTGGTCTTGCCGAGACCCGGCGGACCGGAGAGCAGGACATGGTCCATCGCCTCCCCGCGGCCGCGCGCCGCCTCGACGAAGACCCGCAGGTTCTCCCGCAGGGCGCGTTGCCCGATGAAGTCCGAGAGGGTCTGCGGGCGGAGGCTGCCCTCAGCCGCGTCGTCCTCCTGCCGCTGCCCGCTGGTGAGCCGGTCCGTGTCGCTCATTGCGGAGAGAGCTCCCTCAGCCCCTCACGGATCAGCACCGGCAGCGCGGCATCCTCGCCGAGCCGCTTGGTGGCGCGCGCGATGGCGCCCGCCGCCTCGGGGCGCCGCCAGCCGAGGTTGACCAGGGCGGACACCGCGTCCTCGGCCGCACCGGCCGGCGCGGGGACGGCGATGCCGACCTCCACGCCGCCCACGCCGTCCTCCTCCGGCGTCGCGCGGCCGACGGCCCATTTCTGCATCGCCGGCTCGTCCACGATGCGGTTGGCCGTCGCGGCGCCGAGGCCCTTCACCTCCGCCAGGCGCTTCCTCTCCTTGGCCGCGATGGCGCGGGCGAGTTCGTTCGGGGTCAGGCCCGAGAGCACCGTCAGCGCCTTCTGCGGTCCCACCGTCTTCACCTCGACCAACGCACGGAAGGCCTCGCGCTCCGCCGCGTCGAAAAAACCGAAGAGGGTGATGGCATCCTGGCTGACGCGCGTCTCCACCAGCAGGCGCTGCACCCCTTCCCGCGCCGTCAGCCGGTCCAGCGTCTTGCGCGAGCAGGCGACGAGGTAGCCCACGCCGTTCACGTCGAGGACGCATCCGCCCTCATGGACGCTGTCCACGCGCCCCGTCAGCAAACCGATCAACGCGAAGCCCTTGCCACCGCGACGGAGAGCGCGTTGCGCGTGGAGCGGTGGTGCGCGTGGCAGATGGCGATGGCGAGCGCGTCCGCGGCGTCCGCCCGCCGGAACTGCGCGCCCGGCAGCAGGTGGCGGACCATGGCCTGCACCTGCCCCTTCTCGGCGTGCCCGTTGCCCACCACCGCGCGCTTGACCTCCATCGCCCCGTACTCGGCCACCGCCAGCCCTGCGAGCGCGGGCGCCAGCATCACGATCCCCCGCGCCTGGCCGAGCTTGAGCGCACTTTCGGGGTTCCTCGCCATATAGGTGTTCTCGACCGCCGCTTCATCCGGCGTCCACTCCCCGATCAGGGAGGCGAGGCCGCGGTGCAGCGCGAGCAGCCGGTCGGCCAGCGCCTCCCCCGCGTGGGTGGACACCACCCCTTCGGCCACGAAGCGCAGCCGGAAGCCGTCATGCTCGATCAGCCCCCAGCCGGTGTGCTGGAGACCCGGGTCGAGGCCGAGGATGCGAACGATGGGCATGCAAGGGAGATAACAGAGAATCGCCCGCTGCGCCGCAGCCCGCGCGTCACGCCGAAAGACGTTCCGCCACCGCCTCGTCCACCTGGAAGTTCGCGAAGACGTTCTGCACGTCGTCATGGTCGTCGAGCGCGTCGATCAGCTTCATGACGTCGCGCGCGCGCTCCTCGTCGAGGTCCACCTCGACGTTCGGCCACCACTCCAGCTTGCCCTCCTCCGCCGTGCCGAAGCGGGCCTCCAGCGCGTCGCGGACGGCGGCGAAGCCCTCGACCGTGGTTGAGACCTCGTGCCCCTCCGGGGTGCTCTCGACATCGTCGGCGCCGGCCTCGATCGCCGCCTCCAGCATGGTGTCGGCATCGGCGATGGCGGCGGGGTAGCGCAGCACGCCCTTGCGCTCGAACTGGAAGGCGACCGAGCCCGTCTCGCCCAGCGCGCCGCCATGCTTGCCGAAGATGCTCCGCACGTCGCCGCCGGTGCGGTTGCGGTTGTCGGTCAGCGCCTCGATGATGATGGCGACCCCGTGCGGGCCGTAGCCCTCGTAGCGGACCTCCTGGTAGTCCTCGCCGGCCGCACCCTGCGCCACGCGCTTGATGGCGCGGTCGACCGTGTCGCGCGTCATGTTGGCGGTCAGAGCCGCCTTCACCGCGGCGCGCAGCCGCGGGTTGTGCGCGGGGTCCGGCAGGCCGGACTTGGCAGCCACCGTGACCTCGCGGATCAGCTTGCCGTAGGCGCGCGCCCGCTTGGCCCCCTGGACGGCCTTGCGGTGCATGACGTTCTTCGCGTGGGAATGGCCGGCCATCGCCGCCCCTCCTGTTCCTGAGCCTGGCTGGATCGGCCGCCGTCTAGCCGAAACCCGGCCGGCGCGACAGGGGCGCCCCCCCGCCGGCCTCAACCGAACGTTCATGGCCGGGCCCGCATCCTGCGTGCATGGCGCACCTCCTGTCTGCCCCTGCCGACCGCGGCCCAGGCTTCCGGGTTCCTGCCCTGCTTGCCGCTGCCCTCTTCCTGGTGGTCGCGGTCCTGATGGGCGGCAGCCGCCTGCTGGTCGAGCGCCTGCTGGCGGTGGAAGGGGCGGCGCGCACCCGCGTCCTCGCCACGGAACTGGCCCTCCGCCTCCCGGGTGCGGCGGCGCTGCGTGCGGGCGTGCCGCTGCCCGACGAGGCCCTCGCCCCGCTTGCGGACGGCCTGCTGCACTGGCGGCTGCTGGACGGCGCGGGGGCGCAGGTCCTGGCCGCCTCCGCCCCGCCACGGCCCGCGGCCGCTGATGCCACCGTGTTCCGCGAGCCGCTGATCGTGTCAGGCGGCGTCGTCGGCCTGCTGGAGGCCGCGCCCGACCTGGAACTCCGCCGCTTCCAGCTCCGCTCCACCATCATCTGGGCGGAGGTGTTGGTCGGCCTGCTCGGCGTGTTGGTCCTGCTGCTCGGCTACGCGCTGCGAGAGCGGGCGCGACGCCTGCGTCTCGCCGAGGCGGAGGCGAGCTTCCTGGCCCGGCACGACCGGCTCACCGGCCTCGCGAACCATGCGGAATACCGGGACAGGCTGGCCGCCGCCCTCGCGCTCGGGCGGCGGCATGGCTGGGGGGTGGGAGTGCTGGCACTTCGCCTCCGCCGCTTTCGCGAGGTGAACGACACCCTCGGCGGGCGCGGCGGCGACATCGCGCTGCGCGCCGTGGCGGAGCGGCTGGCCGCGGGCGTGCGGCGCGAGGACACGGTGGCGCGGCTGGGCGGCGACCGCTTCGCCGTGGTGCAGACCTCGCTGCGCCAGCCTGGCGACGCGCTGCGTCTGGCCGAGCGGCTCGCCCTCGTGCTCGCGGAGCCGGTGCAGGTCGGCGCGCAGTCGGTGTGCCTGCAGACCGACATCGGCTTCGCGACCTCGCCCGGTGACGGAGAGGATCCGGACACGCTGCTGCGCCACGCCGAGGACGCGCTCGACGGCGCGCGCACCGAGGCGGCGCCGGCGATCCGCGGCTTCGAGCCGGAGGTGGATGCCGGGCTCCGCCGTCGCCGCCGGATGGAGGCCGAGCTGCGCGAGGCGCTGGAGGAGGGGCGCCTGCGCCTGCACTACCAGCCCCAGCACCGCCTCTCGGATGGTGCCCTGCTGGGGTTTGAGGCGCTGCTGCGCTGGCCGCACCCGGAGCGGGGCTTCGTGTCCCCCTCGGAGTTCATCCCGATCGCCGAGGAGACGGGGCTGATCGAGCCGATCGGCGCCTGGGTGCTGCGCGAGGCCTGCCGGGAGGCCGCGACCTGGCCGGCCCCGCTCGGCATCGCGGTGAACCTCTCTCCGGCGCAGTTCCGCGGGGACGTGGTGGGCACCGTGCGGGGCGCGCTGGAGGCCTCCGGCCTCGCGCCGCAGCGGCTGGAGCTCGAGGTGACGGAAACCGTGCTCAGCCGCGACACGGAGAGCATGGTGTGGCTGCTCGCGGAGCTGCGGGCGCTGCATGTCCGGATCGCCATGGACGACTTCGGCACGGGCTGGTCGAGCCTCGCACATCTCTGGCGCTTCCCCTTCGGCAAACTCAAGATCGACCGCGCCTTCGTCGCGGAGCTGACGACGAACGCCAAGGCGCGCGCCATCGTCCAGACCATCATCGGCCTCGGCCAGACGCTCGACCTGGAGGTGCTGGCTGAGGGCATCGAGACGGAGGGGCAGCGCCGCGCGCTCGCCCATCTCGGCTGCGAGGAAGGCCAGGGCTGGCTGTTCGGCCGCCCGGTGGAGGCCGAGGCGGCGCGCGCGCTGATGGCGCGTGAGCTGGCCCGGCAAGCGGATGCGGCATGACACGCCCATCCCCAAACATCACGGAAGCCTGAGCAGCTGGACGCAACCGGAAACGTGGCCTGTCCTGCACCGCACAACCGGGACGGTGAGCACCGGGGGCACGTCGCGACGGGCCGGCCGAGGCTCCGTGTGGACAGCCCGGATGGACCCCTTCCGCCTTCGGTCAGCCTCAGGCCGGTGCGGCCGCTCTCGGCCGAACTCGTCGGACCGCCACCCTTGGCGGTCCTTGCCGTGATCGTGGACGTGGAAGCCGCGGCGCCGGGCCTGCCGCCGGAGGCGCTGCGGCAGATCTCCGGCCTCGCCGCGGCCGAAGCGGCGGTCGCGCTGCGCGTCGCGTGCGGCCAGGGGTTGCCCGAGGTGACTCGGGCGGTCGGAGGGCCCGCCCCGGCTCAGCCAGCCGGCATGGCCTGGCTCAGCCGCCCGCCGAGGCGCAGCGGCTCGATCCGACGCGCGAGGCCGGTTGCGTCGTCCGTCTCCACGAACGCGCCGCAGACCGTGGCTTCCCCCTCGGCGGGCGACAGGCGCTCCCCCGGCACCTTGCGCCAAAATCGCAGGGCCGCCGCGCCCTTCTGCATGCCGATGACGCTGTCGTAGTCGCCGCACATGCCGGCATCGGTCATGTAGGCCGTGCCCTCCGGCAGGATCATGTGGTCGGCGGAGGGCGTGTGGGTGTGCGTGCCGACGACCAGCGAAAGCTTCCCGTCGAAGGAGTGGCCCATCGCCAGCTTCTCCGAACTCGCCTCGGCGTGGAAGTCGAGCACCATGGCCGAGACCGTTCCACCTGCGCCCATGCGGTGCGCGGCGATCGCCGCCTGCACGCCGCGGAACGGGTCGTCCAGCGCCTCCATGAACAGCCGGCCCATCGCGTTCATCACCAGCGCGCGGCGCCCGCCGCCGCACTCGATCACCGCCGCGCCGCGGCCCGGCGTGCCGGGCGGGTAGTTCAGCGGGCGCAGCAGGCGCGGCTCTGTCTCGATGTAGGGGATGATCTCCTTGCGGTCCCACGCATGGTTGCCGAGCGTGACGCAGTCCGCGCCCGCCGCGAACAGGGCGCGGGCCATCTCCGGCGCCAGGCCGAAGCCGTGGCTTGCATTCTCCGCGTTCACCACGACCAGGTCGAGGCGCAGCGCCTCCCGCAGGCGGGGGATCGCAGCCTCGGCCGCGTCGCGCCCCGCCCGCCCGACGAGGTCGCCGAGGAACAGGATCCTCAAGCGCGTGGCACCCTGATCAGCTCCCGCTCCGTTGCCACCGCATGCACCGGCACGTCGTCCGGCCCGGCCGGGACCTCCGGCATCTCCTGCAGCGCATAGCCGACACCAAGGGCAAAGGCGCCCGGCAGGGCGGCGAGCGTCCGGTCGTAGTAGCCCGCGCCGTAGCCCAGGCGCCGCCCCTCCCGGTCGAAGGCCAGCAGCGGCACCAACAGCCAGTCCGGGCGCATGGCTTCCGCCCCAGGTCCCGGCTCCTGCGTGCCGAAGGGCCCGCGGACAAGCGGCGCCTCCGGCGTCCAGCGACGGAAATCGAGCGGCAGGCCGCGCTTCGGGGTCACCGGCAGCAGCGTGGCGTGCCCGCGCTCGTGCAGCGCCAGCAGCAAGGGGCGGATGTCGATCTCGGGGCCCATCGGCCAGAAGCCGGCCACGATGGCGCCGGCCGGCGGCGGTGCCTCCTGCAGCACGATCGTGGACAGCTTTGCGCCAAGCGAGGGGTCGCAGGACTGGCGGCGTGCGAGCGCGCCCCTCCGCGCCTCGGCCTTCATCTCGGCAAGCAGCGTCGGGCACAGCATCGGCGAAACCTGGAGAGGCGGGCCCGGTGTCCCGGGCAGAGGTGCGAAGCCGCCCTGGCCGTTGGCGATCTCATCCTCCCAAGGCCTGCTAGCGCAGGTGGGCGCCAGGTGCCCGGACCACGATCCGGACAGAGCCAGCTCCCGGAGGATGCTTATTGGCCCCGGGGATGAAGTGCCTGACGCACCGGGCAGCCTCGCCTGCACTAATTAGGTGCGGTCGAGGGTCTGGGCAATGCCCTCGATGCGGTCCGCGATGCGGGCCAGCCGCTCCGCCATGCGGGGGTCGGGAGCGGCAGCCTCGGCCGGGGCGCCGCCGCCGGCGCGCGCCTGCGCAAGGGCGACCTTCAGGTCGTGGACCTCATCGGCCAGCAGCAGCGCCGCCAGCAGCAGCAGGCGGGACTCGCCGAACTGCCCGCCCATGGCCTTGATGGAGGAGACGCGCCGGTCGACCTCCTGCGCGAGGGAAAACAGGTGCGCCTCCTGCCCGTCCTCGCAGGAGACGGGATGGCTGTAGCCGCCGACGCGCACCGTGACCTGCCCCATGCGCTACTCCTCCTCCGCCGCGCCCGGCACCCCGTCCAGCCCTTCGTGCCCGAGCGCCTCACGCAGGCGTGCGATGGTCAGGTCCAGGCGTTCCGCCATCTGGAGCACGACCTCGCGCGGGATGCCGCCCTCCGGCCGGGGCCGCGCCGCTGCTGCGGCCAGCCGTTCCACTGCGGCTTCGAGCCGCAGCAAAGCCTGCCCCGCGGGATCGGTGCCCTTTGGGTTCGGAAACACGCCCGACACGTCCCGCTCGCCGCCCTACCCGAAGCCCGGACCGGCGGCGCCCGCTTGAGGCCCCGCCCGCCATGTGCTCTGACGCTTTGCATGCGCGGCGCGGCGGGTCAACGGTGAGCGCGGGCGTCCTTCCGCCCGGGATGCCGCCTGCCGTCATCGTGCACGGCGCCGCGGAACTCGAAGCGCTGCTCGCGGCCGCCGCGGGCCATCGCTTCACGATGCTCTCGATGCCCGGCGCGGCCGGGAGCCTCGGTCCGCGCGCCTGGCTCGCGCTCGCGGCGCGCGCTGGGGATCTGCCCGCCCTGCTCTGCTGCGGCGCCGCACCGGGCCATGCGCTCGCCGCGCTCCGCGCGGGCTGCCGCGAGCTGGTGCTGGAGGGCGGGACGTCGGCCTTCCCGGCCGTGGCATCGGCGGCGCGGGAGGTGAGCGCGCTCCTGCTGCCGGTCCGCCCGCTGGCGCTCGACCCCCGCCCCCTGGACCTCCGCCGACCCGGCGGCCGGGCGCGGCTGCTGGCGTGGCTGTGCACGCCCTCCCCGGATGACAGGGCGTTCACCCTGGGGTAGACCCCGCGGCGGAATACAGCCCAGGCCGGAAAGGGACCCGAAGATGCAGCTGACGCCCCGCGTGAAGGAGATCCTCTCCTGGTACGAGAGCGACAATCCGGGCACCAAGGCGAACCTCGCCCGCATCCTGATGGAGGGCCGCCTCGGCGGCACGGGCAACATGGTGATCCTGCCGGTGGACCAGGGCTTCGAGCACGGCCCGGCGCGGTCCTTCGCGCCGAACCCGGCGGCCTACGACCCGCGCTACCACTTCGAGCTGGCGATCGAGGCGGGGCTGAACGCCTATGCCGCGCCGCTCGGCCCGCTCGAGGCCGCGGCCGCGACCTATGCCGGAGCGATCCCGACGATCCTGAAGGTGAACTCCTCCAACAGCCTGTCCACCACCAAGGACCAGGCGGTCACCGGCTCGGTGTCCGACGCGCTGCGCCTCGGCTGCTCGGCCATCGGCTTCACCATCTACCCGGGCTCCGAGTACCAGTTCGAGATGATGGAGGAGCTGCGCGAG
>DASQNQ010000142.1:0-4199 GCA_035644895.1 Acetobacteraceae bacterium | reverse complement strand
CGGCGTTCGTCGCGCTTGGGCGCAGCGCGACCGAAACGGCCGCGCTTCGCCTTCGCGCCCTCGGCGATCTCCTCCGGCGTCACGGGGTCGAGCCCGTCGATCTCCATGCGGGGGATCGGCTTGCCCGTCAGGCGTTCGATCGCCGCGAGCGCCTTCGCCTCCTCCGGCATGCAGATCGTGTAGGCGTGGCCCTCCCGCCCCGCGCGGCCGGTGCGGCCGATGCGGTGAACGTAGTCCTCCGGGTGGAAGGGCACGTCGAAGTTGAAGACATGGGAGAGGCCGCCGATGTCGATCCCGCGCGCCGCGACGTCCGAACAGACAAGCAGCTGGAGCTCGTTGGCCTTGAAGCGGTTCAGGGTCGCGAAGCGCATGGACTGCTCCATGTCCCCGTGCAGCGCGCCGACCGAGAAGCCGTGCCTGCGGAGCGACTTGAACAGGATGTCCACGTCAACCTTGCGGTTGCAGAAGATCAGCGCGTTCTGCACCGCCTCCCGCCGGATCAGGCGGCGCAGCGCCTCGCGCTTGTCGTGCTCCCGCACCCAGAAGAGGCCCGCTGTGATGGTGGTGGCGACCGAGGCGGGCGCGGAGACCGCGATCTCCTTCGGGTTCTGCAGGAAGGCATCCGCCAGGCGCCGGATCTCGGGCGCCATGGTCGCCGAGAAGAACAGCGTCTGGCGCATGCGCGGCAGCATGCCGACGATGCGCTCGACATCCGGGATGAACCCCATGTCAAGCATGCGGTCCGCCTCGTCGATCACCAGCAGCTTGCAGTCGGCCAGCAGGACGCGACCGCGGTCGAAGAGGTCGAGCAGCCGCCCCGGCGTCGCGATCAGCACGTCCACGCCCTTGTCGAGCACGTCGCGCTGGTCGTTCATGCTCTCGCCGCCGATCAGCAGCGCGTGCGTCAGGTTCAGGTACTTGCCGTACTTGACGAAGTTCTCGGCCACCTGCAGCGCCAGCTCGCGCGTAGGCTCCAGGATCAGGGACCGCGGCATGCGGGCCTTGGCGCGGCTGCCCGCCAGGATGTCGAGCATGGGCAGGGTGAAGCCCGCCGTCTTGCCCGTGCCGGTCTGTGCGGTGCCGAGCACATCGCGGCCCATCAGCACGACCGGGATGGCCTGCTCCTGGATCGGGGTGGGGTAGAGGTAGCCTGCCTCCAGCACCGCCTTCAGGATCTGCTCGGACAGGCCGAGGTCGGCGAAGGTGGTGCGCGGCGCAGCCTCCTCCTCGGGGGCGTCGTCCTCGTCGGCTGCGTCCTCGTCCTCGTCGTCTTCGCCCTCGGCGTCCTCGTCTTCGCCATCGAGGTCATCCGCCTCGTCGTCATCCGCGGACGCATCGGCGGCCTCCGCTCGGAGGTCGTCCTCCTCGTCGGGCTGCACGTCCGCGGCAACGGTGTCGGATTCGGGCTCCGCGAGGGGCGCGGCCTGCATCGCGGGCTCCGGCGCATGCGCCACCGGAGGCTGGGTGCCGGCCTCGTCCGGGCGGTCGTCGGTTGCGTCGCTGCGGTTTGCGTCGCTCTGGCTGGTCAACGTGCCTTGTTCCTCAGAGTCGGGCGCAGGTCGGGGCCCGGTTGCTGCGCCCCCTCCGGCAGCGCCGCGGCGCCGCCCGACGGTCAGCCGCCCGAACTCGCGCACAAAGCGACGCGCCCGGCTGAAAGGGCCGGGCGGGACCCGCGGCATATGCTCTCCCATGGACGGAAAATCAAGCGGAAGCCCGGTTCAGCGCCGCGCCGCGGCGTGCTATGCGCGGGGCCATGGAAGGCGGTCCCGCCCTGCTGCTGCTGCCGGGCCTGCTCTGCGATGCCCGGCTCTGGCGGGACCAGACGGCCTCGCTGTCCGGCATCTGCCGCCCGGTCGTCGCGGACCTGACCGGGGACGCCACGATCGCCGCGATGGCGGAGCGGGCCTTGTCGGTCCTGCCGGATGGGGAGCCCTTCGCGCTCGCCGGCCTGTCCATGGGCGGCTACGTGGCCTTCGAGATCCTGCGCAGGGCCCCGGGCCGCGTCCTGCGCCTCGCCCTGTTCGACACCTCCGCCCGGCCCGACACGGAGGAGCAACGCCGCCGGCGCGGCGGGCTGATCGCCCTTTCGCAGACGGGGCAGTTCCGGGGGGTGACGCCGCGCCTCCTGCCGCAGCTGCTGCACCCGACGCGCCTCGGCTCGCCGCTGGCCGGGGAGGTATTGGAGATGGCCGACCGCGTCGGCCGCGACGCCTTCCTGCGCCAGCAGGAGGCCATCATGGGCCGCCCCGACAGCCGCCCGGACCTGCCGGCCATCCAGGTGCCGACCCTGGTCGCGGTGGGCGCCGAGGACGTGCTGACCCCGCCCGAGCTGGCGGAGGAGATCGCGGCCGGCATCCCCGGCGCGCGGCTCGCACGCATCCCGGGCTGCGGCCACCTGCCGACCATGGAGGACCCCGCCGCGGCCACGGCGCTGATGCGGACCTGGCTTGAGGGTTGAACCGCCACCTCACCCGAGGCAGCGCACCAGCACGACGGAGGGGTGGGCCGTCTCCCCCACCTCGGCCGCGTTCCGGTCCGGCCGGCCGTCGGCCAGGATGGGGGTGATGCCGTGGAGCCGGAGAAACTCCTGCGCCTCCGTCCCCTTCACCGCGAAGTTGACGTTCTGGGGGATGTCGCCGGTCTGCTGAGCCACGCGCTGGGCATTCAGCTTGGAGACGATGACGCCCACCACGCGCCCACCCATGTCGAGCAGCGGCCCGCCCGAGTTGCCCGGCTGCACCGGCGCCGAGATCTGGAACTGGCGCTGGTTGTCGGCGAGCCCTGCGAGAGCCGAGATCTCGCCCGTCGTCAGCGTCGGCCCCGAGGAGAGCAGGCCGGCGAGCGGGAAGCCATAGGTCACGACGCCCTCGCCGCGGCGAATGTTCGAATCCCGCCGGAAGGTGAGCGGCGGGCCGGGCTCGCCCTGCACCTCCAGCAATGCCAGGTCACGCTGCGCGTCGGAGGCGAGCACCCGTGCGGAGAGGTCGCGGCCGCCCGGGCCGCGCAGCTGCACGGCGCGGCAGCGTTCCACGACGTGGTGGTTGGTCATCACCCGCTGCGGCGCCACCACGAAGCCGGTGCCGGAGCCGACCTGGCGCCCCGCCGCGCCCGGCTTGCCCGGCTGGCCGGCCTGCGGCCCGGAGCCCCCGGGCGGCAGCGGCGGCGGCTTCGCGGTCGGCAAGGGCGGGAAGCCGGACTGCACGGGAACGACCCCCTGCGCGCGCGCGCCGCCCGGCACCATGCAGGCGGCAAGCGCGAAGACGAGCAGGGAGAGGGCGCGGCGCATGGCGCCGCCAGGGTGCGCGCCGCCGGGCCGCACGGTCAATCGCGCCCCGGCACGGGTTGCGGCCTCACAGCAGCCCCTCCCGCCGGAAGGACAGGTGGCGGCCGTTGCCGACGATGAGGTGGTCGTGGACAACGATGCCGAGCACGCCCGCCGCCCGCTTCACCTCCGCCGTCATCTCGATGTCGGCGCGCGACGGGGTGGGGTCGCCCGAGGGATGGTTGTGCACCAGGATCAGCGCGGTGGCCTGCAACTCCAGCGCGCGCTTCACCACCTCCCGCGGGTAGACGGGCGTGTGGTTCACCGTGCCGCGGGCCTGGGCCTCGTCGGCCAGAAGGCGGTTCTTCGTGTCCAGGAACAGGATGCGGAACTGCTCGACGGTCTCGCGCGCCAGCGCCGCCGAGAGATAGGCGATCAGCCGGTCCCAGTTGTTCAGCACGGGCTGGTCACGCACCTCCGCCCGCATGAGGCGCAGCGCCGCCCCCTGGACCACCTTCAGCGCCGCCGCCGCGCCCTCGCCCATGCCCTCCACCGCCTGGAGGTCGCGGGGATCGGCGGATATGGCGTTGGCGAAGGAGCCGAAGCGGGCGAGCAGCGCGCGGGCGATCGGCTTGGTGTCGCGCCGGGGCAGGGCGATGAACAGCACCATCTCCAGCAGCTCGTGGTCGAGCAGCGCATCGGGGCCGGAGCGCAGCAGCTTCTCGCGCATCCGGGCCCGGTGGCCGAGATGCCCGGGAGGTGGCCCCTCCGCGGTGGACATGTCCGGCAGCAGCCCGGCGAGCATGCTCCCGGCCTCGGCGAATCCGGCCTCTTTGCGCGGTGGCATGCTGCCCCCCAATCTCCCGATCCGCGCCCACCATGCCGGGCGCGGCGGCCTTCTTCAACCTGGGGGTGAGGCGCCGTAGGGCGGCTTGTG
>DASQNQ010000141.1:0-3139 GCA_035644895.1 Acetobacteraceae bacterium | reverse complement strand
CATCGCCTTCCACCTGGGCGACGGCGCGATCGAGCCGGCGCTCACCAACATCCGCCGGATCGGCGTGGTCACCACCTATGGCTCGCCGGGGTGGCTGCTGTGGTACATCGGGCGGATCGACCGGAAGCTGATCGGACGCGGGCTGCGGCGCCTCTGCGCCCGCGACTGCCGGGTGGAGTGGCTGTCGCTGACGCGCATGGACGCCCGCACGCGCGCGGAGTGCGAGGCCTTCGTGGGGCGGGTGCGGCGGCATCTCTCGCGCTGGTAGCGCCCCCTACCCCTCCACGCCGACGACGGCATCCAGCTCCCGCCAGTCCGGCGCCGTGGCGTCCAGCACGCGGCCGCCGCGCAGCACGACGCGGTCGGCCTGCGGGCGGGAGAGGAGCTCCGTCATGAAGCGGGCGGAGAAGATCACCAGGTCCGCCGGCGCACCGGGGCGGATCAGCCCGGCCTCGCGCAGGCCCATGGCCTCCGCGGGTGCCGCTGCGCCCGCGCGGGGCCAATCGGCGAAGGGATGGTCGAGGTGCAGGATCCGCGCGGATTCGCGGAACACCTCCACCATGTCGAGGTCGCCATAGGCGTAGAAGGGATCGCGCGTGTTGTCGGACGCGACCGAGACGCGCGTGCCGGCCGCGCGCATCTCGTGCACCAGCGTCACGCCGCGCCAGCGGGGCGTGCGGCCGGGCACGCGGTCCTGCAGGTACATGTTGCACATGGGCAGGACGACGATGTCGATCCCGGCCTCGGCCACCCGCGCCACCGTCTCCCGCGCGAACTCCTCGGGCTGGAGGGAGAGGGAGCAGCAATGGCCGCACTGGATGCGCCCCTTGAAGCCGCGGCGCAGCGCGGTCAGCGCGATCTCGCGCAAGGCGCGCGCGCCGGTCTCCCCGCTCTCGTCCACATGCAGGTCGAGGTCGAGGCCGCGCGCCTCGGCGAGGCCGAAGAAGTGGTCGAGCTGCGCCTGGAAGTCGGGCGGCATCGCGTCGTGCACCCCGCCCGAGAGGCGGGTCACCATGCCGAGCACGCCGCCCGCCTCGGCCACCGTGTCGGCAATGGTGTCCCCGTCCGCGCCCTCGAAGCGGTCGAGGGGGCAGATCGAGACCATCTGCAGCGCGATGCGCCCGGCCCAGGCGTCCCGCAACCTGCGGAAGACGCGCCAGGTGGTGAGGCCGTGCGGCAGGTAGGTGTCGAGGTGGGTGCGGATCGCGACCGTGCCGTGGGCGAGGGCCGCGCGCAGGGAGAAGTCGGCGCGCGCCTCGATGTCGGCCTCCGACCAGGCGGCGCCGCGGTCGGCCATCACGGCGTTGATGGCGCCCGCGAAGGTGCCGTCCGCGTTGCGCATGCGCGGCCAGATGTGGCCCTTGTCGAGGTGGGTGTGGGCGTCCACCAGGCCGGGCCAGACCTGCCCGCCCCGCATGTCCACCCCCTCCGGCGCCGAGCCGGCCGGCGCGACGTCGGCGATGCGCCCGTCCTCGACGCGGATGTCCACGCGCACCAGCCCGTCCTGGTCGGAGGGCGGCGCGGGCGGCGTGGCGAGGTGGGAAAGGTGGACGCGGCAGTCGCGCAGCCAGAAGCGCGCGCCCGCGTCGCGAAGGGCGTCCCTCATCGCCCCCCCGTCGCGCTTTCGTGCCAGTGGCGGAGGAGGAGGTGGGAGATCAGGGTCATGGCCAGGAAGATCGCAATCCCTGTGACGGAGATGAGGGCGAGTGCCGCGAACATGCGCGGGATCTGGAGCTGGAAGCCGGCCTCCAGGATGCGGTAGGCGAGGCCGGAGGCGCGCCCGCCGGTGCCCGCCACGAACTCCGCCACGATGGCGCCGATCAGCGCGAGTCCGCCCGAGATGCGCAGCCCCGCCAGGAAGTAGGGCATGGCGGTCGGCAGCCGCAGCCGCCACAGCACCTGCCAGCGGCTTGCGCGGTAGAGGCGGAACAGGTCGGTCAGGTTGTGGTCCGCGCTGTTCAGCCCGAGCGTGGTGTTGGACAGGATGGGGAAGAAGGCCACGATCCAGGCGCAGATCAGCAGCGCCCAGCGCACGTCGTCCACCCAGATGATGATGAGCGGCGCGATGGCGACGATGGGCGTCACCTGCAGGATGACGGCGTAGGGGAAGAAGGACAGCTCGATCAGCCGCGACTGCGCGAACAGCACCGCGAGCAGCAGCCCGAGCGCCGCGGCGGCCACCAGCGCGGCGAAGGTGATCTGCAGGGTGATGAGGAGGGAGACCGAGAGCGACGCCCAGTCGCGCAGCAACGTCGCCCAGATCACGGACGGGCCGGGCAGGATGTAGTGCGGCACCTCGTTCACCCGCACCGCCCACTCCCAGGCCGTCAGGGCAAGCGCCCCGATCAGGGCCGGCGCCAGGAAGCGCAGCCAGGCTTCGGCCGTCAGGCCCAGGATGCGCCGCTCCCGCCGCGCCTCGGGCGGTGCCTCGTCGGCGGCCAGCACGATTTCGCTCATCAGTGCATCGCCTGGGACAGGGCGTGGGACACGTCGCGGCAATGCGCGGCATAGGCCGCCGATGTGCGGAACTCCTCGTCCCGCGGATAGGGGGCGTCCACCGCCAGGCTCTCCACCACGCGCCCCGGCCGGGCGGCCATCACGACGATGCGGCGGGAGAGGTAGACGCTCTCGAACACCGAATGGGTCACGAAGATCGCGGTGAAGCGGTCGCGCTCCCACAAGGTCAGCAGGTCGTTGTTCAGCCGGAAGCGTGTGATCTCGTCGAGCGCCGCGAAGGGCTCGTCCATCAGCAGCAGGCGCGGGCGCGTGACCAGGGCGCGGGCGATGGAGACGCGCATCCGCATGCCGCCCGACAGCGCGCGGGGATAGGCGCCCTCGAACCCGGCGAGCCCGACGGAGGCGAGCGCATCCGCGGCGCGCGCCTCGGCCTCCGCCCGCCCGACGCCCGCGAGCCGCAGCGGCAGCATCACGTTGCGCAGCGCGGTGGACCAGGGCATCAGCGTCGGCTCCTGGAAGACGAAGCCGACATCCCCAGTCGCGGCGCCCCCCGCCACCTCGATCCGCCCGGAGGAAGGGGCGATCAGCCCCGCCACCATCCGCAGCAGCGTGGACTTGCCGCAGCCGGACGGCCCGAGCAGCGAGACGAAGTCCCCCTGCCCGATCGCGAGGTCCACGCCCT
>DASQNQ010000140.1:0-10610 GCA_035644895.1 Acetobacteraceae bacterium | reverse complement strand
GCGTTCCCGCCGCTCCGCCGAACTGCAGCCGCAGCACGCGGGGGCGAAGCTGCGCCAGCCGCTCCCGCATGCGCAGCAGCGGGTCGAGCCATACCGCGACCTTGTAGCCGAAGGTCACGGGCAGCGCGTGCTGCAGGTGGGTGCGCCCGGCCATGACCGTGTCCCGGTGCGCCCGCGCCTGCGCCGCCCAGGCGGCGATCAGGCGCGAGAGGTCGGCCTCCATCAGCGCGAGGGCGTCGCGCATCAGCAGCACCAGCGCCGTGTCCAGGATGTCCTGGGTGGTGGCGCCCCAATGGGTCCAGCGCCCGGCGTCCGGCCCCGCGGCGGCCGAGAGCTGCCTCACCAGCCCGACGACCGGATAACCCGTGTTGCGCGTCGCCTCGGCCAGCGCCGGCAGGTCGAGCCGGTCCACGTCGGCGGCCGCGGTGATCGCCGCGGCGGCATCGGCCGGGATCACGCCGAGCCGGGCCTGGGCGCGTGCCAGCGCCGCCTCGACCTCCAGCATGCGGGCGAGCAGTGCATGCTCCCCCATGCAGGCGCGCATCGCATCGGTGCCGTAGAGGGCACCGAGCACCGGTCCATCGGCGGGGTTCACGGGCATGGCCGGATGTCCGGCAACGGGGCCTCGTCCGGAGCGGGCGGGCGGAAGGGCACGGGACAGAGCATGCGCCAAGCTAGCGGACCCTCCGCGGCCGATGAAGTCCGGGTCACCTCTCCGCCAGCACCCGCTTCGCGAGCTTGAGCGCGGAGTTGGCGGCCGGCACGCCCGCATAGGCGCCGACCTGCAGCAGGATCTCGGACAGCTCCGCCTCTGTCACGCCGGTGTTGCGAGTGGCGCGGACATGCAGCTCGAACTCCTCGTGCCGCCCGAGCGCCGCCATCATGGCCAGCGTCAGCATGGACCGCGTGCGGCGGTCGAGGCCCGGGCGGGTCCAGACCCCTCCCCACACATTGGCCGTGATCCATTCCTGGAACGGCGCATCGAGCTCCGTCGCGGCCGCTGAGGCGCGGGCCACATGCGCCTCCCCCAGCACGGCTTTCCGCATCGCCAGCCCCTCCGGCGCCGGCAGCACGCGGGCCATGTGGTCCAGGATGGCGCGCGTCGTGGCCTCCGCCTGCTCGAAGGTCGGAATGTGCGCGGCCTCCGGGATGCGGACGAGGCGGCTGCCCGGGATCAGGTCGGCAACGGCTTGCGCCATCTCGGGCGGCGTGGCGATGTCGGCCTCGCCCACCACGACGGTCGCGGGACAGGCGACGCGCCCGGCCAGCTCGGCGGCGCGGCAGTCCCGCAGCGCCGCCGCGGCGCCGGCATAGCCGTCGCGGTCGGTGCGGAGCAGCATGTGGCGCAGCCCCTTCGAGGAGGCGAGCGACGGGTCGCGCACCCAGCGCGGCATCACCACCTCGACCAGCGCCACGGTGCCCTGGGCCCGCACCGCGTCGATCCGGTCCTGCCAGGCCTGGGGCGGCGGGAACTCGAGCGCGGTGTCGAGCAGGCAGAGCGAGAGCACGCGCGCCGGCGCCTCCGCCGCCATCTGCAGCGCGATGCGGCCGCCGATGGACAGCCCCACCACATGCGCCGCCTTGTGGCCGAGCGCATCCAGCACGCGGAACGCATCGGCCCCGAGCTGCGACATGGAGTAGTCGCCGGGCGTGGCCGTGGTGAGCCCATGGCCGCGCATGTCGGCGCGGATCACGCGGTACCGGCGCGCCAATGCCGCAATCTGCGGATCGAAGACGTGCAGCCCCGTGCCGATCGAGTGCAGCAGCAGCAGGGGCGGCGCATCCTCCGGCCCCTGCACGTCGAGGCGGACGACAAGGTCGTCCAGGTTCAGGAACATCAGGCTCTCCCGTGCATCGCCGCGGGTCGTCGCGTGGGTGGCATGAAGCTGGTGGCGGCGCCGGCCGGCGCAAACACGTGATTCAACCGGGGGCGGGAATCAGACGCGTTCCAGCACCATCGCGATGCCCTGGCCGACGCCGATGCACATGGTGGTCAGGGCATAGCGCGCCCGCCTGCGGTGCAGCTCCGCCACCGCGGTCTGCACCAGCCGTGCGCCCGACATGCCGAGCGGATGCCCGAGCGCGATCGCGCCGCCGTTCGGGTTGACGTGTTCCGCATCGTCCGGAAGGCCGAGGTCGCGCGTCACGGCGAGCGCCTGCGCGGCGAAGGCCTCGTTCAGCTCGATCACGTCCATGTCCGAGAGCTTCAGCCCGGCCCGCTCCAGCACCCGCCTGGTAGCGGGCGCCGGGCCGATGCCCATGATGCGCGGCGGCACGCCGGCCGTCGCCATCGCCAGCACGCGGGCACGCGGCGCGAGGCCGTGGCGCCGCGCTGCCGCCTCGGACGCGACGAGGATGGCGCAGGCACCATCGTTCACGCCGGATGCGTTGCCGGCGGTGACGGAGCCTCCGTCCCTCCGGAAGGGGGTCGGCAGCTTCGCCAGCTGCTCGGGCGTCGTGTCGGGGCGGGGGTGCTCGTCCTGCGTGACCACGACCGGGTCGCCCCGCCGGCGCGGGATGGTGACGGGCACGATCTCCTCGGCGAAGCGGCCCTCCGCCATCGCGCGGCCCGCCCGCTGCTGGGAGCGGTGGGCGAAGGCGTCCTGGTCGGCGCGCGAGACCTGGAAGTCCTGCGCGACGTTCTCGGCGGTCTCGGGCATGCTGTCGATGCCGAACTCGGCCTTCATGCGCGGGTTGACGAAGCGCCAGCCGATGGTGGTGTCGTAGACCTCCGCGGTGCGGGAGAAGGCCTCATGCGCCTTGCCCATGACGAAGGGGGCGCGTGTCATGCTCTCGACCCCGCCGGCCAGCATGAACTCCGCCTCCCCGGCCTTGATGGCGCGCGCCGCGATGCCGACCGCATCCATCCCCGAGCCGCAGAGGCGGTTCACCGTGCTGCCGCCGATCCCCTGCGGCAGCCCGGCCAGCAGGGCGGCCATGCGGGCGACGTTGCGGTTGTCTTCGCCGGCCTGGTTGGCGCAGCCATAGACCACGTCCTCCAGCGCCTCCCAGTCCACGCCGCGGTTGCGCTCCATCAGCGCCCGGATCGGGACGGCGCCCAGGTCATCCGTGCGCACCTCCTTCAGCGCGCCGCCGTAGCGGCCGATCGCGGTGCGGGCGGCGTCGCAGATGAAGGCCTCGGCCATGTCGGGCGTCCCTTGGCTGCCTGGTTCTCTCGGGCTGTGGGTGCCGCCGGGCCGCGCCTGCGTCAAGTCAGGGCCTGTACCAGCCAGAGCGAGAGCGCGGGAAACGCCACCAGCAGCCCGAGCCGGACCAGGTCGGAGACGAGGAAGGGCAGGACACCCCGGTAGATCCGTGCCATCGGCACGTCCCGCGCCAGGCCGGAGACGACGAAGACGTTCAGCCCGATGGGTGGCGCCGTCAGACCGATGCCGACCACGACCAGCACCAGGATGCCGAACCAGATCGCCGTCTCCTCGGCCGTCAGCCCGAAATCGAGGGCTGTCACGACGGGGAAGAACACCGGCAGCGTGAGCAGGATCATCGCCAGCTCGTCCATCACCGCGCCAAGGACGACATAGGCGAGCAGCAGCAGGACCAGGACGCCATACGGTGGAAAATCCTGGTCCGTGATCCAGAAGGCCAGCAGGTCCGGCGCCTGGGACAGCGCGAGGAAGGCGTTGAACACCTCCGCGCCCAGCAGGATCGCGAAGATCATCGCCGTGGTCTCGGCGGTGGCGAACAGGCTGTCGCGCACCAGGCGCGGGTTCAGCGTGCGCCGCGCCAGCCCGACGAGCAGCGTCGCGGCGACGCCGATGGCGGCGCTCTCGGTCGGCGTGAAAACGCCGGCATAGATGCCGCCCACCACGACGACCGCGATCAGCAGCACGGGGATCACGTTCAGGAACGCCTCCCGCCGCTCGGCGCGCGAGATGCCCGCGCCCGGCGGACCCGCCTCCGGCCGGAGGCGCACGATGACGGCCACCGTCAGCATGTAGAGCAGCGTCGCGATCAGCCCCGGGACCAGCGCCGCCATGAAGAGCTTGGCGATGTTCTGCTCCGTCTGGATCGCGTAGACGACCAGGATGACGGAGGGCGGGATGAGGATGCCGAGCGTCCCGCCGACGGCGACCGTGCCCGCGGAGAAGCCCGGGTCGTAGCCGTAGCGCCGCAGCTCCGGCAGCGCCGCGCGACCGAAGGTGGCGGTCGTGGCGACCGAGGACCCGCACACCGCGCCGAAGCAGGCGCAGGCGCCGATCACGCCGATGGCCATGCCGCCCGGCCGCCGCCCGACCAGCGCATTCGCGGCCGCGAACAGGTCGCGCGCCAGGCCGCCGCGCTCCGCAAAGGCGCCCATCAGGATGAAGAGCGGGATGACGGAGAGCGTGTAGTTGGCGAACAGGTGGTAGGGCGTCGTCTTCAGGTAGTTGCCGAGCGCAGTCCAGTCGAGAACATGGACGTAGCCGCCGATGCCGACGAGCAGCATCGCAAGCCCCACGGGCGCACGCAGCGCGATGAGACCGAGCAGCGCCGCGAAGCCGATGGCGGCCAGCTGGAACTCAGGCGCCATCAGCGCGCCCTGCCGAAGCGCACGGCCAGCCACAGCGCCGCGAGCGCCGTCGCGGCGAAGGCAACGGCGCCGAAGGCGACCGCCCACCAGTAGGGCAGGGCGAGCAACCCGATCGTGCGCCCGTTGCTCCGCCATGTGTCGAGCGCGCCGAGCGCCATGCGCTCCGCCAGCCACGCCGCGATCACGGCCCAGACGAGCATCCAGGCCGCATCCACCAAGGCGTTCACCCGACGCGGCAGGAAGGAGGTGAAGCTGTCCACCAGGATGTTGGCGCGCATCAGCGTGCCGTAGGCCAGGAACCCGAATACCGCGACGCCGGAGGCGACGGAGATGATCTCGAAGTCGCCCCGGATGGGGTGGCCCGTTGCCCAGCGCAGCACGACGCTGATCGTGGTGACCAGCGTCGCGACCAGCAGGGCAGCGCCGCCGAGGCCGGCCAGCGCGCGTGCGAGGGTCGCGATGGGGCCGCTGGGTGGCGAGGGGGTGTCGGACAGGGCTGGCGCCTCGTTCCCTGGTGGCGCCGGCCGGGCCGCGTGGCTCAGGACGTCGCGCCGCCGTGCTTCGCGATGAGTGCTCGGGCGTCGGCCAGCAGGGCCGCGCCGTCGAAGCCCCGCTCACGCGTGCCGGCCACCCAGGCCTCGACCACCGGGCGGCACGCCTCGACCCAACGCTCCTTCTCGGCGGCGCTGAGGGTGACGATGGCGTTGTCGCGCCGACGCTCCACCTGGGTACGGACCTGCGGACCCTGCTCGTCCCACACCCGGGACGCCATCTCCGCGGCCATCGCACCCGAGTTCGCGTCGAGCACCTGGCGGAGGTCGGCAGGCAGCCCCTCGTAGCGGGCGCGGTTCATGCCGAGGATGAAGGTGGCCGTGTAGAGCGTCGGGCTGCCCGGGATCTCGGTGTGATGGCGCACCAACTCCTGCAGGCGGATGGAGGGCACGACCTCCCACGGCACGACGGCGCCGTCGATGACGCGCTGCGACAGCGCCTCCGGCACCTGCGGGATCGGCATGCCGATGGGGGCCGCGCCGAGCGCGCGCAGCGCTTCGCCCGCCTGGCGCGTCGGGAAGCGGAGCTTCAGGCCACGCAGGTCCTCGAGACGCGCGACCTCCCGGTTCGCATGGATCACGCCGGCATCGTGCGCCCAGACGGTGATCGGGTGGACCTCGCGGAACTCATCCCGCATGTGCCGCTCGTAGAATTCCCAGACCGCCTTCGCGTTCACGGCACCGCGGTTGTGGGCGACGAAGGGCAGCTCGAACACCTCGATGCGCGGGAAGCGGCCGGGCGTGTTCCCGGGCAGCGTCCAGATGATGTCCGCCACGCCGTCGCGCGCCTGGTCAAACAGCTGGGGCGGCGCGCCGCCGAGCTGCATGGCCGGGAAGATCTGGATGCGGAGGCGTCCGCCCGATTCCTGCTGCACCTTCTGCGCCCAGGGCATCAGGAAGTGACGGTGGACGTTCGACACGGCGGGCAGGAAGTGATGCAGGCGGAGCGTGACCTCCTGCGCGTTCGCGCGCGGAATGCGCAGCACGGCGGGCGCGGCCATTGCGGCGGCGCCGAGCATGAGCAGCCGGCGGCGGGCGGGCGCTTGGGTCATGTGTTACCTCCCTGGGCGCCCCGCCCGGCAGGCGTGACGCGCTGCCGTCACCTAGAGCGAGCGCGGCGGCGATTCAAGCGGAACGAACGGCGGCGACGAGGCGCCCGGCCCGCTCCGCCACCTCGGCCGCGGTCAAGCCGGGCTTGTAGAGGGAGGACCCGATGCCGAAGCCCGCTGCGCCGGCGGCGCGCCACGGCCCCATGTTGTCGGCCGCCACTCCGCCCACCGGCAGGACCAGCGTGCCAGGCGGGAGGATCGCCATCATGGCCCGCAGCATGGCGGGCGAGGCGCCCTCGGCCGGGAAGAGCTTGATCCCGTCCGCCCCGGCTGCGAGCAGGGAGAATGCCTCCGCCGGGGTGAAGAAGCCCGGCACGGCGATCATCCCCTGCGCCTTCGCGGCGCGCACCACGGCGGGGTCGGCGTGCGGCGTCACGATGAGGCGCCCGCCCGCGCCCGCGATGCGCGCGCACTCCGCCGGATCGGTCACCGTGCCGGCGCCGACCAGCGCGTCCTCCCCGAAGCGGGCGGCGAGGCGGCGTATGCTCTCGATCGGCTCGGGCGAGTTCAGCGGCACCTCGAGCGTCGTGATGCCGGCCGCGACCAGCGCCTCGCCCACCGCCACCGCCTCGTCCGGGTGCAGGCCGCGCAGGATGGCGACGAGCGGGCAGCGGGCCAGCCACTCCGCCAGGGTCACAGCCATGAGAGGCTCCGTGCGATCTGCGCGAGGCCCGCGGCGACCAGGTCCGGGTCGTGCAGGCGGTGGGGGATGCCGGCCTCGTCCAGTGCCCGGGCGTAGAGCGAGGCGAGGGTGGGCGCGGCCGCCAGGTGGACCTCCCCGGCCACGGGCCCGCCGGCCGTCATGGCCGCGACCTCGTGGCCGATCAACAGGCCCGAGAGGAAGGAGAGCGTCTCCTCCTCCTCCAGCCGCCCGGTAAGGTGCAGGGTGCGGACGCCGAAGAGGTGGTGCAGCAGCCCGCCGGGCTGCCGCGCCCGTGCGAGACCCCGGGAGAAGGCGGCGGGCAGCACCGGGCCCTCGCGGCCTGTCCGTGCGAGGATCGTGTGGCGTGAGAGGGCGGCGTAGGTTTCGCCGGTCATGTGCGTGGTGAACCCGGCGATGCGCCGGCCCTGGAGGGTCGCCCACTTCGTGTGGGTGCCAGGCAGCAGGACGCGCGCGGGGGCATCGCCCAGGAAGGTGGCGAGGGCCAGGAGCTTCGTTTCCTCCCCCCGCATCACGTCGGGCACGCCAGCCGCGTCCTCCGTGATCAGGCCTGGCACCAGCCGCGCCTCGGCGCGGGTGAAGGGCAGGGGGATCGTGGCCGCCGCGATCTCCGTGGCGCCGGCCGGGCAGCGGAGGTAGGGCGCCTCGACCCAGCCCTGGCGGCTCCCGACCATGCCGCAGCACAGGACGTGGCGCTCCCCGGCGTCGAGCCATGGGCCGATCTGCGCCTCGAGCGCTGCGGGGAAGCCACCCTCGGGCACCGTCAGGATGCCCTGTGGCGCATCTTTCCTGTCGAGCACGGACCCGTCCGGGGCCATGCGGTAGGCGCGGAAGGAGCTGGTGCCCCAATCGACCCCGATCATGCGCCCGGGCCGGTCATGCGAACCTGTCCATCATGGATCATCCGATGCGCCAGCCCGCGCGCCGGGGCAACCCGGGCGCGGCCCGCATCAGGCGCGTGTGATCGGCCCGGGCCGGATCAGACGCCGGGGACGCCCTGCTGCTGGTCCTGGCCGCGCATGGCCCAGCCGGTCGTCCGCTCCTCGATCGCCACGGCGGCGACGTACATGGCGACGCCCATCACCGCCGTGACGAGCAGCCCGGCGAAGACCAGCGGCACGTCGAAGCGCGAAGAGGCCAGGATCATCAGGTGGCCGATGCCCTTATTCGCCGCCACGGTCTCCGCGATGATGGAGCCGACGAAGGCCACCGTGATCGCGATCTTCAGCGAGGCGAAGAAGTAGGGCATCGCCCGCGGCAGCCCGACCTTGCGAATGATGTCGGACGGCCTGGCGCCCAGGGCGCGCAGCACGTCCCGCAGCTCGGGCTCGACGGTGGCAATGCCGGTCGCCACGTTCACCACGATCGGAAAGAAGGAGATGAGGAAGGCCGTGATGATGGCCGGCACGGTCCCGATGCCGAACCAGATCACCAGGATCGGCACGACCGCCACCTTGGGCACGGAGTTGAAGCCGATCAGCAGCGGGTAGAGCCCGTGATACAGCAGGGTGGAGGAGCCGATCGCGATTCCGAGCAGCAGGCCGAAGACGATGGCGAACGCGAAGCCGATCAGCGTCGTCATCAGGGTCTGCCAGGAATTCTCCAGCAGGGGCAGCCACCACTTCACCATGCTCGCCGCGATGTCGGACGGCGCGGGCAGGATGAAGGGCGGGATCTCGAAGCCCTTGCAGGCGATCTCCCACACCACGAACATGCCGAGGATCACGATCCAGGGCAGCCAGGCCTGCAGCCGCCGCCGCCGCCGGGCGGCCGCGGCCATCGCCTCCAACCGGGCAAGCGCCGTGGGCGAGAGCGTCGGGTCTGGCTGTGCGGCCTTCGGCGGCAGGGCGGATGCGTTCACGGCGACGGTGTTGGTGTCAGGCGACATTGACCACCTCCTCGCCCCGGCGGGCGGCGCTGATGTGGTCGCGCAGTTCATGCACCAGCGCCTGGAACTCGGCGCCGTAGGTGGTCTCCAGCGTGCGCGGGCGCGGGAAGGGCACGGTCCGCTCGGCAATGATGCGCCCCGGACGGGAGGACATGACCAGCACGCGGTCGGCGAGGTAGGCGGCCTCCCGCAGGTCGTGCGTGACGAGGATGACGGTCGGCCGGCGACGGATCCAGACCTCCTGCAGCACGGCCCAGAGGTCCTCCCGCGTGAAGATGTCGAGCGCGCCGAAGGGCTCGTCGAGCATCAGCAGCTCCGGTTCGTGGATCAGGGCGCGGCAGAGCGAGGCGCGCTGCTGCATGCCGCCCGAGAGCTGCCAGGGGAACTTCTGCTCGAACCCGGCGAGCCCGACCGAGGCCAGCAGGTCGCGGGCCCGGGTTTCGTAGGCCGCACGCTCCCGGCGGAGCCGGCGACGGTGCGGCTCCACGACCTCCAGCGGCAGCATCACGTTGTCCAGGATGTTGCGCCAGGGCAGGAGGGTCGGGTTCTGGAAGGCCATGCCCGCCACCGAAAGGGGGCCGGCGACCTCGTGCCCCGCTACCACCACGCTGCCGGCCGTGCAGGGCCAGAGGCCCGTGACCAGCCGCATGAGCGTGGACTTGCCGCAGCCCGAGGGGCCCACCACTGCGACGAACTCCCCCTTGCGGACGGACAGGGTCGTGCCCTGCAAGGCCAGCGTCCCCTCGACGCCGCCGTAGCGCATGGCGACGTCGCTGATCTCGACGAAAGGACGCTCCATCAGGTCACCGTTCCAAAAGGCAAAGAGGCTGTGGCCCACCTTGGTGCGCGCGCCCCCGCTCGCGCTGTGTGGGCCATGTCGTGCCGCGGGTGCAAGTGCCCCTGCACGCAAGAGCCGGGCCAGGGCCCGGGCGGTGGTGATGCGGCGTGGCGGCCACGCTGGCTGCCGTGAACCTAGGCAACTGCCTAAGGTGCGCGCAGCACCGCGGTGCAGGCGGCCGGGAGCCGCGGTGGCGGGGGCGGCGAGGACGGCCGCGGTGGACGACGTGCCTCCTCCGTTAACCACCAGTCCAGGCTGGCATCACAGCCGTCCCCGGGCGGCGGCGGGGTCGCCTCCTGGCACTCGGGGCTGCCCGCCGGGCACCGAAGCCGCACATGAATGTGGGCGTCGTGGCCGCGCCAGGGCCGCACGCGCCTGAGCCAGGACGCCCCGCGGTGATCGGTGCAGAGGCGTCGCTTGATCGCATGGTTGACCAGGATGCGGTCCACACCCGGGCTCTCGGCCGCCATCCGGATGAGCGCCGCATGAGCCGCCGTCCACCGTGCCGGGTCCACCCCGCTCTCGTCCGACAGGACGAGGCTCGGCGTGTCCGGGTTCTCGCGCGCGGCGGCGGGCAGGCGCGGCTTGGGGCGCAGGTCGAGCCAGACGTCGACATCGATGCCGGACTGGTGGCTGGCATGGCCGAAGGGCATGGGGCCGCCGCGCGGCTGGGACAAGTCGCCGATGTAGAGGTCGGGCAGGCCCGAGGCCGAGGCCCGGCCCGCGAAGCCCCGAACCCAGGCGATCAGCTCCGGGTGCCCCCAGTTCCGGTTGCGGGAGAGGCGCACCGCCTGCCAGCCCGGCCCCTCTGCGGGCAGGGGCACGGCACCTGCGATGCAGCCGAGCGAGGTCCCGCCGATGGTGCGGGCGGGACCCGCAACGGGCTGGGACGCTGCGGCCCAGTCCGAGGCGCGGGCCGGCAGTCCCTCGGCCGCCTGGACGCCGCCGCTCCAACATAGAAGGGCAGCAGCCAGGGCGACGAGGCGAGGCGGCTCGATCATCCCCTCCGGTATACGCTCAGAAGCGGCGCTC
>DASQNQ010000139.1:0-2799 GCA_035644895.1 Acetobacteraceae bacterium | reverse complement strand
TCCTGCACCAGGATGTCGAGAACGACCCCGGGCTGGTCCACTGCGCACCAGAGCTAGTGCGGCACGCAGTTCATCCGCAGGACCACCTCATCGAGGTCCCAGGCGTCGCCCGGCCTCGTCCGGCGCCGGCGCAGGCAGGCTGCGACGCCGCCGCCGAACTTCAGGCGCCACCGCCGGAGGCTCTCGCAGGAGAGGACCACGCCCCGCTCGGCCAGGAGGAGTTCGACAGCGCGGAAGCTCAAGCTGAACGTGTGACACGACCAGACCGCGTGGGCGATGATTTCCCCAAGAAAGCGGCGGCAGCGATACAGATCGGGCGTCCGGTCCATCCGTCCAGCCTGACCCAGCGCCCTCATTCCGGACAGAGGCGGCATTCGTGACAATGCCCCGCGGTGGGCTACTCGCACAGCTCGTCGATCTGCTCATCGATGTCGGCGCCCTCCTCGCCGGCCGCGCCCTGCCGCCACTCGACGACGACAGGACGAGCCGCCCAGGCCTTGCGAGCAGCCATGGCCCGGGCGCTCCTGAAGATGGTCGAGGAGTGCAGCATGTTCTTTTCTTCTTCTGGCTGAGGGCAGTATCGCCGGGCATGCCCGACGGCGGCCCAACACCATGCCTAAGCGCCCCCGCACTGGCCACCGCGAGGGCCGCCCGCGTTCTCAGCGCGGAACGAGCGACGCCGGGCGGAGGACGTCGGCACGAACGGTCCGGCTGTTCGCCTCCAGCCGCTCCGGCCCTGGCGCGTCATAGACCACCAGGAACGCACCGCTACCCCCATCGGGCCAGAGCTCCAGCCCCTCGGGGTGGTCCGTTTCGCGACGATAGGGGAGGTCCGCCACGAGCTCGAGCCGCCGGGCCGGGATCATCCCCTCAGTCTCGTCAGCCACTGCGCCATGCCAGCGCAGCACATGGGCCGTGCCCTCCAACGCCATCGTCGGCCCGACCAGCAGCAGCAGGTCCTCGCCATCGAGGCGCAGGTCTCGGATCCCGAGCCCGCCAGTGTCGAGCAGATGCTTGCGGTAGCGCCGCCCGTCGGGTCCTATCGCTCGCGGCTTCAGGCGGCCGCGCTTCGGCTCCTTCAGTACCAGGTCGAGCACCACCGCGTGGCCGCCAAGCACGGGGCCGCGCAGCCCGAGCCAGACCCGTTCCCCGCGGACGGCAATGCCCTCGATGTCGAGGCCATTCTCCTTCGCCGGCACCTTCAGGAACGGCGCGAGGTGCTGGTCCTTGCGCAGCCAGCGGGCCAAGCCACCGCCTTTACCCGTGCTCAGACAGGCTGTCTGTCGGTCACCAACCTTGGCTTGGAGGGCGAAAACGCCGGGCACGTTCTCCTCCACCGGCACGCGGCCCAGGAAGAACCGGTTGGCCTCGCGCTCCACCTCCTCCATGCGCGCCAGAGCCTCGGCACCTCCGGCGTCCTCGCCCTCCGGCTTCTTTCGCTTCAGCGAATGCGACCCGACGATCCAGAGATAGCCGTCGGCGACCGCGAGGCCTTCGATGTCCATTTCCTCGTCGGGCCCGCCCGGCAGGTCGAAGAAGTTGGTGAGGGAGATGTGCTGATGATCGCCGTAGCGGCCGTCAGCGCCTCTGGTCAGCCGCTCAATGCCTGCCGCTTCGTCGCAAGCCAGAAAGACACAGCTTCCTGCGCATGCGATCGCAGACAGGTCCTTCGCCACCGGATCACCAAGGCGGCGAAGTGCGTTCAGACAGGAGAAGGTGAGTTCGACTTGCCCGATCCGGCGAGCAGGCGGCTGGGGTCTGACCATGTCCACCATCCTGACAGATCGCGGCGCCCGGCCGCACTGCACGAGGATCAATCACGGCGCGCCCACCTGAACGTGTTCCGCGGACATGGGGCTGCGTCACCGCCCCTCACCGCGGGGTCAGCGGGAAGGGGGAGGACAGCGTCCCGAGCGCCGCGACCAGGATGCACTACGCTGTCCGGCGTCGCATGCTTTGGAACGGTGAGGCGGCCTGCCCAGCGGAGGATCTGGCCCACCTAGGTTGCAGGTCGGGCGGCTCGGCTTCGGTGCAGCAAGCGCCGTTGCTGGATGGCTCGGCGCTTGCTGCGTTCGCGTTCGGGCAGGATGGTCTGGCCCCGGCCGCAATAGACGTCGGCCGGGGTCAGGTTGCCCAGGCCTTCGTGGCAGCGCTGGTGGTTGTAGTGCTCGACGAAGGCCGCCACCTGGGCCTTGAGCTCATGCGCCGAACCGAGGAAGTCCTTCGGCCAATTGGAGTACCGGCCCTCGGTGGTGCCCTCGCCGCGCAGGCCCTCCAGCACGATCCGGATCTCGTCCTCGACCGAGTGGTGCTTGCGGGTGGCGCGCCGGATGTCACGCACCACCTGCTCGGCGGGCGTCCTTACGCTGCTCCCGGCCCTGGCGGCCGGGGTGGAGGCTTCGGAGCTCATCTTCACTCCCCAGTGGGTACGATGGGCCCCAAATTCTCCGCTCCTCAACAGCCTCGTTCCGTCTCACGAGCCCTGACGTCGGACACCGCAGGCACGCGCCATCCGGTCTCGAACGTGAAGGCCGTGCAGATCTGCAGGGTCAGCGGAACCCCGGGTCGAAGTGCCCGCCCGCCTCGGTGCCATCGGCGGCGCGGCCGATGATGCCGTGGGATGTGTCCTTCACGACGAAGAACACCACATCCTCCTCCGGCAGCGCGACCGTGGCGTGGACGACGTTCGGCGCGAAGTAGATGAGGGTGCCGGGCCCGGCGATGCGGTCGGGCTCACCTTCAATGGAGACACGCAGCCGGCCCTGCAGCACGTAGTTCCACTGCTCGTTTGGGTGGGAA
>DASQNQ010000138.1:0-11399 GCA_035644895.1 Acetobacteraceae bacterium | reverse complement strand
CGGCAGGGCGGTGATGTCGCGCCCGTCGAGCAGCACGGCCCCGGCGCTCGGCGCCACGAAGCCCGCGATGCACATCAGGATGGTTGTCTTGCCGCTGCCGGAGGGCCCGAGCAGGGTCAGGAACTCCCCCTGCCCCACCTGCAGCGAGACGCTGTCCACGGCCGTGAAGGTACCGTAGCGCTTCGACACGTCGCGCAGCGCGAGCGCGTGGCCGGGCTGGGACATGGCTAGTCGCGGTAGTCCGGTTGCTCGCGGTCCAGCTTGCGGCGCAGCGCCTGCCAGGGCAGCCAGCCCTTGGTCGGGCCGGTGGAGAACTGTGCCCGCGTGCGGGCCACCACCTCGGGCGGCGGGATGGCGAGCGGCGCGCCGGAGGACTGCGCGGCGAGCTGGATCCGGCAGGACTGCTCCAGGTAGTACATCCAGTAGAAGGCCTCCGCGACCGTGCGGCCCACCGTCAGCAGCCCGTGGTGGCGCAGGATGAGGCAGGGCCGGTCGCCGAGGTCCTGGACGATGCGCTCGCGCTCGGAGAGGTTGTCGTCCGCAGCCACGCCCTCGTAGCCATGCAGTGCGACGCGGCCGTCGAACTCCATCATCATCTGGTTCAGCGGCAGCAGCGCCCCCTGCTGCGCCGCGATCGCCATGCCGGCGAGCGTGTGGGTGTGCATCACGCAGTTCGCCTCCGCCCGGCCGAGATGCACGGCAGAGTGGATCACGAACCCCGCCGGGTTGACCGGCCAGGATGTCGGCTGCGCCGGCTCGCCTGCCGCGTCCACCAGGACGAGGGAGGAGGCGGTGATCTCCTCGAACAGCAGCCCGTAGGGGTTCACCAGGAACCGGTGGCCGGCCCCGGGCACCCGGACGGACAGGTGCGTGAACACCAGGTCCGTCATGCCGAACAGGGCGACCAGCCGGTACGCTGCGGCCAGGTCCTCCCGCAACTCGCGCTCAGTCGGCACGTGATCGGGGTCGGGGCGAACCGGGGGCGGAGGCAGAGGCACGGCTCAGCCCGTCACCACGTCGAGGAAGTCCTGGTTGGCCTGCTGATAGTTCTCGCCCCACCAGACGCCGTTCAGCACCACCTGCTGGCGCGCATTGTCCGGGTCCGTCGGGTTCACGGCGCGGAACTCGGCCGGCACCTGCGCGGCGGCGGCCGGGTTGGTCGGGCCGTTGCCGAGGAACTGCAGCAGGCCCACCTGCGGCTCCGGGCGCGAAAGCATGCTGGCCAGCAGGCGCTGCGCAAGCTCCCCGCCCGCGTTGCCGCGCGGGATGACGAAGATGCCGGCCTGCAGCAGGCCCTGGTTCCAGATGAACTTAATGCGCCCGTTCGTCTCACGGCTCAGGACGTTCGCGCGGGTGTGCCAGATCTGGCCCATCACCGCCTCGCCCGTGCGGAGGAACTGCTCGCTCTCCGAGCCGGAGTTCCAGAACACCGCGTTGCGCCGGATCTCCCGCACCTTTGCGAGGCAGGCGCGGAGGTCGAGCGGGTAGAGGTTCGCCGGGTCCTTGCCGAGCGCCATCTGCACCGCATCGAGCGAGGCCAGCGCGTCGCGCCGCATCAGGCGCGTGCCGGGAAAGCGCCGCAGGTCGAAGAAGTCGGCCCAGGACTTCGGCTCCCCGTTCGGGAACTTCGCACTGTCATAGGCGAGCACGGAGGAGAAGGAGTAGGGTGCCGCGCCCCATTCCAGCGCGAAGCCGGGGCCGATGACGTGCTCCCGGTTCACGATGGAGTAGTCCACCCGCTGCACCAGGTTCTGCCGCCCGAGCACGACGGAGGAGGAGGCGGAGCTGTCGCAGAGGTCCCAGGTCACGCGCCCGCTCTCGACCATGGACCGGATGCGGCCCGCCGACGGGCCGGTGCTGTCCTGCACCACGCGCACGCCCGCATTCGCCTCCATGAAGGGCTGGCCGTAGAAGCGGCCGAAGCCCTCGTTGGCGATGCCGCCCCAGTTCACCATGACAAGCTGCCGCTGCGCCTGGGCGCGCGCGCCGCCGCCCATCAGCGGCACGGCGCCGAGCGCCGCGAGGCCCGCGAGCAGCGTGCGGCGCCCCACCTCCCCGCGCCGGTACTTGCGCATCGCGAGGTCAACGCAGTCCTGCTGGAAGCTCTGCATCGAGAATCTCCCCTTTGTCGGCGCCCTGCCCCGCATGGTCCACTTGATCCGGAGGCCGTCCGGCGTGAACCTTGGCGGGTAGTCAACAGCGGGACGCGCCGATCCGCAATGCCCCCCGATCAGATCTTCGCGCCAGGCTTCCAGCAGCGTCCCTGGTGGTGGGAGGCGGCGGAGCCGCCCGCGCGCGACAACGTCCTGCCCGATCACGCCGAGGTCGCGATCGTCGGCGGTGGATATGCGGGCCTGTCCGCCGCGCTCACCCTGCAGCGCCTCGGCCACCGCGTGGTGGTGCTGGACGCCGAGCGCATCGGCTGGGGCGCCTCCTCGCGCAACGGCGGCATGGTCTCGGGCGGGCTGAAGGTGGCCTCGGCCGGTCTCCAGAAGGCGCACGGGCCGGAGGAGGCGCGGCGCATCGCGCTCGCAGCCGCCGCGTCCTTCCCGTTCCTGGAGGAGACGCTGCAGCGTGAGGGAATCGAGTGCGACTATGTCCGCTGCGGCCGCTTCGTGGGCGCCTGGTCCGCCGGCCACTACACGGCCATGGCGCAGCGCGTGGACTGGCTGGCGGAGGTGACCGGCCTGCCCGCCCGGATGCTGCCGCGGGAGCGCCAGCACGAGGCGCTGGGCAGCGACTTCTACCATGGCGGCATGACGGCGGCGGCGACCGGCAGCCTGCATCCCGGCAAGTATGCGCGCGGCCTGGCGGATGCGGCGGAGCGCGCCGGCGCGCTGCTCGTGGACCATGTCCGCGTGCAGGGCATCCGGCACGAGGGGTCGGGCGTGCGCATCGCCACCAGCCGCGGCGAGCTGCGGGCCGACACGGTGCTGGTCGCCACCAACGGCTACTCGCTCGACCCGCGCGGCACGGCGATGCCTTGGCTCGCGCGGCGCGTGGTCCCGCTCGCCTCCTACATCATCGCCACGGAGGAGCTGCCCGAGGGCATGGTGGACCGGCTGTTCCCCGGGCGGCGGATGATCAGCGACAGCAAGCGGGTGCTGAACTACTTCCGCCCCTCGCCGGATGGGCGGCGCATCCTCTGGGGCGGCCGCGCCTCCTTCCGCGCGGTGGATGCCGTCGCGGCCGCGCCGGTGCTGCACGCGCAGATGGCCGCCGTGTTCCCGGAGACGGCGAAGCTGCGCATCACCCATGCCTGGAACGGCAACGTCGCCTTCACCTTCGATTACCTCCCCCATATCGGCGTGCAGGACGGCATCCACTACGCGGCGGGCTGCCAGGGCAGCGGCGTCGCCATGGCCACATGGCTCGGCCACAACGCCGCCCTCAAGATGGCGGGCGCGGCGAATGAGCGCTTCGCGCTGGACGGCCTGCCCTTCCCGACCATGCCCGGCTATGGCGGCCACCCCTGGTTCCTGCCGGTCATCGGCGGCTGGTACCGGCTGCGCGACCGGCTGGACAGGATGGCCGCCTGATGCCCGCGCCCGACTTCATCCTGCTGAACGGCCGCGTCGCGACGATGGACGCGGCCGGCACCACCTGCACGGCGCTCGCGGCGCTGAACGGGCGCATCGTGGCGCTGGGCGACGACGCCGCCCTCCGCGACTTGGTCGGGCCAGGCACGGCGGTGCTGGATGCGGAGGGCCGCCGCGTCCTGCCCGGCATCGTGGACAGCCACGCCCATCCGGACGCCTACGCCATCCGGCTGCGCACCTGGACGCTCGTCTCGCCCGACCGCGTGCGCTCGCGCGAGGAGCTGCTGCGCACCATCCGGGACCGCTGCGCCGCCCTGCCGCCGGGCCGCTGGGCCGCCTTCTACCGGCTGAACGAGCGGCAGAGCGGCGGCTACCCCTCGCTCGCAGAGCTGGACGCGGCCAGCCTCGGCCGGCCGGTCTTCATCCTGCGCACCGACGGTCACCTCGGCCTCGCGAACAGCGCCGCCTTCGCGGCCTGCGGCGTCGGCGCGGACAGCCCCGACCCACCCTTCGGCCGCTTCGACCGCCTGCCCGACGGCAGCCTGACCGGGCTGGTGCGGGAGACGGCGGCGCATGTCTTCCTCAACGCCGTCCATGGCCAGGACACCGAGGGCGACATCGCCGAGGGCATGGAGATGGTGCAGGACGCCTGCCTCGCCGCCGGCATCACCTCCGTCGCCAACTCCCTCACGCCGAGCCGCGCCATCCGCGCCTACCAGGACATGCGCCGCGACGGGCGGTGGCGGATGCGCATGGGCATCATCGCCTCCGGCCGGGAAGAGGGGCTGATCCCCCACCTGATCGGCGCCGGCCTGCGCTCCGGCTTCGGGGATGAGTGGCTGCGCCTGGTCGGCGTGGAATGGTGCCCGGACTGCTCCACCTCCGGCCGCACCGCCGCCTACTGGGAGCCCTATGTCGGCACGCCGGTCCCCGGCGAGCCGCAGCCCAACACCGGCATGCTGCTCTATGACCGAGAGGACCTGACGCGCCGCGCGACGGAGGCGCACCGGGCCGGGCTGCAGGTGATGATCGAGGGCGTGGGCGACCGCGGCATCGACTTCGCCCTCGACGTCATGGAGGCAGCGCTGGCCACCTACCCCGTCGCCGACCACCGGATGCGGGTGGAGCATTGCTGCTACGTCACGCCGCCGATCCTGGAGCGCCTGCGTCGCGGCGGCTTCGTGGACAGCTCCGCCACCGGCTTCATGGACGAGCTTGGCGAGGCCTATGTCGCCAACCGCGGCCAGGCGGCGATGCGCTGGATGTGGCCGCACCGCAGCCTGATCGACGCCGGCGTCCCGGCGCCGGGTCATTCGGACTTCGCCGTCTGCCGCGTCTCGCCCTGGACGGCCATCGCCGCGATGGTCACACGGCGCACGCAATCGGGCGCCGACCTCGATGCGCGGGAGGCGGTGACGCCCGCCGAGGCAGTTCGCGCCTACACCTGGCTCGGCGCCTGGGCGCAGCGGGAGGAGGGCGAGAAAGGCTCGCTGGAGCGGGGCAAGGTGGCCGACCTGATCGTGCTGGACCGGGACGTGCTGGAGGGTGACCCGGCGGAGATCGCAGGTACCAAGGTGACGGCGACGGTGGTCGGCGGCGTGGTGCGCCACCGGGCCTGACGAGCCCAGCTTACGCCGAAAGGGTGGAGCGGGCGGGGGGAATCGAACCCCCGACATTCAGCTTGGGAAGCTGACGTTCTACCTCTGAACTACGCCCGCAGCCGGAGGCACGGGCGGAACCTTAATCTTGCTGCCCGGCTTCGGCAAGCCGCCTTGACCCCGTGGGGTGGCTCGCCCTAAGCCTCCGCCCGGCGGGGTGCCTCACCGGGCGCGCCGCCCCTCGCGATTTGTCCGGCCAGCTTGCGGCGAGGCGAAACAACCGCGCTAAACGGCCGCGGGACCGCCGTCCCGCACCCCGCAAGGGGCGCCCCGTTCAGGGGCCGGACGCCACTTCCGTGCGCCGAAGGTGCCCTGCCCCATGGCCAACCCGCCCACCGACCGCCCCAGCCGCCATCTGCGCCCCGCGACGCGCCTGGTGCGCGGCGGGCAGATGCGGTCCTCCTTCGACGAGACCTCGGAGGCGCTCTTCCTCACATCCGGCTTCGTCTACGACAGCGCCGGCCAGGCCGAGGCGACCTTCCTCGGCACGGAGGCGCACTACCAGTACTCCCGCTTCGGCAATCCCACCGTCGCCATGCTCGAGGAGCGGCTGGCGCTCCTGGAGGGTGCGGAGGCCTGCCGGGCCACGGCGACCGGCATGGCGGCCGTCCATGCGGCGATGATGGCGCATCTCCGCGCCGGCGACCGCGTCGTCGCCTCGCGCGCCTTGTTCGGGTCCTGCCACTGGATCGTCTCCACCCTGCTGCCGCGCTTCGGCATCGTGACGGAGTTCGTGGACGGCACGGACCTGGACCAGTGGCGCGCGGCGCTGTCAAAGCCGACCAACCTCGTGCTGCTCGAGACGCCGTCGAACCCGATGCTCGAGCTGGTGGACATGGCGGCCGTCTGCGACATGGCGCATGCGGCGGGCGCGATCGTCGTGGTGGACAACGTCTTCGCCACGCCGCTGCTGCAGCGGCCAATGGAGTTCGGCGCGGACGTCGTCGTCTACTCCTGCACGAAGCACATGGACGGCCAGGGCCGCGTGCTGGGCGGCGCGGTGCTGGGGCGGCGGAAGTGGGTCGAGGACACGCTGCAGCCCTTCCTGCGCAACACCGGACCCGCCATCTCGCCCTTCAACGCATGGGTGATCCTGAAGGGCCTGGAGACGCTGCACCTGCGCCTGCCGGCGATGTGCCGCTCGGCCGCCGCCATCGCCGACTTCCTGGGCGAGCGGGCGGAGGTCGCGCGCGTGCTCTACCCGTTCCGCACGGACCACCCGCAGCAGGGACTGGCCAAGCGCCAGATGGCGGCCGGCGGCACGCTGGTCACCTTCGACATCCGGGGCGGCAAGGAGGATGCGTTCCGCTTCCTGGACGCGCTCGCGTTGATCGACGTCTCGAACAACCTCGGTGATGCAAAGAGCCTCGTGACGCATCCCGCCACGACGACCCACATGCGCGTGGGCGCGGAGGAGCGGGCGCGCCTCGGCATCACGGACGGCACCGTGCGGCTCTCCGTCGGGCTGGAGGACGTGGCCGACCTGGTGGAGGACCTGTCCGAGGCGCTGGACACCCTCGCGCCTGCCGGGGCGCCGACGCGGCGCCCGCTGGTGGGGATCGAGGACGCGCCCGCGCCTGCCAGTGAGGAGCCCGCGAAGCCTCGCCGCGCCCGCAAGGCAAAGGAGGCCGCGGAACCGGAGGCGGCCACGGAGGCCGAGGGCAGCCTGCTCGACCTGCTGCCCGAGGTGCCCCGGCGGACACGCTGAAACGCGGACCGGTCAGCCCGACCGAGCCGTTGCAGGCCTCTTCCCGTCACCGCAGGGCGTGCCATGATCGTCGCCGCTTCTGACCGGAGGCGCCGATCATGGCGTTCGAGACCTGGCTTGCCTTCCTCGCCGTGGCGACGGCGATGCTGCTGATCCCCGGCCCCACGATCCTGCTCGTGGTCGGACAGGCGCTGGGCGGGGGCGCCCGCAATGCCGCTCCGCTGGTGGCGGGGGTTGCGCTAGGTGACCTTACGGCGATGACGCTCTCGCTCGCAGGCCTCGGCGCGCTGCTCGCGACCTCCGCGACGGCTTTCACGATGCTGAAGTGGGCGGGGGCAGCGTATCTTGTCTGGCTCGGCGTGAAGCTCTGGCGCGCACCGGTCGGGTCGGAGGCGGCGGCGCCGCTGCCTCCCCGGCAGGCGATGCGCCAGGCTTATGTCGTCACCGCGTTGAACCCGAAGGGCATTGCCTTCTTCGTGGCCTTCGTGCCGCAATTCGTCGATCCGGCGCGACCCTTCCTGTCGCAGGCCGTCATCCTGGTCGCAACCTTCGTTGCCCTCGCGGCGGCGAATGCGGCGGCCTATGCGGTGCTCGCCGGCCGAATTTCCGGCGCGGTGCGGCGCCCGGCTGTGCGCCGTGTCTTCAACCGTACGGGCGGCGCCGTGCTGATGGGCGCCGGCCTTGCCGTGGCGCTCCGGCGCGGCTGAAGGGGGAGGAGGCGATGCGGGAGGCCTTCACTGCCACCACGCGGCAGATCCGCGTTTCGGTCCGCGCCTTCTTCCTGGCGGATCAGTCGGAGCCGGATCGGGCGCATTTCGTCTGGGCCTACCGGGTGGAGATCGCGAACGAGGGGAAGCAGACCGTCCAGCTTCTGAAGCGAAGCTGGCACATCACCGACGCGCTCGGCCGCACGCAGCAGGTGCATGGCGAGGGGGTGGTGGGAGAGCAGCCGGTGCTCGAGCCGGGGCAGAGCTTCGAATACACCTCCGGCACGCCGCTTCCGACCCCATCCGGCTTCATGCGGGGCGCCTACCACATGCAGATCGTCGGCACGGGCGAGGCCTTCGACGTGGAGATCCCGGCCTTCAGCCTGGACAGCCCCCACCTGCCCACCAGCCGCGTTCATTGAGGCGGGCGGGGTTGAGCCACCCGCCTCCCCGCCCCACCTGCGGCGGACACATGGCTGCCCGGACGTTGCGCTTCCGGCAGGCCACCCCACATCCGGCGTCAGAGGAAGGCGCCGTGACGCGGCGGCGCGGACCACCCTGACCGCCGCACCCATGACGCCAGGAAGACGAACAAGGTGAACATTCAGACGCCCAGGCGGGAGCTCGCCGAAGACACCGCTTCTGCCCTCCCCCGCCCGACGCGGGAGGATGCGGAGTCCGCGATCCGCACGCTGCTGCTGTGGGCCGGCGACGACCCGAACCGGGAGGGCCTGGCCGACACACCCGCGCGCGTCGCCCGCGCCTACCGCGAGTGGTTCTGCGGCTATGAGGAGGACCCGGTCGAGCTGCTCGCCCGCTCCTTCGAGGAGACGGACGGCTACGACGAGATGGTCGTGCTCCGCGACATCCGGCTCGAGAGCACCTGCGAGCACCACATGGCGCCGATCCTCGGCCGCATCCATGTTGCCTACATCCCGGACGGGCGCGTGGTCGGCATCAGCAAGCTCGCCCGCGTGGTGGACGCCTATGCCAAGCGCCTGCAGATCCAGGAGAAGCTGACGGCGCAGATCGCGAACACGCTCTCCGACGTGCTGAAGCCGAAGGGCGTCGCCGTGGTGGTCGAGGCCGCGCACCAGTGCATGACGACGCGCGGCGTCCACAAGCCGGGCGTCACGATGGTGACGAGCCGCATGCTCGGCGCCTTCCGTGACGACCCGTCCACGCGGCGCGAGTTCCTGGCGATGATCGGCTCGCCCCGCGGCCCGGCCGAGGGCTGACGCCACACGGCCGGGGCGGTCAGGCCACCGCCTCGGCCTCCACCTCGACGAGGAAGCGCGGATCCGCGAGTCCTGCCACGACCAGCAGCGTGCTGGCCGGCGCGTGCTCGCCGAGCCAAGCCGTGCGCCGGGCGCGCCAGGCGCCCACCAGGGCGGCATCGGTCAGGAAGACGGTCATCTTCACGATGTTTGTCACCCCCATCCCGTGCGCGGCCAGGATGGTGCCGAGGTTGGCCAGCGCCTGATCCACCTGCGCCTCCGCCCCCGCCGCCACGGTGCCGTCCGGCGCGACGCCGACCTGGCCCGACACGACCAGCCGGCGCGACGCGCCCTCAACCAGCGCGGCATGGGAGTAGCGGGAGGCCGGCGCGTGGACCCCCTCCGGGTTGCTGAAACGCACGGACATGCCTTTACCTCCTCATGGCCGCGGCAAGTCCTCGCGCTCGACCGGCTGCGGCGCGGCCTCCGCAGCCGGGGTGGGAGCGGCCAGCAGCCAGTCGCGCAGGTTCCGGCGTGCCTGGAACTCCAGCTCCACGTTGAGCTCGTCCATCGTCTGCCGCACCAGCTCCTCTGCGGCGCGGGAGAGCGCAGCCGGCGAGGCGCCCTCCTCCAGGGTTCGGCTCCGGCGAGCCCCGGCCTCGATGAAGGCCGTCGCATCGCCATCTGCCGAAACGATGTCGAGGCGGCAGAGCATGTCGCAGGTCAGGCGCTCGGACTGTTCCGTGCGCAGCGCACCTGCAAGCCCGCCGGTGGTCGGCAAGCGTTCCCTGAGCAGCCGCGCGCGCTCCACAAGGAAGCGGGCCTGGCCGGAGGCGCCTGCAGGGATCAGGCGCTCCTCCGCCATGCGCCGCATCTCCTGTGCGGGGCTGAGCGGGGCCACGCCCTGGACGATCACCGCGCCCGGCAGGGGCTCCGGCACCTGCACCTCCGCCACGTTCAGCCGCAGCGGCGTCAGGTGGCCGTAGCCGGTGACGAGCGGCGGAAGGGCGGCCACGGGCTCGGGCTCCCGCCGGCCGCAGGCGACGGCGGCAAGCGGCATCAGCAGAACCAGGCGGCGCGTTGGCATGCGAAGGTGACCCTTTCCGGTGCCGATCCTACGCGGTTCCGCGCCGCTTGCTACCCGGCCGACGCCCCGCCATCGCCCGTGGCGCCACGGATTTCCGACCGGTCGAAGCGAAAGTCCACGTTGCAGAACTCGCAGGTCATGGTGATGGCGCCGTCCTGGACCATGTGGTCGAGGTCGTCATGGCCGAAGCCCTCCAGCACGCCTGCCAGCTTCGCGCGCGAGCACCGGCAGCCATAGGCGAGCGCCCGCGGACGGTCCACCGCCAACCCTTCGGCGTGGAAAAGGCGGTGCAGCAGGCGGTCCGCCGGCAGGGTGTCGTCCAGCAGCTCCTCGTCACGCACCGTGCCGGCCAGGGCAAGCGCCGTGCGCCATGCCTCGTCATGCTCAGCACCGCCCACCTCGGCCCCGATCCCCCCCTCGGCAGCCACCCGCTCGAGCACGAGGGCGGAGGCCCGCCAGCCATCGGGGCCAAGCCCGGTCGCGAGGTAGACCTGGCTCTGCAGCTGCTCAGACGTCCGGAAGTAGGTGCCGGTCATCTCGGCAAGCGTCTCGCCCTCGATCGCGACGATGCCCTGGTAGCGGTCCATGTCGGGGCCCTGGTCGCAGGTGAAGGCGAGGTAGCCCGAGCCGAGCAGCGCGGCCGCCCCGGGCTCCGGCGCCTCCGCCAGCAGCGCGCCGAGGCGCTCCGGCTCGGCCCTCGCATAGCCCCGGAGCGCTCCGGCCTCCGTGCAGTCGGCGAGCAGCATGGTGACCGGCCCGTCCCCCTTCACCTGAAGAGAGAAAGAGCCACGGAACTTCAGCGCTGTGGCCAAGGCCGCCGTCAGGGCCAGCGCCTCGGCCAGCAGGCGCTGGACGGCCGGGTGTTCCTCCCTCCGCCCGACCAGCGCCTCCGCCAGCGGACCGAGCCGCACGAGGCGGCCACGCACCGGGCGCGCATTCAGATGGAAGGGCTGCACGCCACGCGGCACGACCAGGTCGGGCACGGGCGGGCGTTCATGGTTGAGGAAGGCAGGGGTGGCGGAGGGGCTGGTGGGGTCGGCCAAGATGCGGAACCTGATTGTCTGATGGGGCTAGATAGGGTGGCCCGAAGGTTGCGGCCACCACCCCACCTGGAGCGGCGGGGAAAGGGGCGCCACCCGTCGCGACATCTGCCGCATGTGATGCGCTCGCCACGGCAGCGGAGGTGTGCATGCGGCCCGACGTGGTGGCTGCGCTGGGCCGGGCCGGGCCGGCGCTTCAGCCGGTCGCACCGGTCGGTGGTGATGCGCCCGGCTCGACGCGGGAGTCCGCTGCCGCCCCCCGACCTCGCATCGGCCGCAACGATCCCTCATGCGTCCGACCATACTCCGGGACCGAAAGGGCTGGGTGGGCCAACTTGGCGCGGTTGGACTTGCCTCCGGTGCCGCGCCCCTGCTGACCGGCGCGGGCGCCTCTGGCATCGCGACCGCCAGGTGTGGCCGCCGCGTCCGCCGGTGCCCTCCGC
>DASQNQ010000137.1:0-8647 GCA_035644895.1 Acetobacteraceae bacterium | reverse complement strand
GGTCAGGCGCGTGACGTCGACGCCGGCCAGGCGGATGGTCCCGGCGGTCGGCTCCGCGAGGCGGAGGGCAAGCCGTGCGACCGTGGACTTGCCGCAGCCGGACTCGCCCACCAGGCACAGCGTCTCCCCGGGCGCCACGGTGAAGCTCACGCCATCGACCGCCTTCACCTGCGCGACGGCGCGGCGCAGGATCCCGCGCTGCACGGGGAAGTGCTTCACGAGGTCCGAGACCTCGAGCACCGGGGCGGTCACGCCGCATCCCCCGCGTGCCAGCAGGCTGCCAGGTGGCCCGGGCGGTGCTCGTCGAGCGGCGGCGCCTCCGCCCAGCAGCGGGGCCCGGCAAGCGGGCAGCGCGGCGCGAAGGCGCAGCCGGCGATCGGAGTCCGCAGATCGGGGACGATGCCCGGGATCTCCGCGAGCCGTCGCCGTCGTCCGCGCCCGATGCGCGGGATGGAGGCCATCAGGCCGCGCGTGTAGGGATGCAGCGGGCTGTCGAACAGCTCCACCACCTCCGCCTGCTCCACGACGCGGCCGGCGTACATGACGATGACACGCTGGCACGTCTCCGCGATCACGCCGAGGTCGTGGGTGATGAGCATCACCGCCGCCCCCGTCGCCTGCTTGAGCTCCAGCATCAGCTTCAGGATCTGCGCCTGGACCGTCACGTCGAGCGCGGTGGTCGGCTCGTCGGCGACGAGCACGCGCGGCGAGCAGGAGAGCGCCATGGCGATCATCACGCGCTGGCGCATGCCGCCCGAGAACTGGTGCGGGTAGTCGGCCACGCGCCGCTCCGCATCCGAGATGCGCACAAGGCGCAGCATCTCCGCCGCGTGGCGCATCGCGTCGGACCGGCCCTTGCCCTGGTGGATCATCACGGCCTCGGCGATCTGGTCGCCGACGGTGAGCACCGGGTTCAGGGAGGTCATGGGTTCCTGGAACACCATGGCGATGCGGTTGCCGCGGATGCGGCGCATCGCCCGCTCGTCCAGCGCGAGCAGGTCCTGCCCCTCGAAGCGGACGGAGCCGCCGACGACCCGTGCCAGGCGGGGCGGCAGCAGGCGCATGACGGACAGCGCGGTGACCGACTTGCCGCAGCCCGACTCTCCCACCACGCCCAGCGTCTCCCCGGGTGCCACCGTGAAGCTCACGCCGTCCACAGCGCGCGTGACGCCGTCCCGCGTGAAGAAGTGGGTGCGCAGATCCTCCACGGCCAGGATCGGTGCGGCGGTGGCACCGGAGGCGGCCGGGGCGGTGGCGACCTCGCTCACATCCGCCTCGCGAGGCGGGGGTCGAGGCGGTCGCGCAGCCCGTCGCCGAGCAGGTTCACGGCCAGCACGACGAGCGCGAGCGCGGCGCCGGGGAACAGGATGAGCCAGGGTGCGCGGCTGAAGAACAGCCGGCTCTGCGCGATCATGTTGCCCCAGGTCGGGATCTCCGGCGGCACGCCCGCGCCGAGGAAGGACAGCCCTGCCTCGATCAGGATCGCGCTGGCGCAGACATAGGTGGCCTGCACGATCAGCGGCGCCAGCGTCAGCGGCAGGACATGGCGGACGATGATCTTGCGCGACCGCGATCCCACGGAGACGGCGGCATCCACGAAGGGTCTCTCGCGCACCGCCAGCACGACGGAACGGACCAGCCGCACCACGCGCGGCACCTCCGGGACGGTGATGGCGACGATCAGCAGCAGCAAGCCGCCGCGCGTCAGCGCCACCAGCGCGATGGCCAGAAGGATCGAGGGGATCGACATGAGCCCATCCATCACCCGCATCACCACGGCGTCCACGCGCCGGTAGTAGCCCGCCACCAGCCCGATCGCGAGACCGATCGTGGTCGCCAGGGCGGCGACGGTGAGGCCGACCAGAAGCGAGACACGCGCGCCATGCAGCGTCCGGGCGAAGATGTCGCGGCCCAGGTTGTCCGTCCCGAAGCGGTCGCGCTTCTCGGGGTTGAAGAAGTCCGAGAAGTCGGGTGGCCTCAGGCGCTCGACCGGCGCCGCCGACATCGGGTCGTTGGTCAGCCAGGGTGCAAGCAGGGCCAGCGCCACCATCGCCGCCAGCATCGCCGCACCGATCACGATGGTGGGGTTGCGCCTTGCGAAGGTGCCGAAGCGACGCAACGCCCCCGGCTGGTGCTGGACGGCCGCGGGCGCGGCGAGGCTCCCCTCGCTCATCTCAGTACCGGATCCGCGGGTCGAAGAAGGTGTAGGAAAGATCGACGAGGAGGTTGACCAGGACATAGACGGCCGAGAAAACCAGGATGACGCCCTGGATGATGGGGTAGTCCCGGCGTTGAATCGCGTCCACCACCAGGCGGCCGATGCCGGGGATGTTGAACACCGTCTCGGTGATGACGACACCGCCGATCAGCAGCGCGACGCCGATGCCGACCACGGTGACGATCGGCACCGCCGCGTTCTTCAGCGCGTGGCGCAGCAGCATGGGCCGCGTCGCCACGCCCTTCGCGTTTGCGGTGCGGACGTAGTCCTCGGCCAGCACCTCCAGCATGGCGGCGCGGGTGATGCGCGCGATCAGCGCGACATAGGCGAGGCCGAGGGCGACCGAGGGCAGCACCAGCCGCTCCAGCCAGGGGCCGAATCCCTCCGCGATGGGGGTGTAGCCCTGCACGGGCAGCCAGCGCAGATTGTTCGCGAAGACCAAGATGAGCACGTACCCCACGACGAAGACCGGCACCGAGAAGCCGAGCACGGCGAAGCCCATCACCAGCCTGTCGGTCAGCGACCCTGCCTGCCAGGCTGCCAGCACCCCGAGGGAGACGGCCAGCACGACGGCGACGAGGATGGTGGTGAGCGCGAGCGAGATCGTCGGCTCGGCACGTTCCAGCACGAGGTCGAGCACCGGGCGGCCCCAGAACAGGGACTCGCCCAGATCGCCGCGCAGCAGTTGCCCGGCCCAGTTCACGAACTGCCACCAGAGCGGCTGGTCCAGTCCGAGGCGGGCGCGGATCTGCGCGACCTGGTCCGAGGTGGCGTTGTCCCCCGCCAGCACCGCCGCCGGATCGCCCGGCGTCAGGTGCAGCAGCAGGAAGACGCTGACCGCGACCACCAGCATCACCGGGATGGTCGCGAGCAGGCGGCGGACGACATAGGCGATCAAGCGCGGCCGCTCCGGCCCGGCGCCGCCGGGCGCCTCACACGCGCTCCACGTTCCAGAACGGAACCAGTTCCGGCACCGGCAGCCAGCCGCGTGTGCCGCGATGGGCCACGGGCTGCGTCCACTGGCCGAAATAGAGGTGCGGGACGAAGTTCCAGGCGTTCTCCTGCATCTCGCGCGCCACGGCCCGCCGGTCTTCCGGAGTGCCGGCGGCGGCCCAGCGGTTGCGCAACTCCTCATGTCGCGCGTCCTCCGGCCAGCCGAACCAGCCGCGCGGACCGGTGGCGGCGTGCCCGGCGAGTGCGATGGGGTTGCCCACCGCCGGCCCGCCGGCCGAAGTGATGAAGATGTTCCAGCCGCCCTGGTCCGGCGGCGCCTGCACGGCCCGCCGCTGCACCACGCCCGACCAGTCCATCGGCGCCACCTGGATGTTCATGCCGATTGCCCGCAACTCCTGCGCCAGCAGCTGCGCGGCGTTCGTCATGTAGAGAATGTTGGTGGCCTGCAGCAGCACGACCGGCCGGCCGTCGTAGCCGCCCTCCTGCAGCAGCTGCCGCGCCCGCTGCACGTTCGGCCCGCGCGTGAACCACTCCGTGTTCGCGTCGTTCTCCATCGGCGTGCCGCAGGTGAACAGGCTGCCGCAGGTCCGGTAGTAGCGGCGGTCCACGAAGGTGGCCCGCATGTGGTTCTCCTGGTTCACCGCCCACAGCACGGCCTGCCGGACCTTCGGGTTGTTGAAGGGCGGGTGCAGGAAGTTCAGCCGGATCCAGCCCACGATGCCGAGCGGGTTCAGCACCTCGATCCGGATGTTGCGGTCGCCCTCCAGCCCCGGCAGCACGTCGATCGGGGGCTGCTCCACGAACTCCACCTCGCCAGCCTGGAGGGCGGAGACGGCTGTCTGGACGTCCGGCATGTTCACGTAGACCGCCCGGTCGATCTTCACCACCTTGCCGCCCGCGATGCCGGAGGGTGCCTCGGGCCGGGGCACGTAGTTCGGGTTGCGGTCGTAGACGTAGCGGCTGCCCACCCGTGTCTCGGCCTGGTTCAACGTGAAGGGGCCGGAGCCCACCACCTCAGTGATGCGCTGCATCGGGTCCGTCTCGGCCTCCCTCCTGCGCATCATGAAGCAGACGGGGGTGGACGTCTTGGACAGCGCCTCCAGAACCAGCCCGTAGGGCTCGGAGAGCGTCATGACCATCGTCCGCTCGTCGCGCGCCGACAGGTCGCGGACGCGCTGGAACATGTGCTGGCCCGCGCCGTCCCGGGCCGCCCAGCGGCGGACCGAGGCGACGCAGTCCGCCGCCGTCACCGCCGTGCCGTCGTGCCAGCGCAGGCCCTCGCGCAGCTCGAAGGTCCAGGTCAGCCGGTCCTCGGAGACGTTGTGGCGTGACACCATCTGCGGCTGCGGCCGCGACTGCGCGTCGGTGCCGAACAGGGTGTCGTACACCATGCCGCCGTGGTAGGCGGCCATGTTGGCCGTCGTCCAGATCGGGTCGAAGGTCGGGATGTCGCCGTGCATGACCGCGCGGACCACCCGCGGCTGCCCGGGCCTGGTCTGCGCCCCGGCCACCGATGGGGCCGCCATCAGCGCACCGGCGCCGGCCAGCAGGTCGCGTCGCGTCGTCCTCATTGCCTTGCCTCCCGTTCCTTCTGCCCGGATTTTTAGAGAATGAGCCCGGGCTGCGTCACCTCGTCGAGCGGCCAGATCGGCCTCTGGATCTTCGTGTAGGGGATCTTCCGGTAGTCGCGGCTCAGCGGTCCATCGGAATCGACATAGATCACCCTGTCCGCGACCGGTCCGAAGGCCGCCATGAAGTGGTTCGTGGATTTCACCGCCACGATCTTCCGCTGCGTCGGCTCGATCCCGAGATTGCGGAACAGTTCGAGACCGAGTGCCTGGGTGCGGTTGGAGATCAGCACCACCTCCACCCCGCCGACGCGCACCGCCGCGCAGTCTCCGAGCGGCACGCGGGTGGGGCCGAAGCTCTGCCAGCAGGCGCGCCGCAGCGCGAGGACGGTGGCCAGGGCATCGACGGGCGGGCCGGAGGCCGGGCCGGTCTTGCCGCCGAGGCGCAGCGGGAACTCCGCCCCCTCCCCCGCATCGAAGCAGAGCCGCACGGCGACCGGATCCCAGATCGGGCCGAGGCAGGCGCCCTCCGCCCGCATCGCCATCAGCGTGCGCAGCATGGTGGTGTTGTCGGACGGGGCGCCGCCGCCGGCATTGTCCGCGGGGTCGGCGACGACCACCGGCGCGCCGTTGTGGGCACGCGCGGCCGCGAAGCCCTCCTCGACGCCCATGTACTCCGGCGCGGTCCGTCCGCGCATGGAGACGAACTCCTCCCCGATGCGCAGGGCCATCGCATCCGCCTTCGCCTTGTCCCCGTCGGCCACCACAAGGACGCGCCCGGACAGCTCGGCCACATCGGCATAAGGGAAGCAGTGGCCTATCGAGATGGAGAGGATGCCGTCCCTGCCCTCCAGCGCCTTCACCTTGTCAACGAAGGCGCGCATCAGCGGCAGTGTGGTCGGGTAGCTGCCGATCTGGCGGCAGTCGTAGAGGGACATCACCGGCCTCACCTGCCCCCGGATGGTGCGCAGCACGATGTCCAGCACCTCCTCCGCCCGCTCCACGACGTCGGTGTGCGGGAACTCCTTGTAGAGGATCACCACGTCGGACAGACCGACCCGCTTGACGGTCAGATGGCAGTGCGGATCGAGCTCCACGCCGATGACGCAGCCGGGCCCGACGATCTCCCGCACACGCTCGATCACATTGCCCTCGACGTCCTCGTAGCCATGCGCGACCATCGCGCCGTGCAGGCCGAGCAGCACGCCGTCGAGCGGCATGGCCGCGCGGCACTCGGCCAGGATGCGGTCGCGCATCCACTCGTAGTCGGCGCGGTTCGTCGTGCCGGCGGGGCTGGCGGCGAAGCAGGAGCCCTCGATGAGGGTGAAGCCCTCCGCGGCGGCGCGGCGGCGGGCGACCCAGAGCGGCGCGGTGCACATCAGCGGCGTCTCTGCCGGGTGCTCGCCGGGCGCGAGGAACACACCCTCCTGGTAGGCGGCCAGGCTCGTGGGCAGGGGCGAGAAGGTGTTGGTCTCGGTCGCGATGGTCGCGGCGAACAGGCGCATCCGGCAGCCCCCCGGGTCTTTCCCGGAACGAAGCAGACCATGCCGCCGCACGGCGCGCAACGTCGGCGCTGGACGGGAGGCACACCGCTGCGCGAGCATGCTGCCGGCCCGAGACGACGAGGGGGGAAGCTGCCGCCATGGCGGAGCGAACGCTGATCTGGACCCGGCTCGACTACGAGCGGGACGGCCGGCAGGTGGACTGGCTTCACCTGCCCCACTCGGTCACGCGCTCGGCCTACGGCACCATCGCCATTCCCGCCGCGGTGGTCCGCAACGGTCCTGGCCCGACCGCGCTCCTCATGGCCGGCAACCACGGCGACGAGTACGAGGGCCAGGTCGCGCTCTGCAACCTCATCCGGGAACTGCGGCCGGAGCGCATCCGGGGCCGCGTCATCATCCTGCCCGCGGCGAACCTGCCGGCCGTGATGGCGGGGACCCGCACCTCGCCCATCGACGAGGGGAACCTCAACCGGTCCTTCCCGGGCGAACCCCACGGCACGCCGACGCGCGCCATCGCCCACTACATCGACAGCGTGCTGTTCCCCTTGGCCGACCTGTTCCACGACCTGCACTCGGGCGGCGGCTCGCTTGCCTACATGCAGTTCGCCTCGACCCATGCCGGCCCTGACCCGGCCGTGCATGAGCGCGGGCTCGCCGCGCTGCGCGCCTTCGCCGCGCCGGTCTCCCTGGTGTGGCGCGCGGGGTCGGATGTGCGCTTCTCGCCGCACGCGGCGATGCGGCGGGGCGTCCCGGCGCTCGGGGGGGAGTTCGGCGGCGGCGGCAGCCTGAGCCGCCGCGGGCTCGCCATCGTCGAGGACGGGCTTGAGCGGCTGCTCCGCCACCTGGGCATCGTGGAGGGCAGGCCCGAGCCGCGGCCGACGCGCATGATGGAGGTGCCGACGCGCGACCACTTCGTCTACGCCCCCGGTGCCGGCGTGTTCGAGGCGGCGACGGAGCTCGGCGACGCGGTGAGGGCGGGCGGTCTCTGCGGGCGGGTGCACTTTGTGGACGACCCGGCCCGCCCGCCGCTCGAGTGTCGCTTCGCGGCGGATGGCGTGGTGGTCTGCCAGCGCCACCCGGCCCGCGTCGAGCGCGGCGACTGCGTCGCGCATACGGCGGTGGACGTGCCCTGACGCCGTGCCGCGCCGCGCACCGCTCATGCTGGGGCGGACTACAGGACCTTTCGTAAGAATCCGCCAGCGAACGGTCCAGAGGCATGGCGGGGCCGCTCCGCATCGATGGCTGCTCCTTCCTCTTGATCGGGGCGCGGAGTGTCCGTCGTCGAGTGCTTTGAGACGATGCGGCGGTCTGCCTGGCGGAGGATCTGGCCCATCTAGGTTGCGGGCAAGGCGCCTCGGCTCCGGTGCAGCAGGCGCCGTTGCCGGATGGTCCTGCTTGCTGCGTTCACGCTCGAGCAGGATGGTCTGCCCTCGGTCGAAGCAGACGCCGGTTGCGGTCAGGTTGCCCAGGCTCTCGTGAGAGCGCTCATGGTTGTAATGCTCGGCGAATGCGGCGACCTGGGTCTCGAGTTCGTTGGGCAGGCCGTCGTGCTCGAGCAGGATGCGGTTCTCGAGTGTCTGGAGTTGGCACGGCGCGCCACGGACGTGATCCATGCCGTTGCTGACCAGCCAATCGGCAAAGTCAGCCGAGATGTCGCCTGGCCCGTCGTCGGACAGCAGCCGCGGCCTGTGACGCACGCGTGCCTGCGCGCAGCCTGACGCGGCCAAGGCAAGTTCCAGCGTGTCGGTGACGTCGCTCGCGGCCATGCCCGTGCACAGCTTCCAGGCGATCACGTAGCGCGAGAAGTCATCCAGCACTGTAGACGTGTAGAACCAGCCCCAGCTGGTGACCTTGAGATAGGTGAAGTCCGCCTGCCAGAGCTGGCTCGGGACCGTGGTCTTCGTGTGGAACTCGTCTGCCGCCTTGGCCGCGATAAACGTCGGGCTGGCAATCAGGTCATGTGCCTTGAGCAGGCGGCGGACCGAGGCCTCCGAGACGAGGTAGCCGTCCCGCTCGGTGAGGCGCCCCGCCAACTCGCGCGTCGACAGCTCCGGCTCGGCGAGTGCCAGATCCAGGGATGCAGCTGCGGACTTCAGCGGGGATGCGGTTCCAGACGTGGCTCATCTTCACTCCCCAGGGTTGCGATGGGCCCCAGACCCTCCGCTCCTTGACACCTCCGTTCCGTCTCATGAGCCCTCACGCGGGACACGGTCCTGCCGGCGCATGTGCCGCCCGCATGGTGGACCGCGCGGCCTGCACGCGGAGGCCTTCGACCCGACCGACGCCGCCGACCCCTTCGCGGGCACAACGCTCGCCGAGCTGCTGCTGGGGAGGCGCCGTCCATTGCGTTCCGCGGCGGCATCGTGAAGGGCGCCTTCGCGTTGGAGGGCGCCGGCGCGCTC
>DASQNQ010000136.1:0-1907 GCA_035644895.1 Acetobacteraceae bacterium | reverse complement strand
GATGATGACCTGTCCGTCCCTGACCTGTTCAGGGCGGTGGCCAGCTTTCATCGGTCAGCATCAAGGGCGGTTGGCATTAGTTTCCCACCGGAACAGCCGACCCGCCGCGGATGAAACCTGTGGCAGGCTGGCGGGGTCCGTCGGCGGAGAGGTCGGTTTCGTCATGGTGCGTACGAGCCCGCGTATCAGTTGGATCCGGGACGCCTGAAGCACCCCCGATTGCGCCATGGGCCGCGAGGTCCGGGAGCGCGCCGCCTAGAGTTTGCATCCGGGGCGTCCTGCGCCGGCGGCGAGGAGGGAGGGAGCGATGGACGTTCTCCACCCGCGCTGCGCGGGTCTCGACGTGCACAAGGACAGCGTCGTGGCGGCGGTCCGGCCCGCTGAGCCGGGCGGGGTCCGCAGCGAGGTGCGCCGGTTCGACACCACCACGCCTGGGCTGCTGGCCCTGAGTGACTGGTTGGCCGAGTGCGGCTGCACCCATGCCGTGATGGAAGCGACCGGAGTGTACCGGAAGCCGGTCTGGCACGTGCTGTCGGACGGCGATCTCACGCTGGTTCTGGCCAACGCGGCGCATGTGAAGAGCGTGCCGGGCCGCAAGACCGACGTGGCGGACGCGACCTGGTTGGCCGAGTTGCTCGCCCACGGGCTGGTGCGCGCCAGCTTCGTGCCGGACGCGCCGGTCCAGGCGATGCGCGCCCTGCCGCGCACCCGCAAGCAGCTTGTCCGCGAGCAGTCCGGCCATGTGCAGCGGCTGCAGAAGACGCTGGAGGACGCCAACCTCAAGCTCGCCTCGGTGCTCACCGACATCATGGGCCTGAGCGGTCGGGCCATCCTCGAGGCGCTGGTGGCCGGCGAGACCGACCCCGAGCGGCTGCTCGCCCTGGTGCATCGCCGGGTCAGGGCCGAGCCGGCGCAGTTGCGCGCCGCGCTGAGCGGGCGCGTCAGCAAGAGCCATCGCTTCCTGCTCCGCCTGCACCTGGGCCAATACGATGCGCTGGCAAAGGCGCTGGAAGAGATCGACGCCGAGGTGGAGCGCGGCCTCGACCCGTTCCGTGACGCGGTCCACCCGCCGCGGACTGTTCCCGGCATCGGCGATCTCTCCGCTCAGGCCATTGTCGCGGAGATCGGCACCGACATGGGCCGCTTCCCCACCGCTGCCCACCTCGTCTCCTGGGCTGGCCCATGTCCCCGCAGTGACGAGCGCGCGGGCAAGCGCCGCTCCACGCGGCTGCGCAAGGGCGCGCCCTGGCTGAAGGCCACCCTCGTGCAGTGCGCCTGGGCGGCAGCGCGCAAGAAGGACGGCTATCTCCGGGCGCAGTTCCAGCGCCTGCGCCAGCGCCGCGGCCCGAAGAAGGCGGTCTGCGCCGTCGCTGCCTCCATCTTGACCGCCATCTGGCACATCCTGCGCGACGGCACCGTCTACCAGGACCTCGGGGCCGCCCACTTCCACAAGCGCTCGCCCGAGCGGCAGGCCCACCACCTCGCCCGCCAGATCGCCAAGCTCGGCTTCACCTGCTCCATCACCCCCACGCCCGGCGTGGTTTCTGCCTAGCCGTCGGCAATCTTTGCAACAGAGCCTCACCAGGGATGCATCGCCGAGCGCGGCCGCATGGGCTGGCAGAAGGCGTCCGGGTACAACTGGCGCGCCCTGGTGGAGGCCGACGTGTCGCGCTGGAAGCGGGTCATCGGCGATGGGCTCCGCTTCCGGACGGATGGGCGGCAGGCGACCGAGGTGGCGATCGCGGCGGACGTGCTGAACCGCATGCTCGAGCTCGGACGCCCGGAATACGTCCGCATCGCGTGAGCGCGGAAGAGGGCGGGCGCACTGCGCCCGCAACTCTGATCCATGCACCACGGTGACGCGGACACTCATGATGGCCAGCGGCGGATGCCGCGACGTAGGCCGG
>DASQNQ010000135.1:0-4777 GCA_035644895.1 Acetobacteraceae bacterium | reverse complement strand
GCCGGGCTGCAGCAGCGCCAGCGGCTCGGCGCGATACTCCTGCGCACGGCCGTCGGTCCCCACCCGCGTGACGGAGACGTAGTCGCGCAGCGCGCGGTAGTTGAACCCGCCCGCGGCGGCAACTGCGGTGAGGGCGGTCATTCCCGGCTGGTAGGGGAACTGCCCGCCGCGCTCTACCTGGCCCAGCACGGAAACCGGCCGATAGGTAACCACCTCCACGGCTACGGATGGGTCACGGAAGAGCTGCCGCTCGCGCATCCGGGTCTCGATGGCGCGCTCCACCTGCTCCGTCGAGCGGCCCGCGGCCGGAATGGAACCGATCAGCGGCAGCGCGATGCTGCCGGCGTCGGAGATGCGGAACTCGCCGGTCAATCGTGGGTCGTTGAACACGGTAACGCGCAATCTGTCTTCCGGGCCGAGCCTGTAGGATGTACGGGCTTCGTCCGGGAGGACTGGGAGGTTGCCGCCCGGGTTCGCGCACGCGGCCAGTGCGGCCAAGGGCGCAGCCATGATCAGGACTCGTCGTTTCATTTCGTTCGTCGGCTCCCTCTTGCTCACGTCCGCGGGCGATTTCAAGGACGCCCCGTTCGTTCAGGTGGCGACGCACGGGCGCGGCATTCGTTTCCTTCCGAACGCGCATCATCACGCTTTTGTTTGGGGCCCCGGGGAACCGGTTCGGCTTCCGTCTGTTTTCTGTGCACGGCGCAATGCGCCGGGTTGAGGGGGAGTTGCCTGAGCATGCTCGATAGACCGGTTGCCGAGCCGCGCACGCCAGCAGAGCGCCGTTCGCCGCGCACCGGGCAGGGTATGACGATCGAGCCCGAGGGCATGAGCCTGGCTGCCCTGCTCGGCGCGCTGCGTCGCCGGCGCAACTGGCTGATCGCGTGCATACTGGTCTTTCCGATCATCGCCGTGGTTGCGGCCTACAACATCACCCCACGCTACACGGCATCGACCACGGTGATGTTCGAACCGCAGGAGTACGCGGCCCGGGAGCTGCAGAGCATCCTGCGCGACGAGAGTACCACCGATGCCGTGCTGGCGAGCCAGGTCGAGATCATCAAGTCGTTGTCCGTAGCACGCCGAATCGTGCGTCAGTTCGAACTCACCGAGCGCCCGGAGTTCGCTTGGTGGTTGAGGGACCGGGACCGGGCCGATTCCGTTCTTTTCAGGGCCCGTGATGCCCTGGCCGGGGCGTTCGCATCCTTCCTGCCCGGCGTGGCGGAGGCGGTCGCGCCGCGGCCGATCGCGGAGCCCCCGCCGCCCGAGCTTGCGGAGATCCAGGCAGCGGAGGCCGTGCAGGGCGTGATGGACGTGCAGGTCGTCCGGAACAGCCGTGTCCTGCAGATCCGCTTCACCTCGCGCGACAACCAGCTCGCCGCTGGCGCCGCCAACCTGGCCGCCGAACTCTACATCGCCGACCAGCTCGAATCGAAGTTCAATGCGGTGCGGCGGGCGAATGACTGGCTCGATGGGCGCATCGCGCAGCTCCGGCAGGAGGTCCAGCGCAACGAGGCGCAGATCGCCGAGATCCGTTCGAGCTCCGGCCTGACGCGAGGCGTGAACGCCGCGATCGGCACGGAACAGATCAGCCGTCTCAACCAGGACCTGACGGAGGCTCGCAACCAGCTCGCCGGCGCGGAGGCGCGGCTCTCGGCCGCCCGCAACGCCGGCGGCGGGGCCGACCTCACGGCGCTCGGCTCCGCCAACCTGGTGCAGCAGCGCGCCGCGCGCGACGAGGCTCGGCGGGAGTTCGACCGGCTCTCGGCCGTGCTGGGCGGCGGCCATCCGGATGTGCGGGCCGCCGCGTCGCGTCTGGCTGCGGCGGAGCGGGCAGTGGGTGCCGAAACCGGACGCGTCGTGCAGGCGCTCGACGCCGAGGTGCGCGCCGGCCGCGCGCGGGTGCAGAGCCTGGAGACCAGCCTGCGCGAGCAGGAAACGCGCCTGAATCGTGCGCAGGGCGCCGAGATCCGCCTGAATGCGCTCGAGCGCGAGACCGAGGCCTCGCGCAGCCTGCTGCGGGCGGTGCTGGAGCGCAGCCAGTCCACCATCAGCCAGACGGCGATCGAGCGGCCGGATGGGCGCATCCTGTCCCCGGCGACGGTGCCGGGCGTGCCGTCCTTCCCGAAGCTGTCGCTGTTCCTGGCCGCGGCGCTGCTGCTCGGCACGATGTTCGGGCTGCTGCTGGTGTGGTTCCTGGAGAATGCGGACAGCACCATCCGCACCGGCGACGAGTCCCGCGCCGTCCTGGGGCTGCCCTGCATCGCCCTCGTTCCGATGCTCAAGCGTGGCATCCTGGGTCGGCACCGGGTCGAGGATTATGTCGCGCGCAAGCCGCTCTCTCCCTTCTCCGAGAGCATGCGCACGCTCCGCGCGGCCCTCTGGCTCGGCGCCGACCCGCCGCGGATCGTCGTGGTGACCGCGGCCCGGCCGGGCGAGGGCAAGACCACCACGGCCATCTCGCTCTCCCGCTCGGCCGCGATGAACGGGGAGCGGGTGCTGCTGATCGACTGCGACGTCCGCCAGCCGGCCATCGGCCGGGCCTTCCGGGCGGAGAACGCCGCCGGCGTCACGGACCTGCTGCTCGGGCAGGCCACCTACGAGGACATCGTGCGGCGGGACCACCTGACGGGCCTCGACTACATCCCGGCGGGCGCGGCGGAGGTCCACTCCCTCGGCCTGTTCATGTCGGAGGCGATGGCGGAGCTGTTGGACCGGGTGCGGCGGGACTACGACCTCGTCGTGCTGGACGCCCCGCCGGCACTCGCCATGGCAGATGCCCGGGTGGTGTCCCGCCTGGCGGATGCGACCTTGCTTTGCGTGAAGTGGCGCGATACCCCACGCTCGGTGGTGCGGAACTCGCTCGCGCTGCTCGAGGACGCGAAGGCCAGGGTCGTGGGCGTGGCGCTCACCCAGGTGGACGCGAAGGTGCATCGCCGCTCGGGCTACGCGGACAGCGAGGTCTATCACCCCCGTTACAGCGGCTACTTCCGGGAGTGATCTTGCCTTGGCCCGTTACCTGGTGACCGGCGGCGCCGGCTATGTCGGCAGCCATACCGTGCTCGCGCTGCTGGACCGGGGGGAGGAGGTCGTCGTGTTCGACGACCTTTCCAAGGGCCACCGGGAGGCGGTGCCCCAGGGCGTGCAACTGGTGACGGGCCGGTGCAGCGACCGGGCCGCGCTCGACCGGGTGTTCTCGACCGGGCGCTTCGATGCCGTGCTGCATTTCGCCGCGCTGTCGCTGGTGGGCGACAGCATGCGCGACCCGATGCGCTACATTTCCGAGAACGTGGCGAACACCTGCGCCGTCGTGGATGCCGCGGCCCGGGCGGGGTGCAGGAAGTTCGTGCTCTCCTCGACCGCCGCGCTGTTCGGCTACCCCGAGCGCATCCCGATCGACGAGGAGTGCACGCTCAAGCCGGTGAATCCCTACGGTGACAGCAAGCTGTTCTGCGAGCGCGCCCTGGACTGGGCCGACCAGATCCACGGGGTCCGCACCGCCTGCCTGCGCTACTTCAACGCGGCCGGCGCCGACCCGCAGGGCCGGGCGGGGGAGGACCACGACCCGGAGACGCACCTGGTACCGCTCTGCATCGACGCGGCGCTCGGCCTGCGGCCGCCGCTGACCGTCTTTGGCACCGACTACCCGACGCCGGACGGCACCTGCATCCGGGACTACGTGCATGTCACGGACCTGGCCGACGCGCATGTGCGCACCCTTGCCGTGCTGGACGAGCGGTCGGTGCGCTACAACCTCGGCAACGGCCGCGGCTACTCGGTACGTGAGGTGATCGAGAGCGTGGAGCGCGTCAGCGGCCGGAAGGTCCCGCACGGCTTCGGCCCGCGGCGGGAGGGCGACCCGGCGCAGCTCGTCGCCGCGTCCGACCGCCTGCGGCGGGAAACGGGATGGACGCCGCGCTTCCCGGCGCTTGATGACATCGTGCGGACGGCGTGGGAGTGGCGCATGGCGCACCCCAAGGGGTACAAAGGCTGAGCCGCCCTAACTGGTGATCCGGTCCAGCGGCGGAATGTGCCGCAGGACCAGCACCTTGCCGAGGATCGGCAGGGCGATGCCCGCCAGTGTCAGGGCCGGCGCGTGAATCCAGAACCCCTCTGCCGTCCAGGGCACGCCGACCTCCAGCAGCACCGCCTTCACGACCCCGATCGCGATGGTGTTGAACAGGTAGATGACCATCACGTATTGCCCGAGGAACAGGGGCCAGGACTGGCGCTCCACCAGCTTGAGGAACATCAGGCCGTGCAGCGCCGGGATGGCGGCAATCCCGCAGACGAGCAGCGACATATCGCCCGGCAACCAGCCCCACATCGCGGCCGCGATGCTGGCCGCGAAGGCCGCCCACCAGAGGGGCTGGTAGCGCAGGAACAGCGGCAGCAGCGCATCCTGGCGCGCGGCGACCAGCACGCCGAGCGCGAAGAACACAGCGTGGCGCGCGAGCCGGTCGAAGTAGATGACGGGCGGCGGCTCGAGTGCCATGAGAGCCAGCCCGGCGGCGACCAGGCCCCAGGGCCCCGCCAGACGCCAGATCGGCGGGGCCAGCACCGAGCAGACGAACAGCACCCAGAGGTACCAGACGGAGGTCGCCGGGCTGCGCTCCGTGGTGACGAACAGGTCTTCCAGCCCGTTCAGGAACCCCTCCGGCTGGTTGTCCACATGGACAACGTGCTGCGCGACGAGCTTGCCGACCAGGATCAACAGCCCGAACAGGAAGAAGGGCACCAGCAGCCGCTGCGCCCGGCGCACCGCGAGCTGCCCGAG
>DASQNQ010000134.1:0-2349 GCA_035644895.1 Acetobacteraceae bacterium | reverse complement strand
CGACGTCGAGCCTGCGCGTGAGCATGTCCCGCTGCTGCTCGAAGGAGAGAAGGCCGAAGCGCTCCGGCAGGCCGAGCGCGCCGCGCGCCACCTCGGTCAGGGCGCGATCGGACATGAGCTGCGCCACCGAGGTCGCGCCCGCCGCCATGCGGCGGAAGTAGAGCGCCTCCCGCAGGCCCGGATTCCCCTCCCCCATCGCCCGTTCGAAGCGGTTGCGTAGCGTGGCGTCCACCACGCGCCCGACCGCGGCCGCATCGCGGAAGGGCGCGCCGGCGGTGCCGCCGACGAGCGCCGCGAGCTGCCGCCAGCGCGGATCGCCCATCCGGTTCGCGAAGCTGTCCGGGTCCGCGGGGTCCGAGGTGACGACGCGGCGGATGATGGCGGTCTTGCCGATCTCGCCCTCCAGCTGGAAGGCCTCGAGCACGAACTGCAGCGTGCGGCGGTCGCGCAGCAGCGCCTCCCGGTCGGGCAGGGCGGCCGCGCGTTCGCGGAAGCGCGCCGCGTCGGCGGCGTTGTCGCGCCGTGCGGCGAAGCGCGCCTCGAGTGCCGCGCCCTGGCGTGTCGCGATGGCGAAGCCGGCCTGCGCCCCGACGCCCGGGATCATGTCAGACCGAGGCCGCCGCAAAGGCGCCTGGCGCCGGCGGCGCCGGGCGCTGCGCCTCCAGCCCCGCGATCATGTCGCGGTGCAACGCCATCAGCGGCTCCAGGCTGCCCTGGTCGTCCATGCGCGCCATCGCCTCCCGCTGCGCCCAGAGGCCGAGGGAGACGAGCCTCCCCCTGAGCTCGGCGGGCAGGCGGTTCTCCGGACCCGCAAGGTCCGAAATCAGGATCGTCCAGAGACGGAAGGTGCGGTGCAGCGCATCGTTGCGCGCCGGCACGTCCCGCGCCCCCGCCAGAAGCCCGTTCACGTAGCGGAAGGCGCGGAGCTCGATGTCCCGCGGCGTGGCGGCGGCGTTGTGGGTCGCGGCGTAGCGCGCGGCGGTCATGCGGCGACGTGTCCTTCCGGTCGGTGTGTGGCGCGGCGGGGCGCGCGCGGCGCCCCGCCCGTGCCGTTCAGCGGAACAGGCTGAGCAGCGACTGGCCCTGCTGGTTGGCGATCGAGAGGGACTGCGTCGCGAGCTGCTGGCGCGTCTGCAGGCTGGTGAGCCGCGCGGACTCCTCGGCGAGGTCGGCATCCACCAGGGCGCCCAGGCCCTCCTTCACCGAGTCCATGAGCTGCCGGTTGAAGTTCTGCAGCCCCTCCACCTGGCGCAGCGCCGCGCCGATGCCCGAAAGTCGCGTGCCCATGTTGGTGATCGCCGTGTCGATCGTGGACAGCACGCCGTTGTTGTTCGCGTTCACCATCGCGACCGCAGCGTTCGCCGTACCGCCGCCCTGATTGACGTTCGCGAAGCTGTGGTCGGCCACGTTGGCGCTCAGACCGCCGGAGCTGATCAGGATGCGCCCGTCGTTCTCCAGCGTCGCCCCGAAGCCCTGGGACCGCACCGTGTCGAGCAGCCGGCCGATGTTGGCCAGCGGCGTCTCGCCGGCCTGCAGGTCCACGGCGAAGACCTTCGTCATCCCGCCCGTCGCGTCGAGGTCCGGCGTAGTCTGCAGGGCGGTACCCGCAGTCTTGAACTCGAAGACGTAGTCCACGTTCACGTTCGCGCCGTTGATGCGCTCGGAGCGCTGCAGGGTCAGGGTCGTGACGTTCGCCGCGGTCGCCGACCCGTCCAGGTTGAAGGCGTCTGGCAGGGTGAAGCGCACGGCGTTGTTCGCCACCTCCAGGCCTTGCACCCCAAGCGCCGTCGCGGTGGAGCGGAGCGCGCCGGCCGGGTTCGTGTTCACCTCCAGCCGCCGGCCGTTCACGTCGGTCGGCATGCGCAGGTCGTAGTCGTTGACGCCGAGCGCGGCGTCCCCGGCCTGGACCAGGAGGTTCACGCCGTTGAAGGTTGCCGAACGCGCATAGGTGTCGATGTTCGTCACCGAGTCCTGGATCTGGCGGTTGATCGTCGCCGCGTCGATGCCGTCCTGCAGGCCCTGCATGACGGTCTTGCGCAGGGAGTTCAGCTCGTTCGAGATCGAGGTGGCCGCATCCCGCGCCACGCCGAGCGTCGCGCGCCCGAAGGACAGGCCGTCGCGCACCGCCTCCATGCTCGAGATGTCGGCGCGCATGCGCTGGCTGATGGAGAACACGGCCGGGTCGTGGTTGGCGGCGCCGACGCGCAGGCCCGTCTCGATCCGCTGCTGCGTGCGGCCCATGTCGGTCGAGATGTTGCTCAAGGACCGCACGGCGGCCATCGCGGCGACGTTGGTGTTGATGGAGGTCATGGACCCCGCTCCCTGCTCATGTGCACGGCCGGGTTCGGC
>DASQNQ010000133.1:0-12958 GCA_035644895.1 Acetobacteraceae bacterium | reverse complement strand
CGCGCGCCTCGGTCCCGAACGCACGCGAACGGCGCTCCAGTTCGGCCGGTTTGGCGTCGTCGGCACGGCCGGCTTCCTCGTGGACACGGCCGCGCTCTATGCCGCCATCGCGCTTGGCGCGGGACTCTATGGAGGGCGCGCGATCTCGTATGTGGTGGCCGCCACCACAACTTGGGCGCTTAACCGCGCCTGGACGTTCCGCGGCCGTGGCGAGGGACCGGCGTTCCGGCAATGGGCGCTGTTCGTCCTTGTTAATCTGGTCGGCTTCGCAAGCAACTACGGCACCTATGCGGCGCTTGTTGCACTGGTGCCACATGTTGCGGAGAACCCTGTCCTTGGCGTGGCGGCGGGGTCTCTTGCCGGAATGACCGGAAACTTTCTGCTTTCGCGACGTTACGTCTTCGCAGAAATCGCGAAGGGTCCCCTGGACCGCTGAGCAGGACCCGAGGAGACCAGACAGGACCCCATGCGCGCAGCGACCCAAAAGGCCGAGCCTGCCCTGCGCGAGCCAGGCATGCTCCGGGGAGCAGATGCGATGGAACCAGCCCCGGCTGACCGCGCGCAGGACGATCGCCCGCCGCCGCACGTGATCACGCCGGCTGAGGCGCCGTCGCGCGCACGCATGCGCGAGCGCAGCGCCCCCTTGCCAGCCTCGCCCGTCCTGCTCGGAACCCTGGTCGCCATCCTCGACGCGGTCGCAATCGGGGGCGCCGGCTTGGCGGCGGACGCCCTCGCCGCATCCGAGGGCGCCCGGCACGCCGCCGTGACCGCGCTCATCGTGGCGCTGACGGTTGCGTTCAGCGTGAAGGCCGGCGCCTACGACCACGCGGTGTTGTTCCGCGGCGTGCGGCAGATGCGCCAGGCCCTGGGCGCCGCCGCAGCCGCACTCGCGACCACGGTGGCGGCCGCCTCAGCGTTGGGGGCGACGGAGAGGGTGGGCACCGCATGGCTCGCCTTCGCAATTCCGTTGATCGCGCTTTCGGTTGCGGGGGCGCGGGCTGCGGTCGGGGGTCTCCTGCGCCAGGAGGCGCATGCGCTCGGAGCCCGCCGGGCGGTCATCCTCGGTGCCGGGCCGCAGGCCGACCGCTTCGTGGCGACGTTGCGCGAGCAGGGCCCGGGTTCGATCCGTGTGCTGGGCCTTGTCGACGAGCGCGGGCCGCGCACCGTCGCGCCGCCGGAGCAGGTCACCGACCTCGGTGGGCTCGCCACCCTCGGCTCCATGATCCGCCGCAACGAGGTGGATGTCGTTATCGTCGCGGTGCCCTGGTCGGCCGAGGCCCGGCTGGCCGACCTGCTCCAGCGGCTCGCCCCCTACCCGGTCGAGATCCGGCTCGCGCCCGACCTGCTCTCCCAGGAGCTCCCGGACGGCCCTGGAGAGCCCGCGATCCTGCGCCGCAGGCCCATCTCGGGGTGGTGCGCGGTGGCGAAGCGGGTGCAGGACGTCGTGCTGGCGATCTCCGCCCTGGCTGTCGCCGCCTTCCCCATGCTTCTCATCGCGCTCGCCATCCGGCTCGATACGCCGGGGCCCGTGCTATTTCGCCAGCGCCGGACGGGGTTCAACGACAAGCCGTTCGACGTGCTCAAATTCCGGACCATGTACGACGAGGCGGCGGACCACGACGTGGTGCTGCAGGTCCAGGCCGGCGACCCGCGGGTGACGCGCGTCGGGGCGATCCTGCGCCGCACCTCGCTCGACGAGCTGCCTCAGCTGATCAACGTGCTGCGCGGGGAGATGTCCTTCGTCGGCCCCCGGCCGCACGCGCCGGGCACCCGCGCCGGCACACGACGCTTCGACGAGGTGGTGGCGAACTACGCCGCCCGGCACCGCGTCAAGCCGGGGCTGACCGGCCTCGCACAGGTACGCGGTTTCCGCGGCCCGACCCCGAACGAGGACCAGGTGGTCCGACGGGTCGAGAGCGACCTGGAGTACATAGAGAACTGGTCCCTCCGTCTCGACGCGGTCATCATCCTGCGCACGCTCCTCGAGGTGGCGCGCATGCGGAACGCCTGCTAAGGACCGGGTGGGTGCGCGGCGCAGGAGGGTTTCCGTTCATGTCGGCCTTGGGCGAGCGGATGCAGGCCGCACAGGGCTGGGCGGACCGGGCGCTGCCGGCACCGCGCATCGCCGTCCTCATCCCCTGTCATAACGAGGAGGTCGCGATCCCGCGGGTCGTGGGGGCGTTTCGCTCCGCGATGCCGGAAGCGGCGGTCTATGTCTACGACAACAACAGCCGCGACCGGACGCGCCAGGCGGCCGAGGCGGCCGGTGCCGTTGTGCGGGGGGAGGCGCTGCAGGGCAAGGGGCACGTCGTGCGCCGGATGTTCGCGGACGTCGAGGCCGACGTGTATGTCCTCGTGGACGGGGACGACACCTATGACGCCGCCGCGGCGCCCGAGATGATCCACATGCTGCTGGAGCACCGGCTGGACATGGTGACCGGCGTGCGCGACGCGGCGCGGTCCGACGCCTACCGCTCCGGCCACCGCCTGGGCAACCGCCTGCTCACCGGTGCGGTGAGGCTCGTCTTCGGCAACCGCATCAACGACATGCTCTCGGGCTACCGCGTCTTCTCGCGGCGCTTCGTGAAGTCCTTCCCCGCGCTGGCCGAGGGATTCGAGACCGAGACCGAGTTCACGGTCCACGCGCTCGAGCTCCGCATGCCGGTCGGTGAGCTCCGAACTGGCTACCGCGAGCGCCCGCCGGGCTCCGCCTCCAAGCTGCGGACCTGGCGCGACGGGTTCCGGATCCTGGGCACCATCGGACGGCTGGTCCGGCGGGAGCGGCCGCTTGCCTTCTTCGGCACCCTCTCGTCTTTGCTGCTTGGCGCGGCCGTGGGGCTGGCGATCCCGCTGTTCGAGACCTGGCTCGACACAGGGCTCGTGCCCCGACTGCCCACGGCGGTGCTGTCCACGGGCATGGTCCTGCTGTCCTTCCTGCTGCTGGCCTGCGGCCTGATCCTGGACACGGTGACCCGCGGCCGCATGGAGGCGAAGCGCATCGCCTACCTGGCAATCCCCGCGCCGGACTTCGCGCTGCCGCCGCGATGAACCACTATCCAGCCCCGGAGCACGTTGCGGGAAGCCGTGGCCCGGTTGGGGCGGTCGACGCGGACGTCATCATCCTGGCCATGGACCGCGCGGCGGAAACGGTGGAGGCGATCGCATCGGCCCGCACCCAGGCCGGCGTCGCGAAGCATGTCTGGGTCGCGGACCAGGGCAGCAGCCCGGCGAACCTCGCGCGGCTTGCCGCCGCGGTGGAGGGCGCACCGGACGCCACCCTGGTGCGACTGGACCGCAACCATGGCGTCGCCGGCGGGCGCAACCGCATCACCGCGCTCGGCCAGGGGCGCGTCGTCTTCGCGCTCGACAACGATGCCGAGTTCGCCGAGGCGGGAACCCTGGCCCGCACCGTGGCGGCGATGGACACCGAGCCGCTGCTTGCGGCGCTCGCCTGCCGCATCCTGGTCCACTCCACAGGGCGGGACGATCTGCTCTCCTGGGGATTCCCGCAGGCGCTGCTGCCGCGCGCGGCGGAGAGCTTCGAGGTCACGACCTTCGTGGGTGCCGGCCACGCGCTGCGCCGCGCCGACTTCGAGGCGGCGGGCGGCTATGACGACGCGATGTTCTTCTCCTGGGAAGAGTACGACCTCTCGCTGCGGCTGCTCAACATGGGGCGGCACATCCACTACCGCGGCGACATCGTGGTGCGCCACAAGGTGAGCCCCGAGGGGCGCTTCAACTGGACGGGCACGCGCTGGTTCCACTACGTCCGCAACCGCATGTACATCGAGATGAAGCACGGCGCGCGGCCGTCCGCGCTGCTGCCGCGTTTCCTGGCCTACCAAGTGAAGGGCGCGCGCAATGGGGTGCTGCGCCAGGGCCTCTCGGCCGGCCCGGCGGCACTCGCCCTGGCGCGGCGCTTCCGCCCGCCGCCGGGGACCGAGGGGCTGTACCACCAGAGCGAGCACGCGCGCGCTTGGCTGGCCCGCAACGACGCGGCGCACCGCGGCACGCTTGTGGACCGCCTGCGGCGCGAGGTGCTGGGCGCACTGCCCGCCAACCCGGCAGAGCCTGCCGCTCAGCGCTGACGCCGGCGCTCCCACCAGAGCATCGCAAGGATCGCCGGGTCGTCGACGAGGTAGCGACGGGCCAGACGCCCGGGGTTCTGGGCCATCCGCCATGCCCATTCCAGCCCGGCGCGCTGCACCGGCGCCGGCGCCCGCCGCTCCTCGCCCGAGACGAAGAGCAGGCTCGCCCCGACGCAGAGTGCCGTGCCCGTCGCGCGCCCCCGCTGCAGGACCGCCCGTGCCACCATCTCCTGCCGCGGCGAGCCGACGCAGAGGAACGCGAAGCGCGCGCCTGCCTGCTCAAGGAAGGCGACGGCCCGCTCGAACGCCGCGGGATCCGCGTCGAAACCCATCGGCGGGCTATGGTGGACAAGGTCCGTCAGGCCGAAGCGCGCCCGCACGGCGGCGACCGTCCTCTCCGAGGCACCGAGCACCGCGATCCTGTCGTCCGGCCGCGCGACCTCCGCCAGCAGGCGTGGCGTAAGGTCGCTTCCAGGAACGACGGCCGGCGTCCGCAGCCCCACCAGTGACGCCAGCCGTGCCACCACCCTGCTGTCGAGCAGCCGCCATGCCGCGTCTCGGTAGAGCGGCCCGTACCGCTCCGGCTCGCGCCCGAGGCGGACCAGGTGGTCCGCATTCGGGGTGACGAGGTAGGCGAATGGCGCGCGTTCCCCGCGTGCCCCGAGCAGGGCGAGCACCTCCTCCACCGCCCGGTCCTCGAACTCCAGGCCGAGCAGCGGGACGGTGGGGCGCACCGGGTCAGAGGGCGATGCGCAGGCGGAGCTGAACCAGGTTGCGGTCGTACTCCTCGAAGCCGGCGGAGGCGGAGAGGCGCCGGACATGCTGGTAGGAGCCGACCAGGGCCAGGTTGCGGTTGATGAGCCAGCGGGCCGAGAGCACGCCGATGGCGTCCGTCGCCTGCTGGTTCGGATTGTCATACTCGCGGCGGTCCACGGCGACCTCGGCCCCGAGGATGACGTTCCGCAGGTACTCGTGGTCCACGTTCACCTGGCCGAGGGTGCGGGTGAAGGACACCGCGTTCCCCCGGATGGACTCCTCGATGGTCCGGCGGCCCGCGAAGGTGACCGTGGTCAGCAACGTGGGCTGCCAGATCACCTCGCCCTCGAAGGCCGGGCCGGAGAGGTTCTGGAAATTGCCCTCGTAGTTGCGTTCGCGCCAACCGACCGCGACGCGTGCCTGCCAGATCCCGTCGAAGTCGTAGGTGAAGCCGACGAGCCCCTCATAGGTGGTGCTGTCCCGGCCGCGCTGGGTCGCGTCCTTGTAGGTGATGTCCTGGACACGGCCGATGACGTTGATGAACCGCCCGGGTGCCAGGGCGTAGGACACGCCGACCGCGCCGATCAGGCTCTCGAAGTCGAAGGCCGAAAACCGCCCGGGATCCTGGGCGCCGGGCGCAAGCGGCGCCCCGACGTTAATGTTCTCGAAGCTGTAGTTGCGGTAGTTCGCGAGGGCAGTGAGGCCGATGCGGTTCAGCCGCGTCTGCGCCTGGAGTTGGAGTTCGTCGAACGCATACTGAACCGGACGGTTGATTCCTGTCGCCTGCACATCAACCGAAGAGGTTTCGAGGTGGGCCACAACATGGTTGTACCGGGCCTCCACGTTCGTGTCGGGGTTGATGTCGTAGCGGCCGAACAGGCCGACACTCCAGTCGGTGAAGTCCTGCTCGGTCCGGTCGAGATAGCGCCGGTCGTCGATGGAAGCCGACGCACCGACCGCATGCGTGGACCAGTCGCTTTCGACCGAGCCCTCGAGCCGCGTCGTCCCGAAGAAGTCCGAGGTCTGGTTCCGGCGTGTACCGAACAAGTTGTCGTCATAGCCGATCCCGAGCTCGGCTGCCGCCCGCGCCCGGAACGCACCGAGCCGTACGCCGAGCGGATCGAAATCCGCGCGTGGGCGCGTCGCCACCTGCGTACCTCTCGCCGCCTCGTTGCGGATCGACTGCTGCGCCTCAACTACTGCGGGAGTGATCGCCATGGCAGTTGCCAGCAGAATGCGGAATCGCATACGTCCCACCCTGTAAACTCCCGTTCAACAGCCGCGCATGGCGTGCTACCAGCAGGTAACAGGCCATTTCGACTGCGCGCTTACAACGGCGTCGCGGCGGCTTTTCACAGGTAATTGATGCCAGATCAGAACTCACAGGGAAAGCCGATCCCGACTGCGTCCGGGGCGCAACAGGCGGACTTGCCGCCCGGCGAGACCAGACACCCAGGAGTCGGAGCAGCGGAAGCCCACCGGCGTCCGCGGCCAACTGCGGAGCCGTTGCTGACCCCTGCTGCGTTCCGTTCCGCGGCCCCCGAGGACCGGCTGCGCGACCTCCTCGCCTTCGCCTTCGCGGCCGAGGAGGGTCGCCTTCCGGCGCCGGACGGCGTGGACGCGCTGCGGCGCAAGGCCGATGCTGAACTCTCGGCGCATGCGGTCCGCCACCTGCACAACCGGGTCGAGGAGATCCGGCGGGAGGCCCAGGCGGAGGCGCTGGCCGCAGGGCCACGCCCGCCGGGCTTCGTCAAGCTTGTGCTCGCTGCACTCGTTGCGTTCCTGATCGGGAATGCTCTCCTGTTCTATGCCATCTGGCACCTTGGGGGGCTCGACTGACCGCCATGCTCCGTCCCATCGCCCTCAACCCAGGCCAGCCCGGCCCGGCAGACACGGTGCTGTCCAAGGCCATCGCGGCCTGCCGGTCGCAGATCGTCGGCGTCGCGCTGTTCAGCGGCGTCGTGAACCTGCTCCAGCTCACCGTCTCTCTCTACATGATGCAGGTGTTCGACCGCGTCATGGGATCGCGGAACTACGACACGCTCATCTACCTCACACTGATTGCGGTCTTTGCCCTTCTGGTCCTCGCGGTGCTCGACGGCATCCGATCCCAGGTCATGCAGCGCATCGCGAGCTGGGTGGAGGGCAAGGCGGCGCCGGAGGCGTTCGTCAGGGCCATCGAGTCCCAGCTGCGCGGCCGTCCGTACCGCATGGAAGCCCTTCGCGACCTGGCCATGTGCCGGAACTGGCTCGGCTCCCCCGCATCGCTGACCATGTTCGACGTACCCTGGGTGCCGATCTACCTGGCCGTCATTTTCCTGCTGCACCCCGTGCTTGGCTTCATCGCCTTCGGTGGCGCGATCCTGCTGTTCCTGCTGACGCTGGCGAACGAATGGGCGACGGGCAGGCTGCTGCGCCAGGCCGGCAACGCGGCGATGGCAAGCCAGCGTCGGGCCGAGAGCATCGTGCGAAATGCCGAAGTCATCGACAGCATGGGCATGGCCCCAGCCGTCATGCAGCGGTGGCGCGAGGGCCTCGCCTCCTCGCTTCCGCCGCAGGAACAGGCGGCCGACCGCGCCTCGTACCTGCTGTCCATCACGCGCTTCTTCCGGCTCGTGGTCCAGGTGGCGATCCTGGGCGTCGGCGCGTACCTGGTCCTCGAGCAGCAGCTCACCTCCGGCGCCTCGATCGCGGCCTCCATCATCATGGGCCGTGCCCTCGCGCCGGTGGAGCAGATGATCGGCGGCTGGAAGGGCCTCGTGCAGGCGCGGCAGTCCTACCTGCGCGTGCTGTCGTTCCTCGCGCTCCCGCGGATCCGCCCGGCCGGCATGCCGCTGCCCGAGCCGAAGGGGCAGGTGGTGGCCGAGCGCGTGACCTTCGGCTTCCCGGGACAGTCGGTCGCGATCGTGAAGGGCGTCTCCTTCAGCCTGACGCCCGGCGAGAGCCTGGCGATCATCGGCCCCTCCGCGGCCGGCAAGACGACGCTGATCCGGCTGATGATCGGCACCCTCCAGGCCACGGCGGGCACGGTGCGCCTGGACGGCGCCGACGTCTTCACCTGGCAGCGCGAGGATTTCGGTCGCTACGTGGGCTACCTTCCCCAGGATGTGGAGCTGTTTGACGGCACCGTGCTCCGCAACATCGCCCGCATGGGCGAGGGCGACCCGGAACTTGTGTTCGAGGCCGCCCGGCTCGCCGGGTGCCACGAGATGATCCTCCGTCTGCCGCAGGGCTACGACACCGAGATCGGCGACGGCGGCCAGCATCTTTCGGGTGGCCAGCGGCAGCTCATCGGCCTGGCGCGCGCGCTCTACGGCGGGCCGAAGCTCGTGGTGCTCGACGAGCCGAACAGCAACCTGGACGGCGATGCCGAGCAGGCGCTGATCCGGGGCCTGCAGGCGCTGAAGGCGCGCGGGACCACGATCGTCCTCGTCTCCCATCGCCCGACCCTGGTGCAGGGCGTGGACAAGGTGCTGCTGATGCGCGATGGCGCGGCCGAGGCCTTCGGGCCGCGTGCGGAGGTGCTGAAGCGCCTGATGCAGGCCAACCGTCCCCAGGAAATCACTGCCCAGCAGGCTGGAGGCTCCCGATGAGCCAGGCTCTCCCCCGCAACGCCGTCGTCCCCGTCGCCTCCGCCGGCGTACCCGCCACCTGGCAGCCCGGCTTGCCGGAGCTGATCCTCGATGCGCCGCGCCCGCGGACTCGCATGCCCATGCTGCTCGGCAGCGTGGTCGTCGCCCTGTTCGTCGTCGGCCTGGGCGGCTGGGCGGTGACTGCACCGCTGGCGGAGGCGGCGATCGCCCCCGGCATATTGAAGGTCGAGGGCACCCGCCGGACCATCCAGCACTTCGAGGGCGGGATCGTGCGCGAGATCCTGGTCCGCGACGGCGACGTGGTCCGCCGGGGCCAGGTCCTGATGCGTCTCGACCAGCCCCAGGCGGCCCAGCAGACGGAAACCCTGCGCAGCCAGTTCTGGGCGCTTCGCGCCCAGGACGCGCGACTCGCGGCCGAGATCGCCCGCGCGCCGGCCGTTGCCTTCCCGCCCGACCTGCTCGCGGCGGACAACGTCCGGGCGCAGGAGTTCGTGGCCGGGCAGCGCGCCCTGTTCGAGACGCGGCGGGTCGCGCTCGAAAGCCAGCTGCATGTGCTTCAGTCCCGCATCGACCAGCACCGGGCGACCATCGCCGCGGCCGAGGGCCAGCTCGAGGCTCAGCGGCGCATGCTGGAACTCCTCCGGCAGGAGGAGGCGAATACCCAGACGCTCCTGCGGCAGGGCTTGGCCCGGCTGCCGCAGCTGCTGCAGATCCAGCGCCAGATCGCCTCGACCGAGGGCAACATCACCGACGTCACCAATCAGCAGGTGCGGTCGCGTGCCCAGATCACGGAGGCCGAGCGGGAAGCCCAGCGCCTCGTCGACACGCGCACGCAGGAGGTCTCCACCGAGCTGCGGGAGGTGCGGACCAAGCTCGCGGAGACCGAGGAGCGGCTGCGCGCCGCGCAGGACGTCTCCACGCGCCTCGACATCGTGGCGCCGGAGGACGGCACCATCGTGAACTCCAAGTTCTTCACCATCGGCGCGGTGGTTCGCGCCGGCGAGCAGGTGCTGGACCTGGTTCCGACCCGGGACCGGCTGATCGCCGAGGTGAACGTCCAGCCCAACGACATCGAGGTGATCCACACCGGGCTCCAGGCCGAGGTGCGCCTGCCCGCATTCAAGGCGCGGGTGGTGCCCTACCTGCACGGGCAGGTCACCTTCGTGGCCTCCGACGTGACGGAGGACGAGCGGCGCGGCCTGATGTACTACCGCGTGCACATCCGGATCGACGAGGACCAACTCCGCGCCCTGGAGGGGGTCGAGCTACGGCCGGGCATGTCGGTCGAGGCGCTGATCAACACCGGGACCCGATCTTTCGCCCGCTACATGATCCAACCTGTGCTCGACAGCTTCCATCGTTCGTTCCGCGAACAGTAGAAGCTGGGGACACATCACCGTGCCCCCCCTGCCCACCCCCATGGCGGGCCGGAACGATGCCGTTCATAACACTTCCGCAGAGAAGGTAAGCCATGACCGCACTCCCGATGATCTTCGGCGACGGCGTGATGGACGTGCATGTCGCCAACGGCGTCGCGCGCATCACGCTGGGTGCCGCGGCGGCGCAGCCGCAGGGCGAGGCGAAGGCGATGCCGTCCGGCACGCTCATCGTACCCGTGCTTCAGCTGCCTGCGCTGGCGCGCGTCATGGTCGAGATCACCCGGCAAATCGAGCAGCGGGCGAAGGCCGGCGCCGGACAGGCCCAGGATGCTGCTGCGCCCGAAGCCTCCCAGCCGGACGCCGTGTCCGGCGCGTTCCGCTTCAACGGCTGACAAGGTGGACGGCGGCAGGACCCAGCTGGCGCCGACCATCGCGGCCATCGTCTGTACGCATGCGCGGCCCGACTACCTGGCCGCCTGCCTGGCTGGCCTGAAGGCTCAGCTGGGTCCGCGGCCCGATGTCATCGTCGTGGACAGCGCGTCGCCGCCGGAGGCCGCGGCCCGCATTGCGGCGCTGGCGGCCGGCTACGGCGCCACGCTCCTTCGCGCCGAGAAGCCGGGCCTGTCGCTGGCGCGCAACCTCGGCCTCGCGCAGGTACGCACCGACTGGGTGGCCTACCTCGATGACGACACCGTGGCCGAGCCCGACTGGGCGGGTCGGCTGGTCGGGGCAATAGCGAAGCTGCCGCCCGGCGCGGCGGCGGTGGGCGGGCGCATCCTTCCCAGATGGGAGGCACCGCTTCCGCAGTGGTGGCCCGCCTCGCTGCGGGGCGTGCTGACCATCGTCGAATGGGAGGGGCAAGGCGAGGCCGGACAAGACCTGCCGGACGGCGTCGCCGTGTACGGGGCAAACATGGCCTTCAGGGTTGACGCCCTGAAGACCATCGGCGGATTTCCCGTCTGCCTCGGCCGCATCGGTCGGCGCCTGTTGTCCGGCGAGGAGGTCGAGGTGCTGGAGCGTCTCCAGGCCTCCGGCTATCGCATCTTCTATGAGGGCACGGCCGCCGTCTGGCACTCGATCCAGCAGGAGAGGCTGATGCCCGAATGGCTTCTGTCCCGCCTGCACTGGCAGGGCGCCACCGATGCCGTGCGCGACCGGCGGCGCGGCCGCGCACGGCGGGCGCCCGGCGCGCTGGCGAAGCTGATCCTCCAGGCTCCGCTCCTGCTCTGGCCGCGCGGTTCATCCCGGCTCTTACGGGCGCGCTGCGGCGCGCAGTACAACCTCGGCTACCTGCGGGGCACGCTCGTCGGCGGGTGATGCGCGGCGGCGTGGCTGTGGCCTTGCGGAATGTTGAGGCGGCCCCTCCCCGCGTCCGTGCTCTAGGTGTGCCGCATGAGCGATTCACCGAACCTCTCGCGGCGCGTGCTCCTCGGTGCGGCGGCCGTGACCCTGGCGGCATCCCCTGCCCTCGCCTTCCGCGAACAGATCCCGCGCCTGCGCCTGGGCGCCAACCTGGAACGCTGGTTCCCCATCGCGCGCGACCAGAGGGCCAGGCGCCTGGGGCGCAGGTGGTGGGAGGATTACCGGGCCGCCGGCTTCGATCATGCCCGCCTGTTCATCCCGCGCTTCGAGGAAACCGGGGCCGGCGAGGAGATCCCCCGCCTGTTCCTGGATGCCGTGCAGGACGCCGTGGCCGCCGATGTGCGCGTGATGCTGGGCATGGCGGACTTCTACTACGAGGATCGCCCCTGGACGGAGGACCAGCACCGGATCGTGGCAGCACGTGCGCGGCTGTTCGGGCGGGAGACCGATCCGGCCATGGTGGCGCTCGCGCCGCTGAACGAGCCCGCCTTCAACAGCACCCCGCCCTGGATCCCCGTCCGTGACCGGCTCCTCGCCCTGATGCGCGACTCGGCGCCGCGGCACACCCTGATGTGGGGCGGGCGGGAGTGGTGCTCATGGCGGTCGCTGCTGGAGATGCCGCCGCCGCGCGACGAGAACACGATGGTCGAGGTGCACGACTACGAGGGCGGTGACGCACGCGCCGTGGAGCGCCGCTTCGGCGACGTGGTCCGGTGGTCTGCGCGCCATGGCATCCCGGCGATGGTGACCGAGCTGGGCGGCCATCGGGACAACGGGCTGAACAGGCAGGCCTGGGCCGCCGACCTGACGCGCAGCCTGCCGGTGCTCCGCCGGCTCGGCCTCGGGACGACGCTCTGGGCGATCACGCATGGCGGCGCCTGGCGCCTGCAGGACGGCGACGGGCCGCAGCCGGCGCCGGTGCTCGCCGCGGCGCTCCGGGCAACCTGATCAGCGGCCGAGCAGGCGCGCCGCCGGAACCTCCACCAGGCGCCAGGCGACCCACCCGAGTCCGAGCGACAATGCCAAGCCACCCGCCATGAGCAGGAGGCGCTCGGGCTGGGAGGGCTCCGTGGCCCGCAGCACCAGGACCAGCGCCCCCTCGACGAAGACCCAGCAGAGGTACACGCCGAAGGATGCCTCCCCGAGGCGCCAGACGAGGTCGCGGGGCCGGGCCAAGGTGGGCTGCCCGGCCTCGCGCTGGGCAAGGAACAGGATCAGCGCCGCCATTCCCGCGACGACCACGGGATCGGAGCCAAGCATCAGGCCCGCGGGCAGGAGCAGGAGCCCGGCCCATGCCAGCGCCCGCGGCACGGCGCCCGCGACGAAGAGTCGGGCGAGGGCGATCCCGAGGAGAAATCCGCAGCCAAAGCGAACGAGCCCGAGGTGCAGCGACCAGTTCAGCCCAGCGCCCGGGTCGCGCGCGGCCAGGATGAAGAGCCCGGCGAGGCTGGCCGCGGCGAGGCACGCCAGGACGGCGGGGCCCAGCCGGAGGACGAGGGACAGGATGAGCGGAAAGGCCAGGTAGCCCGCCCAGATCGCGGAGAGCGCCCAGGAGGGGTAGTTCCAGGCATGCAGGTCGGATGTCTCCCAGGCATTCATCAACAGGGCCTGGAGGATGAACTCGTCGAGCCCGAAACGCTCGGGTTGCTCGATCGGCTGGCCGACGGCGACGACCGCGGCCACGAGGACGGCGAGCGCGACCAGCGCGACCGCATGAAGCGGCCAGATGCGTGCCGCCCGTCCCGCCACGAACCGGGTCCATCCTGATAGCCCGGCGGGA
>DASQNQ010000132.1:0-12117 GCA_035644895.1 Acetobacteraceae bacterium | reverse complement strand
GTCCGCGCTGCTGCTGGCCAGGCCGGCGCTGGCGCAGCCCTGGCCGACACGCCCGCTGCGGGTCGTCGTGCCCTTCTGCGGCGGCGGCGGGACGGACGTGACGACGCGCATCCTGGCGCCGCGGCTGCAGGAGATCCTCGGCCAGCCCGTGGTGGTGGAAAACCGCGCCGGGGCGGGCGGCGTGGTGGGGACGGATGTCGTGGCGAAGTCCCGGCCGGACGGGGAGGTGCTCGTGCTCTCGACCCTGTCGCCCATCGGGCTCGCGCCCGGGCTGCCGGCGCCCATGCCCTTCGACCCGCTGCGCGACCTGACGCCCATCGCCCCCACGGTCTTCGTGCCGATCGGGCTCGCGGTCAGCACGCGCGGCGTGCCGGAGGCGCGGACGGCCGCCGACTTCACGCGCATCCTGCGGGCGGCGCCGGGGCGCTACCAGTACGGGTCGTCGGGCGTCGGCACCTCCGGCCACATCGCGGCGGCGACCTTCGCCCTGAAGGTGGGCGCCGAGGCGGTGCACGTGCCCTACCGCGGCGGCGGCCAGGTCTTCGCGGCGCTGACCTCGGGCGAGATCCACTACTGCTGCGACATCCCCTCCCTGCTCAAGCCGATCCAGGATGCCGGAAGCGCGCGCATCCTGTTCGTCGCGACCGACGCGCGCTCCTCGATCGTGCCGGAGGTGCCGACGGCGCGGGAGGCCGGCGTTCCCGACTTCCGCGCCTATTCCTGGTACGGCTTCTTCGGGCCGGCGGGCCTGCCGCGGCCGATCGTGGAGCGCATGGCCGCGGCGGTCGAGCAGGCGCTCGCCGACCCGGCCATCGCCGCCCGCTTCGAGGAGATGGGCACCCCCGCCATGCGCGGCTACACGCCCGACCGCTTCGCGGCCTTCGTGCGGGAGGAGGTGGCCTACTGGGTGCCCCTGGTGCGCTCTCTCGGCATCAAGGATTAGGGACGGGCGGTCAGCGCCCGCCGCCCTGGATGACGCGCAGGTGCCCGCCGCGGGGCGGCATGCGTGGCGGCCGGGCTTCTGGCCGCATCGGCACCGCCCCGGCCTGGCCCGGCGCCGCGGGCGCGCTGTCCGTGTCGCCAGGCTGGCAGGGCGCCGCGAGCGCAGCCAGCAGTGCGCGCGGGGGGCTTGCCGCCGGCCGGGACGCGGGGACCGGGACCGGCTGGCGTGCCAGGATCTCCGCCTGGACCAGCGCCTTGCCGCCGCGCAGCAGGGCACGCGGCAGCCCGGGGCAGGCCCGCTCGAACATCCGCGCGGCCTCGCGCAGCACGACCCGCTCCCCCACGCCCTTGGGGAGAAGGCAGGCCGCATGGCGGGCCACCCGGCGGATGGCCAGGATGTCGGTGCGAGGATCGGGATTGGGCCGCTTCTGCATGGCACGGCAGATAGCATCTACTGAACAAACAGGGAACATCCGACTCGCTTCGTATGGGCCGCGAACCGGTTGCGCGACCCCGGCGATTTCCTGGACAGGGGGCAGCCAGGCGGATAGCTTCGATCCATCTCGTTCCGGCATCGCGCCGAAGCTTGGGCAAGAACCCCGGCGTCCACACATGGCAGCAGCAAGCAGGGAATCACCGGGTGGCCGAGTTCTGGAGCGAGTGGGGCATGCTGGCCTATGCCGCGGCGGCCCTCTGGGCCTTCTTCGAGGGTGAGACCTTCGTCCTCGTCGCCTCGGCCGCCGGGGCGGCGACCGGGCTGATCGATCCCTGGATCCTGATGGTCTGCGTCTGGCTCGGCTCCTTCTGCGGGGACCAGACCTGGTTCGCCCTCGGGCGCCGCTTCGGCCCGTCCCTCCTGCGCCGCATGCCGAAGGCCGAGCCGCGGGTGGCACAGGCATCCAGGCTGCTGGACAGGTACGGCGCGCTCTTCGTCCTCTCCTTCCGCTTCCTCTACGGCATCCGCAACGTGGCCTCCGCCGCCTGCGGGATCGCGGGCATGGATTGGCGGCGCTTCCTGGTGCTGAACTTCATCGCCGCCGGGCTCTGGGCCGGGTCCTTCGTCGCGGCCGGCTGGTTCCTCGGTGCCCTGCTCGGGCCGGAGAGGCTGTTCTGGGTGCTGGCCGGCATCGCGGTCACGGTGCTCACGGTTCTCGTCCTGCGGCGCCTGCTCCGGCAGCGCCGGGAGAGGCTGGCCGCCGACACCGCGGCGTGACGGCCGGGCCGCCGGTGCCGGGCGGGGCGTTTCCCGCCGTTCGCGGGTGGCCTCCGCCGCCCGGTCCGGACTAGAAGGCGCCGGGGCGGCCGGGCGAACCGGGCCACGGAGAACAGGATGGCGGGACCAGATCCGCGAATGCCGGGCACCCGGCTGTTGGCCACGCACAGCGGCACCTTCCACCTCGACGACGCCTTCGCCTATGCGGTGCTGCGCCTCGCGCTCGGGCTCGGGCAGCCGGGCACGGACCACAGGCTCGTGCGCACGCGCGACACGGCGGTCATCGCGCAGGCCGACATCGCCTGGGACGTGGGCGCGGCCTACGACCCCGCGCGCGGGCGCTACGACCATCACCAGCTCGGCGCCCCGGTGCGGGAGGACGGGATGCCGCTCAGCGCGGCGGGCCTCGTCTGGCGCCACCACGGCGCGGCCGCGATGCGCGCGCTGCTCGGCCCCGCCGCCTGCCCCGACGCGACGCCCGAGGCGGTCGCGGCGGAGATCGACCGCGAGGTGGTGCGCCGCATCGACGAGACCGACAACGGCGTCGGCCCCCCGGGCGACCCGCTGGGGCTCGGCACGCTGGTCGAGGACCTGAACCCGGCCTGGGACAGCCCGCAGGTGGGCGACGCCGCGGCTGAGGATGCAGCCTTCCTCGCCGCCTCCGACCTCACGGGGCGCTTCCTCGCCGGGCGGGCGCGCGCCGTGCGGGCCCGGCTGGCCGCCGAGGCGGAGGTGGCGGCCGCCCATGCGCGCTCGGTCGACCCGCGCATCCTGGAGCTGGACCGCAAGATGCCGTGGGAGGGTGCGGTCTTCGCCCGCGGCCTGCCCGTGCTCTACGCCGTCTACCCGGTCCCGAACGGCAACTGGATGGTGGACGCCATGCCGCCCGAGCCCGGCACCTTCGCCCAGCGCCTGCCCCTGCCGGACACCTGGGCCGGGCTGCGCGACGCGGAACTGGCGGCGGCCAGCGGCGTGGCGGACGCGGTCTTCGTCCACACGCGCCGCTTCGTCGGCGCCGCCCGGTCGCGCGAGGGCGCGATGGAGATGGCCCGCCGCGCCGTCGCGAACGGGGATTGAGCGGCCGGGCCGGGCCGATCACAACCCGCTATCCGCCCGGGGCCGGTCCCTTCCATCGCCGGGCACCAGGCCCCACTACCAGCGCGGCGAGGAGCTGACGTGGACGAGATCGCCGAGCGCTACGAACTGCGCAACCGCCTGGGCGCCGGCCCGGCCGGCGCGCTGTACGACGCCCATGACCGGCTGCTCGGGCGGCGCGTCGCCGCGCGCGTCTTCGACCTGCCGCCCGATCCGGCCGAGCGCGCACGCAGCCTGGCCCGGCTCCGCGCCACGGCACGCTCGGCGGCGCGCCTGTCGCACCCGAACATCGTGCCGCTCCTCGACTTCGGGGAGGACAGCCGCCGCGCCTGGATCGTGAGCGAGTTCGCGGCCGGCGCGTCGCTGGCCACCGCGTTCGAGCGCGGCGCGCGCTTCCCGCTTCCCGCGACGCTGACCCTGATGGAGGGCATCCTGGCCGCCCTCGACCACGCCCATGCGCGGGAGGTGACGCATGGCGCGCTGCGGCCCTCCGCCGTCATGCTCGCGCGCAGCTCGGATCCCCGCCTGGTCGGGTTCGGCGTCCCGCGGCCGGCGGAGTCCGCCGCCATGCATGGCAGCATGGAGGTGCCCCCCGACCACCGGGCGGACCTCCGCGCGGCCGGCTCGCTGCTCCACCGGCTTCTCTCGGGCGCCGCCACCGATGGGGCCGAACGCGCCGTGCCGCGGCGCCTGCCCCTGCCCCCCGCCACGGAGGCGGTCCTGGCCCGGGCGCTTGCCATGCGCCCCGACGACGGCTTCCAGTCCGCGGCGGAGTTCGCGGAGGCCCTGGCCGCGCTGCGGCGCCCTGCACCGGCCCCGCCGCCTCGCCCGTCCGAGGCACAGCCGGCTTGGCGGCCGATCCCGCAGGAACCGGCGGCGATGCCCGAACCGCCGCGCCCCCTCCGCTCCGAGGCCGTCCGCGCCGCCCACCCGGCCCGTGACAGGTTCCGGCAGCGGCGCCTCCCGTTGCACCGCCTCGCGGGCGGCGGCGTGCTGGCCGCGGCCGCGGCGGGCCTCGTGCTCGTGCTTGCCAGCGGCAGGCCGGGCTCCGTCCCCGCGCCGTCACCGGCGGGGGCCGCCGATGCGGCAGGCACGGAAGCGGTGGCCGCGCTGCGCACGACGACGGTGCCGCCGCCACCTGTGCCCGCCACGCCGGACCCGCGCGCCGTTGCCCTTGTGGCCGCGGAGGCGGCAGGGTGCGGCCTGCTCGCGCCCGCCGGCGACGGGGTGGCGCTCACCGGCCTGCTCCGGCGCGGGGAGGAGGAGGAGGTGCGCCGCATCGTCGCGTCCCTCGGCGTGCCCACTGGCGCGGTCGCCATCCGGGCGGAGGTCTTCGATGCGCCGTTCTGCGCCGCCCTCGCGGCCATCCGGCCGGCCGCGACGCCGCCCCCGGCCGGGCCGCGCATCGACCTGCTGTCCGCGCAGCCGCTGCCCGGCGGGCAGCCGCTGCGCTTCCGCGTCGGGATGCCGGCCTGGCCGGCCTTCCTGCATGTGCTCTACCTGACGAGCGAGGGCGCGGCGGGCAACCTGGTGCAGGCCGGCACCGCGCCCCACGCGGCCGCCGCCACCCCGCAGTACGGCCAGCCCTACTGGCAGTCCTCGCCGCCCTGGGGCACCGACCTGATGATCGCGGTCGCGTCCGAACGCCCGCTGTACGCGACCTCGCGCCGCGTCTCGGAACGCGCCGAGGACGCCATCCCGGCGCTGGCCGCCGCCATCCGTGCCGCCCAGGCGTCGGGGCAGCGCATCGAGGCGTGGGCCGTCACGCACCGGAAGGAGCCGGCCCGTTAGCGCGGTTGCCTGACCGACCGGACCGGTCGTGGCCTCGCGGTCTGCCGGGCGGCGATTCGGTGCTCGCCTGCGAGGGGGCCGATGGGCAGGTCGGAGGCGTTGTCGGTGGGTCTGCGGGAAGGCGCGGTCGGGGCTGGGGCGGCGGCGGCCGCTTCGGGGTGAGCGCGCCGCGCGTGATCCGCGGGCGCACCGAGTGGTCGCGGCCGCTCCGGAAGGCTGGAACGGCCGCGCGCCCACCCTGCGTCAGGTGAACACCACGTCGGCGGCCGTGATCGGGCCAGAGTAGCCCATGAGCATGACGGTCTGGCCGTCGGCCACCTCGATCACCCTGTTCATCTCGCCCCAGGGCTTCACGTCGAGATGGAACGTCAGGTCGTCGATGCTGTCGGCGCCGGTGCAGAAGAACTCCAGCTTGTCCTCGCCGGGACGGAAGTCGTGCACCTTGTCGCGGCCGAAGGCGAAGGAGAAGACGAAGGTGTCGGCGCCGCCCGGCGCGCTGGCGCCCGCGGTGTCGCCCCAGAGGTGGTCGTCGCCCGTGCCGCCATCCATGCGGTCGTTGCCCGCGCCGCCCGTCAGCGTGTCCGCGCCGCCCTCGCCGCTGATGAGGTCGTTGCCGGCCAGCGCGTTGATCGCGTCCGCGCCCGAGGTGCCGACCAGCGTGTCGTTGCCCGCGGTGGGGCCGGGCGGCGGAGGCGGCGCGGCGCCGGTGAGCTGCTCCAGGGTCGCGCCGTGCACGCCCTGAAGAAGCACCCAGTCGTTGTTGCCCAGGTCCGCGCCGTAGTGGACCCACTGGCCCGCATCGGAATCCTCCGTGTGCAGCGCCGCGCCCGCCGGCAGCAGCAGCTTGTCGATGCCGACCTGGAAGTCGGCGATCACGTCGTGCGGCAGGTTGCCGCCGTCGCCGTAGTTGAAGGCGAACACGTCCGCCCCGGCGCCGCCGACCGCCAGGTCATGGCCCGTCCCGCCCGTGAGCGTGTCCGCGCCGTCCCCGCCGCTGAGGAGGTCGTTGCCGGCCAGCCCGTTCATCACGTCCCCGCCGGGGGTGCCGGTCATCGTGTCGTCGCCCGGGGTCGGGCCGGGCGGCGGGGGCGGAGCCATCGAGGTGGTGAGCTGCGCGATCGTCGCGCCGTGCACGCCCTTGAGCTGGATCCAGTCGTTGTTGCCGAGGTCCGAGCCGTAGTGCACCCACTGCCCGGCCGGGTCGTCCTCCGTGTGCAGGGCCACGCCCGTGGGAAGCACGAGCCGGTCGATGCCGACCTGGAAGTCCGTGATCACGTCGTGCGGCAGGTTGCCGCCGTCGCCGATGGCGAAGGCGAAGATGTCCGCCCCGGCGCCGCCCGTCATCTGGTCGTAGCCGCGGCCGCCCGTGATGGAGTCCACGCCGTCGCCGCCGCTCAGGATGTCATCGCCGGCCAGCCCGTTCATCCCGTCGGGGCCGGATGTGCCGTTGAATGTGTCGGGGCCGTTGGTGCCCTTGAAGGTTGCCATGGGTCTCTCCTCGTTCGTGTCGTGCCTGTGGGGTGGCAGGTCGCGAACGGCACCCGGCACGGGCCTGCCGGCCCGGACCCCGCAACCTGATTTTGTGGGAATGGCCAATGCCTCTGTCGCCTGGTCAGGCAGACAGTACACTGTCCGAATTGATCGCATGGACGGGAAGTGCGCCCTGCAGCTTTACTTTCAAATCCTCAACCTGGTTCTTGGTTTCTTCCGCCTTTCTGTCCACGCATTCTGGTGTTCGTCAAAGGCAAGGCGGATTGTATACGCGTTCTGCGTAGAATCCATGAGAATCAGGTTTCGTCTGTTTCCAATCGACTTGTTTCTGCGCGGCATTCCCGTGCGGGACGAAACAATGGCATTGGGCCGCCGGCAGCACGGTGGAGATCGCGACATGCCCCAGTGACGCAGCCGTCGAAGCAGCCATGCGTGAGGCCGCCGGCCGCTGCCCGGACCTTTGCCCGGTCGGCAGCGGCCGCCTCGTCCCGACACGACGAGACGGACCACTCGGAGCCTCGCGCCCCGAAGCACCCCGGCCCGGGCGTGCGAGGCCCGGATGCCCGCGTCAGGCGCGCTCCGCCGCCGCGAAGTCCGCGTCGGGCTGCAGCAGCAGGCGGAAGCGCTCCGGCACCGGCACGGGCGTGAGCCGCCCCTCCCGCATCTCCGCCCAGGCGGAGACGAGCCGGCCCTCGAAGGCCAGCCTCTCCCCCACGCGCCCGCGGACCGCGAAGGTCGTGGAGGCGCCACCGAGCCGCGCGAGCCGCACCTCGGTCGACAGCGTGTCGCGCGGCGTGAGCGGGGAGCGGAAGTCGAGCTCCACATGCACGAAGGGCGTGCCCAGGCCGTGGTCCAGGTTCAGCTCGTAGAAGCCGGCATCGAGGCGGCTCTGCAGGAAGGCCTCGACCGCATCCATGGCGAAGTCGAGGAAGCGCGGCGTGTAGGCGATGCGCGCCGGGTCCGCTTCCCCCCAACGCACGCGGCGCACATGCACGAAGGGGAAGCGCGGCGCGTCCTGCCCGTCCTGCATGCGGAAATCCCAATCCCCCGGACGCACACATGATGGTGCGCACGGATCGCGCCAGGGGCAAGGCATTGTCCCGGATGGAAACGCCCGGGCCCTTGGTGCAGTCTGCCTGCGGAGAGGCAGAGGGACGCCGAACGGGTGAGTTTCGTCTTCAAGCTGGCCCTCCTGTGTGCCCTGGCGGTGCTGCCCGCCGCGGGCATCCAGGTCTGGGGCGAGCTGGAACTGCGCCGGACCCGCACCGCGGAGGTCGAGGCCGAGGCGGCGCGCGCCGCCGCCCACGCCGCTTCCGAGATCGAGCGCCTGCTCGGCGGCACGCGCCAGTTCCTCGGCGCGCTGGCGGCCGCGCCCACGGTGAAGGCCAGGAACGAGGCGGAGTGCCGCCCCTACATCGCGGAGCTCGAGCACCGCTTTCCCGAATACGGCCGCATCTCGGTCGCCGACCGCGTGGGGCGGCTTTTCTGCGCGGCGGCGGAAATGCCGGCCGGCTTCGCCGTGGCGGACCTGCCCTTCTTCCGGGAGGCGCTGCGGACCGGCGAGTTCACCGTGGGCGAGTACCAGGTCGGCCGCCTGACTGGCCGCCCGCTGCTGACCGTGGCGCTGCCCGAGCACGGGCCGGACGGGGAGGTCACCCATGTCGCCATCGCGGCGCTCGACCTCCGCTGGCTCTCCGCGCGGCTGCAGGAGCGCGGGCTGCCGCCCGGCGGCTCCGTCACCGTGGCCGATCGCGGCGGCACCATCGTCGCGCGCGCGCCGATGGGCGACCGCTTCCTGGGCACCCGGATCCCGGAGTCCTTCATCCACCTGCTGAACGCCCCGGCGCCCGGAGCGGTCACCGTGACCAGCCAGGACGGCACGCGCCGCGTGCTGGGCTATGTGCCGCTCGGCCACGGACCGCGCGGCGTCTATGTGAGTGCCGGCCTGTCCACCGAGGCCGCCTTCGCCCTGCTGGACCGGTCCGCCCGCATGGGCTTCCTGCTGATCGCCGCCGGCATCGCCTCCGCCGTGCTGGCCGCCTTGCTGGCGGGGCGGCTGATGCTGGGCGCGCCGGTCGCGCGCCTGCTCGGCGTGACGGAGCGCTGGCGCCAGGGGGACATGGCGGCACGGGTCGGCCGCATCGGCGGCGGGCGGGAGCTGACGCGCCTCGGCGCCGGCTTCGACGCGATGGCCGATGCGCTGGAGGCGCGCTCCGCCGCGCTGGCCGAGAGCGAGGCGCGGCTGCGCCTGGCGCAGGAGGCCGGCGGCATCGGCTCCTGGGCCTGGGACGTGCGGACGAACGGGCTCCACTGGTCCGAGAGCTGCCACCGCCTGCACGGCACGGATCCCGCCGTCCCGCCCAGCATGGACGCCTGGCGCGCCGGCATCCACCCGGAGGACCGGGCCGCGATGGAGGAGGCGCTCGCCCGGCTGCTTCGCGGGGGCGGCACGGCCTGGGCGGTGGAGTACCGCTTCACCCGCCCCTCGGACGGGGAGGTGCGCTGGATGGCGGGCCGCGGCAACGTGCTGCACGACCCGGCCTCCGGCGCGCCGCTGCGGATGATGGGCATCGTGCTCGACTTCACCGAGCGCCGCGCGACGGAGGAGCGGCAGACCCTGCTGATGCGCGAGGTGGACCACCGCGCCAAGAACGCGCTGGCCGTGGTGCAGACCATGCTCCGCCTCACGCGGGCCGAGGACGTCCCCGGCTTCGTCCGCGCCGTGGAGGGGCGCGTCGCGGCGCTCGCCCGCGCGCAGACCCTGCTGGCGGAGGGACGCTGGCGCGGCGCCGACCTGCGCGCCCTGATCAAGGGGGAGATCGCGCCCTTCGTCGCCGGCCAGCGCGCCGACCTCGACGGGCCGGCGGTGGTGCTGCCGCCCGGCATGGCTCAGCCGCTGGCGATGACGGTGCACGAGCTCGCGACGAACGCCGCGAAGCACGGCGCGCTTTCGGTCGCGGAGGGGCGGATCGTGGTGCGCTGGAGCCTCGTGCCCGGAAGCCCCGCCATCCTGCGGCTGCGCTGGGAGGAGACGGGCGGTCCCGGCGCCGCGCCGCCCACGCGGCGCGGCTTCGGCTCCCGCGTGCTGGAGAACACGGTGCAGTCCCAGCTCGGCGGCACGCTGAGCCTGGACTGGCGCGACACGGGCCTCGTCTGCGGGATCGAGGTGCCGCTGCGCCGCGCGCCGAGCTGGCTGCACCAGGCGGACATCGCGGCGGAGTAGGGTCAGCCCGCAGGCCTGCGCTCCACGCCGACCGGAAGGTCGGCGACGCGTGCCATCTCGCCCCGCGCGAACAGGCCGGGGTCGGCGAGGAAGGCCTCCGCCAGCGGCATCGCGTCGGCGCCCCAGAACACCTCGCCCCGCAGGACAAGCGTCGGCACGCCGAAGACGCGAGCGGCCGCGGCCTCCTCCGTCCAGGCGCGCAGCCGCGCCTTCGCCGCCGGTGCCGCCGCCGCATCCGCGGGCAGGCCGAGCCGCGCGGCCAGCGCCGGCAGCTCCGCGGAGGGGTCGCGCCCCTCCCCCCACACGAAGTCGAAGGCGGCGCGCACGGCGTCGGCGCGCGCATCCAGCGCGGCGAGCAGCCGCAGCGCGTCGAGGGAGCGGAACGGGTGCCGCGGCGGGAAGCGCAGCGGGACGCCGGCGCGCGACGCCTGGAAGACGGCCATCCGGTAGGTGTGCAGCCGCTTCGGCGCGAGCTCCGCCGGGCCGACCTGCCCCCAGTGGGAGAGCAGCGCGCCGAACACCACCGGGCGCAGCCGCACGGGGTGGCGGGCGGCCAGCCGCTCCACCGCCGGCAGGGCGATGTGGGAGAAGGGCGAGACCAGGTCGAAGTACCAGACCGCGTCGTCCACCATGCCGTCCCCCTGCCCGACGGGAACCCCCGCCTCCGCGGCGCCGTTGCACCGGATCACGCCGCGCGATCCGTGCCAGGATGGCCGACGCAACCGGAGATCCCCCGAGCGTGCCGAGCCCGATCCCCTTCGACAACAGCTATGCGCGGCTGCCCGAGCGCTTCTTCGCCCGCCTGCCGCCCACCCCGGTGCAGGCGCCACGCCTGATCCGCGCGAACGCGGCGCTGGCCCGCGACCTCGGCATCGACCCCGACTGGCTTGCCTCGGAAGAAGGCGCGGCGATGCTGGCCGGCAACCTGGTGCCGGAGGGGGCGGAGCCGATCGCCCAGGCCTATGCCGGCCACCAGTTCGGCGGCTTCTCCCCCCAGCTCGGCGACGGGCGGGCCATCCTGCTCGGCGAGGTGGTGGGCCATGACGGGGTGCGGCGCGACATCCAGCTCAAGGGATCGGGGCCGACCCCCTTCTCCCGCCGCGGCGACGGGCGCGCGGCGCTCGGGCCCGTGCTGCGGGAGTACATACTGGGGGAGGCAATGCACGCCCTCGGCATCCCGACCACCCGCGCACTCGGCGCGGCGCTGACGGGGGAGGCGGTGTACCGCGAGACGGCGCTGCCCGGCGCGGTGCTGGCGCGCGTCGCGGCCAGCCACATCCGCGTCGGCACCTTCCAGTTCTTCGCCGCACGCCAGGACGTGGACGCCGTACGAACCCTGGCCGACTACGCCATCGCGCGGCACGACCCGGAGCTGGCGGGGGCGGAGCGGCCCTACCGCGCCTGGCTGGAAGCCGTGGCGGCGCGGCAGGCGGAGCTGGTGGCGCGCTGGATGCTGGTGGGCTTCATCCATGGCGTGATGAACACCGACAACATGGCGGTCAGCGGGGAGACGATCGACTACGGCCCCTGCGCCTTCATGGATGCCTTCAACCCGGCGCAGGTCTTCTCCTCGATCGACCACCAGGGGCGCTACGCCTACGGCAACCAGCCGCGCATCGCGCTGTGGAACCTGACGCGGCTGGCCGAGGCGATGCTGCCGCTGCTGGGCGCGGACCAGGACGCGGCGATCGAGGAGGCGCAGGCGGCGCTCGGCGTCTTCGGCCCGCGCTTCGAGGCGGCGTGGCAGGGGGGGCTGGCGCGCAAGATCGGGCTGCGCTCGCTGGCGGAGGGCGACGACGCGCTGGTGGACGACCTGCTGCAGCGCATGGCCGATGGGGGCGCGGACTTCACCCTCACCTTCCGCGCGCTGGCGGACGAGGATCCGGGCGCCGCGCGCATCCTGTTCAGCGACGCGGCGGCCTTCGACGACTGGTCCGCGCGCTGGCAGGCGCGGCTGGCCGCCGAGCCGGGCGCGCCCGAGGCGCGGCGCGGCGCGATGCGCGCCGCGAACCCCGCGATCATCCCGCGCAACCACCAGGTGGAGCGCGCCATCGCCGCGGCGGTGGAGCGCGAGGATTTTTCCCCCTTCGAGCGGCTGCTGGAGGTGGTCAGCCGCCCCTACGAGGACCTGCCGGGCGCGGAGGACTACAAGCTGCCGCCGCAACCGGAGGAGCGGGTGCTGCAGACCTTCTGCGGGACCTGATCTTGCGCGCCGCGCGGCGGCGTGCGCGATTCCCCCATGGTCATCGAGCTCCGCCGCGCCACGCTGCACCAACTTCCGCCCGGCGTGCAGGCGCCGGCCTACGACCCGGCGCAGGTCAGGCCGGGCATCGTTCATCTCGGGCCCGGCGCGTTCCACCGC
>DASQNQ010000131.1:0-21283 GCA_035644895.1 Acetobacteraceae bacterium | reverse complement strand
AGCGCGGCGACGAAGGCCAAGGCGAGGATGAGGCTCGGGAAGGCGAGGCAGACATCCGTGATCCGCATCAGCGTGGCATCCACCCAGCCGCCGAGGTATCCGGCCGCCGTGCCGACGAGCAATCCGATCGGTGCCGCGATCACGGCGACCAGGACCACGATGTACAGCGTGACGCGTGCGCCGTAGATGAGCCGCGACAGGATGTCGCGCCCGAACTCGTCCGTGCCGAGCAGGTGGCCCGCGGTCCCCGGGGGAAGCAGCCGCCGAGATAGGTCCTGGACATAGGGATCGTGTGGCGCGATCCATGGCGCGAAGGCCGCTACAAGCACGAGCATCAGTACGATCAGCAGGCCAAGGACGGCCAGCCGGTTGCGCCGGAACTGGAGCCACGCGCGGTAGGCCTGCCCAAGCCGCGCCTCGCGCCGCGAGCGTGGCGTGTCGGAGAGGAGGCGGGCGCGCCAGCCCGTCGCGTCGCTCATCGCGCCCTCGGGTCGAGCAGGCGGTACAGCAGGTCGGACAACAGGTTCACGCCCACGAACACGGCGCCCACGACGATCGTGGCGCCCAGCACCGCATTCATGTCAGCAGCCAGCAGCGCCGTGGTGAGATAGCGGCCGAGGCCAGGCCAGGCGAAGACCGTCTCCGTCAGCACCGCACCCTCCAGCAGCCGGGCGTAGGACAGCGCGATGACGGTTACGAGCTGGACGGAGATGTTGCGTAGCGCGTGGACCCAGATGATCCGCATCTCCGACAGGCCCTTGGCGCGGGCCGTCAGCACGTACTCCTGGCCGAGCTGCTCCAGCATGAAGGAGCGCGTCATGCGGGCGATGTAGGCGGTGGAGAAGTAGCCCAGCACGGCCGAGGGCAGCACGACGTGGGAGAAGGCGTTCCAGAACACCTCCCACTCCCCGGCCAGGGCGGAATCGAGCAGGAGCACCCCCGTCACCGGCTCGACCACGTCCTCGAAGAACACGCCAAGCCGCCCCGGGCCGGATACCCACCCGAGGATGCCGTAGAAGACGAGCAGCCCGATGATGCCAAGCCAGAAGATCGGCACGGAGTAGCCCACCAGTCCGATCACGCGCACCAGCTGGTCCGGCCACCGATCCTGCCAGACGGCCCCCGCAATGCCCATCGGCACGCCGAGCAGGACCCCGATGATCGTGGCGAAGGTCGCGAGTTCCAGCGTTGCAGGGAAGACGCGGGCGATGTCCTCGATGACCGGACGGTTCGTGACGAGGGAGACGCCAAAATCGCCGGCAAGGACATTCTGCACGTAGATGGCGAACTGTACCGGGAGCGGCCGGTCCAGGCCGAGCTCCGCCCGCACCGCCTCGTACACGTCGCGCGGCGCCTGGTCACCGACCACGGCGAGCACGGGGTCTATGGGCACGACACGTCCTATGAAGAACGTGACCGCCAGCAGGCCGAGCAACGTGAGCGCGACCTGCAGGGCGAAGCCCGAGGTCGCACGCAGGGTGCGCGCCGCCACGTCAGCGCTTGTTCGCGAGCCAGTAGATGGCCGAAAGGCCGGGCGAGCTGGCGAGGTAGCCGGTCAGGTTCGACCGCATCGCCACCTGCACCTGCTGCTGGGCGAACACGACGAAGGGCGCGGTGCCCAGGAACTCCTCCTGGATCTGGCGATAGATGGCGGCGCGGGCGGCCTCGTCCCGCTCACGCATCGCGGCCTCGGTGCGCTCCGTCAGGCCGGGGATCTGCCAGTTGTTGCGCCAGGTGAGCTTGCCGGGGTTGGTGCCGGGCGGGTTGTGGCTGAAGCTGTCCGCGTTGTAGTGCGGGTCCGGGTAGCCCAGCCCCCAGATCCCGATGAAGAGCTGGTGGTTGCGGGCGCGGAACTTGGCGAGCACTTGCGCGCCGGTTGCAGGCAGGACCTCCAGCCGCACGCCTCCGCGCGCGAAGCTGGCCTGCAGTGCCTGTGCGACATCGAGCGAGGGAAAGGTGTTCGCCGTATCCATGGTTAGGGAAACGCCGTTCCCGTGCCCCGCCTCGGCCAGCAGGCGGCGTGCGCGATCGGGGTCGAAGCGGTAGGGACGGCTGTCGACCTCGCCAAGTATGGCACGGGGTATGAACGTCTGGTGCGGGAAAACCTGGCCCGGCAGCAGGTTGTTCGCGATTGCATCGTAGTCCACCAGGTACTTCAGCGCCTCCACCACCTTCGGGTTGGAGAGGGTGGGATCGGCCAGGTTGGCACTGAAGTACTGGATGGTGCCGCGTGGGAACTCCGCGATGGTGATGTTCGGCCGCCCCCGCAGGGCGGTGATGTCCGTGGGCGTCAGGTTCCGGGCGACATCGACGTCCCCGCGTTCCAGCAGCAGTCGCTGCGTCGCGGCCTCGGGCACATGGCGGACGATGACGCGTTGCATGTTCGGCCGCCCGCGCCACCACGCGTCGTTCCGCTCGAGCGTGTAGCTCTCGTTCGGCTGGTAGCGCGTGAGACGGTAGGCGCCGGAGGCTGCCGAGTTGCGGTTCAACCAGGCGTTGCCCATGTCCTCGCCGGCGTTCTGCTGCACGACCCGGCTGTCCACGACCGAGGCGATGGTCGCGGTGAACAGGTTCTGGATCAGGCTCGGAGCGTAGGCCTGGTCGAAGGTGACCTGAACCTCGAAGTCACCGGTCTGGCGAACCGTCTGCTCGACGTTCTCACGCGTCAGCCCGACGCTGCGGTACATGAAGGCGGGCGTGCGGTTGATGAGCAGGGGTCGCCGAAGGGAGTAAACGACATCCGCCGCCGTCAGCGCATTACCCGAGTGGAAACGCACGCCCTGGCGGATGCGGAACGTGAAGGTGCGGCCGTCGTCGGAGACGGTGAAACCCTCCGCCAGGGCGGGCTGCAGCTCCGCCGCAGTCTTCTCTGGGTCGAGGGTGAAGAGCTGGTCGTAGACGTTCTTGAGCAGGTCCGAGCCCGTGACCTCAAAGGACTGGTGCGGGTCCAGCGCAACCAGGTCGTCAATCTGCGCCGCTATGACGAGGGCAGTGCGCGGCGTCTGGGCAAGCGCCGGAAGGGGCGACACGGTCAGCGCGGCGACAGCGGTGGAGAGCAGGGCACGCTTCGGCAACCGCGGGGTCATGGGTGGGCTCCGGAGGGGGCGGTGAATCAGGCCGCTTGTGGAACCCCCGTCCCCCGGCTGTCAACCGGCACCCTGCCCGAGCAGGTGCGGCCGCGCGGTCGCGTGGTGCTCCCTCAGGACGGCACCCGTCGAGGTGTCCACCTCCGTCATCACGACGCCATATCCCCAGAGATCAGCCAGATGCTGCAACACCCGCTTCGCGTCCTCGGGCTCCAGCGTCTGCCGGTCCTGCACGCGGTGCTGGAGCACAAGCCGCCTGTCCCCCGAGAGGTCCACGTCCTCGATCTGGATGTCCGGATCCGCCCGCGCCACGTCGTACAGGCGCGACAGCGCACGCCGCACGCGACGGTAGCCACGCTCGTCATGGATCGCGCCGACCTCGATCTCGCGCTCCGCGTCGTCGTCCACCAGGTGAAACAGCCGGAGCTTCCGCATCAGGCGCGGGCTGAGATACTGGGAGATGAAGCTCTCGTCGCGAAAGCTGGCCCAAGCCTCGCGCAGGATGCCGTAGGCGTCGCCCCTGCCGGCGATGTCCGGGAACCACTCGCGGTCCTCCTCGTCCGGCCGTGTCGCAATGCGGGCGATGTCCTCCATCATCTCGAAGCCGAGCGCGTAGGGATTGATGCCCGAGTAGCGCCGGTCGCTGAATTCCGGCTGGAACACCACGTTCGTATGGCTGTGGAGAAACTCCAGGAAGTGCCCGTCGGAGATGCGTCCCTGCTCGTGCAGACGCTGCATGATCTCGTGATGGACGAAGGTGGCGCAGCCCTCGTTCATCACCTTGGTCTGCCGCTGCGGGTAGAAGTACTGCTCGACGTGCCGGACGATGCGGAGGATCTCACGCTGCCACGGGCGCAGCAGCGGCGCCGTCTTCTCGAGGAAGTAGAGGATGTTCTCCTGTGGAAGCTGGAGCAGCGCCCGTCGCTTCGCCTCCTCGGCCTTCGCGGCCGGCGCATTCCTCGGACCCGGAAGCGTCCGCCAGAGGTCGTTGTAGACCTGCTCCTCGTGCAGGCGACGTTCGCGCTCGCGCCGCTCCTCGCTGGCCAGGTCCGGCATCCGGCGGCGTGGAACCCGGAACACGCCATGGGTCGAGAGGGCGTGCGCTGCGTCGAGCACGCGCTCCACCGCTGCCTCACCGTGGCGCTCCTCGCACTGCGAGATGTAGGACCGTGCGAACTCGAGATAATCGAGGATGCTGGCGGCATCCGTCCATTCGAGGAAAAGCTGGTTGTTGCGGAAGAAGTGGTTATGGCCGAACGCCGCGTGCGCGATGACAAGCGCCTGCATCGTAGCCGTATTCTCCTCCATCACGTAGCACAGGCACGGCGAGGAGTTGATGACGATCTCATAGGCAAGGCCGGCGAAGCCGCCGCGGTACATTGATTCATGGTGTGCGAAGCGCTTGCCGAAGCTCCAATGCCTGTAGAAGACCGGCATGCCGTTCGAAGCGTAGGCGTCGAGCATCTGCTCTGCCGAAATCACCTCGATCCGCGTCGGGTACAGCGTGAGGCCAAGCTCGCGCGTCGCGATCTCCTCGCAGGCGTCGTGGATGCGCCCCAGCGTCGCAAAATCCCAATCCGAGCCCTGGAAAAGCAGGCCGGGCGCCGTCACGTCTTCAGCTCCTCGGCCCCGCCCTTCCGGAACAGTTCACGGAACACCGGATAGATGTCGCGGCGATGTCCTACCTTGCGCATGGCGATGCGGCTGTCCTTGGACCGGAGCCGGAAGTAGGTGCGCCACAACTCCGTCTCGCGCGGAACGAACCCGATCGGTACACCCTCGTCTTCTCGCCCGACCTCGAGGTAGGCGAAGTACTGGCAGGCCGGCAGGACCTTCTCTGTCAGCAGTACCGCCGTGTGGGCGTTGTCCGAGGTCGTGTTGTCGCCGTCTGAAGCCTGCGCCACGTATATGTTCCAGTCGGCCGGATCGAACCTGGCGTGCATGACCTTCAGCATTTCCTCGAAGGCCGTGGAGACGACGGTGCCCCCCGTCTCCGGGCTGCGGAAGAACGTCTCCTCATCCACCTCCTTCGCCTCATGCGTGTGGCGGATGAAAACAACCTCGACATGCCGATACCGGCGCGTCAGGAAAAGGTGGAGCAGGAGGTAGAAACGCTTGGCAAGATCCTTCATGCCCTCGGTCATCGAGCCCGAGACGTCCATGACACAGAACATCACCGCACGCGCGATGGGCCGGGGCGCCGGCTCGAACTGCCGGAACCGCACATCGAGCGGGTCGATGTAGGGAATGCGCGCGTTGCGCATCCGCATCTCGCTGAGCCGCGCGCGGAGTTCCTCCGCGAGCACAGGGTCGGACCGCTCGGCATCCCGCAGCTCGGCTTCCAGCTCCTCCACCTCGACCGGCTTGGGACGTCGAAGCGCGATGCGGCGCGACATGGCGTTGCGCATCGTCCGGCCGAGGGCAAGGTTAGCGGGCGAGCCCTGCGTGGCGTAGCCCGCACGCTTGACACCGCTGGCGTCGCCCTCGACCAGCCTTTTCTTTGCAAGCTCCGGAAGCTCGAGATCCTCGAGGAAGACGTCCAGGAACTCCTCCTGCGAGAGGACGAAGCGGAACAGGTCCTCGCCACTGCCGTCACGCGAACCCTGCCGCCCGCTGCCGCCACCGCCACCACGCGGCCGGGCGATCCGGTCTCCCTCGAGATACTCCTTGTTGCCTGGGAGCACCTGCTCACGCCGCCCTCCGGCGTCGCGGCGCAGGTGCGGTTCGTGGACGCCCGATGAAGGGATGCCTATCTCTCCGCCCTTGTCCAGGCCGCGTACGCCCCGTTCGCCGGCCGCCTCGCGCACCGCCTCGCGGACCATGTCCCTGGCCCGGCGCAGGAAACGCTGTCGGTTCGCGAGGCTCTTGCCGCCCGGGTTCAGGCGGCGGTCGACGATCTGCATCCCCTGCCCTTCACCTCAGCTCGACTGCTTGACGCGCATGTACCATTCCACGAGTCGTCGGACTTGCCGCTCGGTGTACCCGCGCGTGACCATGCGCCGAACGAACTCGTCGTGCTTCCGCTCGGTTTCATTGTCCTTCTTGGACCCGAAGCTGATCACCGGAAGCAGCTCCTCGACCTGGCTGAACATCCGCTTCTCGATCACCTCGCGCAGCTTCTCGTAACTTGTCCAGGCGGGGTTGCGGCCGGCATTCGCGGCGCGGGCGCGGAGCGAGAACTTGACAACCTCGTTCCGGAAATCCTTCGGGTTGGCAATGCCGGCCGGCTTCTCGATCTTGGTCAACTCCTGGTTCAACGCCTCGCGGTTCATGAGTTGGCCGGTGTCGGGATCCTTGTAGTCGATGTCCTCGATCCATGCGTCGGCATAAGACACATACCTATCGAAGAGATTCTGGCCGTAGTCGTGATAGCTCTCGAGATACGCCTTCTGGATTTCGTGTCCGATGAACTCCGCGTAGCGGGGTGCGAGCTCCGCCTTGATGAACTCCAGATACCGCTTCTCCGTATCGGCTGGCAGCTGCTCACGCCGGATCGATTGCTCCAGCGCATACATCAAGTGCACCGGGTCGGCGGCGATCTCGCTCGTGTCATGGTTGAACGTCGCGGCGAGAACCTTGAATGCGAAGCGCGTCGAGATGCCGTCCATGCCCTCGTCCGGGCCGGCCGCGTCGCGGTACTCCTGCAGGGAGCGTGCGCGCGGATCCGTCTCCTTCAGGCTCTCGCCATCATAGACGCGCATTTTGGAGACCAGGTTACTGTTCTCATGGGCACGGAGACGCGACAGAACCGAGAAGCGCGCAAGCATCTCGAGCGTACCAGGCGCGCAGGGAGAGGCGGCGAGCTCGCTACCTCGCACGAGTTTCTCGTAGATGCGTTGCTCCTCCGTGACACGCAGGCAGTATGGAACCTTGATCACGTAGATCCGGTCGATGAAGGCTTCGTTGTTCCGGTTGTTTCGGAACGTCTGCCACTCCGCCTCATTGGAATGCGCCATGATGATCCCCTGGAAGGGGATGGAGCCGATGTTCTCGGTACCGACGTAGCTCCCCTCCTGCGTCGCGGTGAGCAAGGGGTGCAGCATCTTGATCGGGGCCTTGAACATCTCGACGAACTCGAGCATGCCCTGGTTGGCGCGGTTGAGGCCGCCGGAAAACCCATAGGCATCCGGGTCGTTCTGTGCGTAACTTTCGAGCTTCCGGATGTCCACCTTGCCGACGAGCGAGGAGATGTCCTGGTTGTTCTCGTCGCCCGGCTCCGTCTTCGCCACGGCAATCTGGCGCAGGCGGGACGGGGTGAGGCGCACCACGCAGAAGCGGGAGATGTCACCGCGGAACTCGTCGAGTCGCTTCACCGCCCAGGGGCTTAGATTGCCCGTCAGCCGGCGCCGCGGGATGCCGTAACGGTCCTCGAGCAGTGCACCATGGCGCTCCGGGTCGAACAGCCCGAGAGGGCTCTCGAAGACGGGGCTGATCTGGTCACCCGCCTTCAACGCGTAGATCGGCTTTACCTCCATCAGCGCCTTGAGTCGCTCTGCGAGCGACGACTTGCCGCCCCCGACGGGTCCCAGAAGGTACAAGATCTGCTTCCGCTCCTCGAGGCCCTGAGCCGCGTGGCGGAAGAAGCCGACGATCCGCTCGATCGTCTCCTCCATCCCGAAGAACTCGGGGAAGGCGGGGTAGCGTCGCATCGTGCGGTTGAGGAAGATCCGCCCCAGCCGAGGGTCCTTCGACGTGTCCACCATCTCCGGCTCGCCGATCGCCGCCAGGATGCGCTCAGGCGCGGAAGCGTAGAGACCAGCGTCGTCACGACACGCTTCCAGGTACTCCTGCAATGACAATTCAGCGTGGCGGCGCTGTTCGTAGTCGCGCGTGAAGCCGGAGAACACATCCTCGGAAAGTCGCATCGCATGCTCCAGACGGCTTTAGCGATGCCACCGGAACGCCTGCGAAACCGGTTGGATGCCGAGGACACTTCACGCTTCCGTGCCTGCCCTGACCCAGACCGATGATCGTGGGCGTCCGAATGACGCATCGGATTGCAAACTTATGCACTCGGCATGAGGCCGCAACCTGATAAAGACTACACGTTCTGCACCCATGGAAGGCAACATTATTCGGCGCTGTAACCATGGTTACATGGCGAGTGTGGCAGGCAGGTCGGGCACCGTCTGTCGGGCATTCGGGTGCTTAAGGCACGCCCCCGCCCGCGCACTGCCGAGCCGAGCCCGGATCACCGCCCGCCTCACAACCTCTTTGCCGAAGAGGACCAACCATGCCTCCACGGCTTGCATCTCACCGGTTGAGAATTGATCCGGCGCCAAGTGCGCTGCTGCACTGGAAAGCGGCGTACAGTGCCGGCATGACCCAGGACCAGCGCGCGTAGGGTCAGCGGGGGGGCTGGGACTTCCGGTCAGGCGGGATTGGATGCTTGGGCCGGGCAGCCGGCTTCCCCGGCGGGAGAGCGTCTGGCATGCCAGCTGCGAGCAGCGCACCCTGCGCAGCGCCCAGGATCGAACCGCCTCCACGGTCGGGGCGGAGCACGAGCAACAGCAACGATCTGCCCGTCACGAGATAGCCGTGGCCAAAGTCGAATGGCTCCGGTTCGTCGATCTCCGGCCTGTTCGTATCGACCAGCAGGAACCAGTGCTGCCCTGCGGGTGGCTCAGGCAGGGAGAATTCGACAGCCTCGTGGTGCGCGTTGAAGATGACGAGAAGCGTCGCGTCGGACGCAGGCCGGCGGATCCCGGTTGCCTGCGCCCTTCCATCGAGCAGCATCCCAAAGCACCTGGTCTGCGGATCATCCCATGCGTCCCCGTCCATCTCGGCGCCGGCCGGTGTCAGCCATGAGACATCCCTCGCACCGACCTCCTCGTTCATGACCCCCGTCAGGAAGCGCGCGCGACGAAGGACCGGAAATGCCCGGCGGAGCGCCAGGACCTTGCGCACGAAGGCGCAAAGCGATCGCCCCTCTTCGGTGATCCCGTCCCAGTCTGTCCAGTTCAACTCGTTGTCCTGGCAGTAGGTGTTGTTGTTGCCCTGCTGCGTCCGCCCGAATTCGTCGCCGGCCAGCATCATCGGCGTCCCCTGCGACAGGAGCAGGGTTGCCAGCATGTTGCGCTTCTGGCGTTCGCGGAGGGCACGGATCTCCGGGCTGTGCGTCGGCCCCTCGACGCCGTGGTTCCAGGAGAGGTTGTGAGCGTGGCCGTCCTGACCACCCTCGCCATTCGCCTCGTTCCGCTTCTCGTTATAAGAGACGAGGTCCTGCAGCGTGAAGCCATCATGCGCGGTGATGAAATTGACGCTCGCCCAAGGCTTGCGCCCGCGTCGATTGAAGAGGTCGCCCGAGGCGGTGAGCCGCGCGGCGAGGTCCGCCACCTTGCCCTCGTCGCCTTTCCAGAACGCGCGAACGGTGTCGCGAAACTGGTCGTTCCACTCTGCCCAGCCGGGCGGAAAGCCGCCGACCTGGTAGCCGCCTGGCCCGCAGTCCCAGGGCTCCGCAATCAGCTTCACCCGGGACAGGAGAGGGTCCTGCCGGCAAGTGTCGAGGAAGCCGCCACCCTCGTCGAAGCCGTGCGCCTCTCGTCCAAGGATCGTCGCCAAGTCGAAGCGAAAGCCGTCCACGCGCATGTCGCCGGCCCAGTAGCGCAGGCTGTCCGTCACCATCTGCAGGACGCGTGGGTGGGACAGGTTCAACGTGTTTCCCGTGCCGGTGTCGTTGATGTAGTAGCGTGGCTGGTCCGGCAGCAGGCGGTAGTAGCTTGCATTGTCGATGCCCTTGAAGGATAGCATCGGGCCCCGCTCATTCCCCTCCGCGGTGTGGTTGTAGACGACGTCCAGAATGACCTCGAGGCCGGCGTCGTGGAGACGCGCGACCATCTCCTTGAACTCACGCGCCGCGTAGGTTGCATCACGCGCATAGCGGCGGGCGGGCGCGAAGAACGCGATGGTGTTGTAGCCCCAGTAGTTCGTGAGCCCCTTGTCAAGCAGGAACTTGTCGTTCACGAAGGTGTGGATCGGCAGCAGCTCGACTGATGTGACGCCGAGCGACTGCAGGTATGCCACCACCTCCGGCGAGGCGAGGCCGGCATAGGTGCCGCGCAGGTCCTCCGGCAGGGAGGGGTGCAGCCTGGTGAGGCCCTTCACATGCGTCTCGTAGATGACGGTGCGCTCCCAGGGGATGGCCGGCGCGCGCTCCCGCCCCCAGGTGAAGGCCGGGTCGATGACGCGGCACTTGGGCATCAGGGGCCCGCTGTCGCGGGCGTCGAAGGTCAGGTCGTCCTCGCTCTCCAGGATGTAGCCGAAGATCTCGGGGCCCCAGACCAGGTCGCCGACGATTGCACGCGCATACGGGTCGAGCAGCAGCTTGTTGTGGTTGAAGCGGTGCCCCGCTTCGGGCGCGTGTGGCCCGTGAACCCGGTACGCATAGACGGTGCCGGGGCGAGCATCTGGCAGGTAGCCGTGCCAGACCTCGTCCGTGAACTCAGGGAGCTCGATCCGCTCCAGCTCCCGCTCACCGGCGTCGTCGAACAGGCAGAGCTCGACCTTCGCGGCATGGGCTGAGAAGAGGGCGAAGTTGACACCAAGGCCGTCCCAGGTTGCGCCGAGCGGGAATGGCAGGCCCTCGCGCACGCGGCTGCGGCGCATGACAGAACCCGACATCGGAACGATGCTGTCCATTCCGGGTTGCCCCCCTCCGTTCTTCGGCCGCATCAGAACAGGCGACGGGGTGGCGCGTTCCCTCACCCGTGCTCACCATTGTGCCGGATCCGCCCCCACCCGCGGAACGGATGCCGGCGCCAGCAGTTGAGCGGCGGTCGGAGCACACCCCGCATGCACCCTGCCGCGCCATCCCCGCAACGAAGATTGCACCGCATGCCGTTCGGCGCCGAACTGCGCGATGACGGTGCGGTGCGTTTCCGCCTGTGGGCGCCGTCGCATGACCAGATACTGGTCGAGCTCGGCGCCGGGTCCAAGAGGATCGTGATGCAACGCATGGCGGATGGGTGGCACGAGCTGGCCACGTCGGAAGCGACGGCTGGGACGCACTACCGCTTCATCCTGCCCGACGGACTGCGTGTCCCCGACCCCGCGTCGCGGTGCCAGCCCAGCGACGTGCACGGCGCCAGCATGGTCGTGGACCCTGCCTCCCATGCGTGGAACGACGCCTCATGGCGCGGCCGGCCCTGGGAGGAGGCGGTGGTCTACGAACTGCATCTCGGGACCTTCACGCCGGAAGGCACTTTCCGCGCCGCGATCGGCAGGCTCGACCACCTCGTCGCGCTCGGCGTCACGGCAATACAGCTCATGCCCGTCGCCGAGTTTCCGGGCCGCCGGAACTGGGGCTACGATGGGGTGCTGCCCTACGCGCCGGATGGAAGCTACGGGCAGCCAGACGACATGAAGGCGCTGGTGGACGCGGCGCATGCGCGCGGCCTGATGGTCATCCTCGACGTTGTCTACAACCATTTCGGCCCTGAGGGAAATTACCTGCACGCGATCTCGCCCGCCTTCTTCACCGACCGGCACAGGACACCCTGGGGCGCATCCATCGACTTCACCGGCCCGACAAGCGGACCGGTGCGCGACTTCATGATCCACAACGCGCTCTACTGGATCGAGGAGTTCAACCTCGATGGGCTCCGGCTTGACGCCGTGCACGCCATCCTGGACGACGGCCCGGTGCACCTGCTTGATGAGCTTGCGCAGCGCGTGCGATCGGCCGTGCCGCACCGGCCCGTGCACCTCATCCTCGAGAACGAGGGGAACGAGGCCTCGCGCCTGGTGCGGCGGGGGGATGGGCACCCGCGCACCTACACGGCCCAGTGGAACGACGATGTCCACCACGTCCTGCATGTCGCGGCGACCGCCGAGGGCAGCGGCTATTATGCGGAGTACCTCGGGGACTCGTCGAAGCTCGCCCGGGCGCTGTCAGAGGGCTTCGCCTTCCAGGGCGAGCACATGCCGTATCGCGGCCATGCGCGCGGCGAGCCGAGCGCGATGCTTCCGCCCAGCGCCTTCGTCGCCTTCATCCAGAACCACGACCAAGTCGGCAATCGTGCCTTCGGAGACCGGCTGGACGCTCTGGCTCCGCCCGAGGCGGTGCGGGCCATCGCTGCCGCGTACCTGCTGCTGCCGCAGGTCCCGATGCTCTTCATGGGCGAGGAATGGGGCGCCACGCAGCCCTTCCCGTTCTTCTGCGACTTCGGCCCCGATCTGGCCGACGCCGTCCGCAAAGGCCGGCGCGAGGAGTTCGCCCGCTTCCCGGAATTCCAGGATCCCGCGATGCGCGCGCGGATCCCCGATCCGATGGCGGAAGCCACATTCGCCTCGGCGAAGCTGCGCTGGGAAGACGCTGCATGCGGCCCGCACGCCGAGCGCCTCGACTGGTATCGGCGCATCCTCGCCGCGCGCCATGCGGAGATCGTGCCGCGGATGGCCGGCATCCGGCGCGGGGGACGGGCGCAGGTCCATGGCGAGGGCTGCGTCACCGTCGGGTGGGCGGTTGAGGGGACGGGCGAGGGACTTCACCTGTTGGCGAACCTCTCGGCCCGTGCCGCCCAGATGGCACTGCCCGACGCCGGCCGTGTGATCTGGCATGAGGGCGAGAGGGTCGCCGATGGCACCGTCGGGCCCTGGACGGTGCGCTGGTCCATCGGGACGGCATGACGATGACGCAAACGCCGGCGCTCGACGAGCTCGCGGAGCGCATGGGCATCGAGCCCGAGTTCCACAACGTCCGAGGCGAGCTGGTCTGCGCCTCGGCCGACACGAAGCGCCGCCTGCTTGCCGCCTTGGGCACCCCGGCACCGGACGAGCCCGCGGCGCGCATGGCCCTGGACCGGCTGCGCCGTGAGGAGTGGACGAGCGCCCTCCCCCCCGTGGCGGTTCTCTACACGTCTCCAGCCTCTGTAGACGTGACGCTCCGCGCGGGCACGGACGAGCTGTCCTGGACCGTCGCGCTGGAGGACGGCACGTCGCGTGAGGGGCGGTGCCAGTTCGGCGACTTGGCACTGATCGCGCAGGAAACCGTCGGTGGCGTGGCGATGGAGCGACGCCAACTGGTGCTGCCGGGAACGCTGCCCCATGGCTATCACCGGCTCTCGCTGCAGCCGGGTAGCGCGTCGATGACACTCATCGCCACGCCGGGAAGGTGCTGGCTGCCGGATGGCTTGGTCGAGGGGCACCGGCTCTGGGGCGTCACGGCGCAGCTCTACCTGCTGCGCTCCGCGACGGACTGGGGGATCGGCGACTACGGCGACCTGCGAAGCCTGATCGAGCTGACGGCACCCCGGGGCGCGGAGGTAGTCGGCCTGAATCCGCTGCACGCCATGTTCACCGACAACCCGGAGCATGCCAGCCCCTACTCCCCTGCCAGCCGGCTGCTCCTGAACGTGCTCAACATTGACGTGCAGGCCGTCCCCGAGCTGCTCGACTGCAAGGCGGCGCGCGACCTGATCGCCTCGGAGGCGTTCCGCGCCCGCCTGGAGGCGTGCCGGTCGAAGTCGCTCGTGGACTACACCGAGGTCACGACTCTCAAGCTGAAGGTGCTGGAGCTGCTCTTCGGCGCATGCCGCGCCGCCCCCCACGGCGCACGCTGGCGCGACTTCGAGGCGTTCCGGCGGATGGCCGGCGAGAGCTTCGAGCGGGGCTGCCTGTTCCTGGCGCTGCGCGAGCATTTCGCGTCCCGCGATCCCTCCCTCGCCTACTGGCGCGCATGGCCGGAGGGATACAGGAACCCCGCATCTGAGGAGGTGCGACGCTTCGCGACCGAGCATGCCGACCGCGTCACCTTCGCCGCCTGGCTGCAATGGATCGCCGACGGCCAGCTTGGCTCGGCGGCGGCGCTCTGCCGGGACCGCGGCATGTCGGTCGGGCTCTACCGGGACCTCGCCGTCGGGGCCGACAACGCGGGCGCGGAGACATGGGCGAACGCGGCGGCGGTGATCTCCGGCCTGCAGGTCGGGGCTCCGCCCGACATCTTCAACCCGGCCGGGCAGGACTGGGGGCTGCCGCCGTTCCACCCGCGGGCGCTGCGTGCAGAGGGCTACCGCAGCTTCATTGAGCTGGCGCGCGCCAACATGCGCCATGCCGGCGCGCTGCGCATCGACCACGTCATGGGCCTGCTGCACCTGTTCTGCATCCCGGCGGGCGAGAAGCCCTCGGGCGGCGCCTATATCCGCTACCCGCTCGACGACCTGGTCGGCATTCTTGCTCTTGAAAGCCAGCGGCTGGGCTGCCTTGTCGTTGGCGAGGATCTCGGCACCGTGCCCCCAGGCTTCCGGGAACGGATGGCAGCCGCGAACATCCTGTCCTACCGCATCCTGTTTTTCGAACAGGAGGCGGACGGCACCTTCCTCCCGCCGGAAGGCTACCCTGCCGGGGCTTTGGCGGTGCTCGGCAGCCACGACCTGCCGACCTTCCGCGGCTGGTGGGAGGGGCGCGACATCGACCTGAAGGAACGCTACGGCCTGCTGCCGACGGCGCAGGAGGTGACCTTCCAGCGCGACCTGAGGCGGCGGGACAAGGCGAAGCTGCTGGAGGCGTTGCGGCAGGCGGGGCTGATCGGCGGGGACGAACCAGGCGTGCCGGAGCTGTCACGCGCCGCGCATGCCTTGCTTGCCCGCACGCGTTCCGGCATCGCCACGGTGCAGATCGACGACATGATGGATGAACCCGACCAGGTGAACGTGCCCTCCACCTCCTTGGAGCACCCCAACTGGCGCCGGCGCATGTCCGCGACGCTCGAGGAACTGCCCGATCTGCCGGGCTTCACCGCATTGACAGAGGTGTTCCGCGCCGACCGCCCGTCCCGCCATGTCTGACCAGATCCCGGTCCCGCGCGCGACCTACCGCCTGCAGTTCCATGCCGGGTTCGGCTTCGCAGATGCGGCCCGGCTCGCGCCCTACCTCGCGCGGCTCGGCGTCAGCCATGTCTATGCCTCGCCCTACCTCAAGGCACGTGCGGGCAGCAGCCACGGCTATGACATGGTCGACCATGGCAGCCTGAACCCGGATCTCGGTGGCGAGGCCGCATTCCGTGAGATGGCGGCTGCCTTCCAGGCGCACGGGATCGGGCAGATCCTGGACTTCGTGCCGAACCACATGGGCGTGGGCGGCGCCGACAATCCCTGGTGGCTCGACGTGCTCGAATGGGGGCCGGACTCCGACTATGCAGGCTGGTTCGACATCGACTGGGATCCGGACCGGCGCTACCTGACGGGCAAGCTGCTGATCCCGCTGCTCGGCGACCAGTACGGCGTCGTGCTGGAATCGGGCCAGCTCGAGCTGCGCTTCGACGCGGAGGCCGGCTCCTTCGCCGTTTGGGCCTACGGCACCCACAAGCTGCCCATCAACCCGCTGCACTACACGCGCATCCTGGGCGACGGGCACCCCGAGCTTGAGCGCCTGGGCGATGCCTTCGCGCACCTGCCGGATTCTCGCCCGCATGTCGCCCGCCGCGCGCGGGAGCTGCAGGCGGAGCTGGCGCGGCTCGTCCGGGACCGGCCGGATGTGCGGGGGGCGATGGAGGATGCGCTGGCGCGACTGAACGGCGTCGAGGGGCGGCTCGACACCTGGCGGGGGCTGGACACCCTGATCGCCGACCAGCACTGGCGCGTGGCGCATTTTCGCGTGGCGGCCGACGACATCAACTACCGCCGATTCTTCAACATCAACGAGCTTGCCGGCATCCGGATGGAGCTGCCGGAGCTGTTCGACCACGCGCACCGGCTGGTGTTCGACCTTCTGCGGGACGGCACGCTGGACGGCATCCGCATCGACCATGTGGACGGGCTGCTCGACCCGAAGGGCTACCTGGCCCGGCTGCGCGAGCGGGCGCCGCGCCCCTTCTACCTCGTTGTCGAGAAGATCCTCGCGCGCCATGAGGCGCTGCGCGAGGACTGGCCGGTTGAGGGCACGACAGGCTACGAGTTCGCCAACCTGCTCCTCGGGCTGCTGGCGGAATCCTCCGGTGAGGACGGCCTGACCCGCGCCTACGCCGATTTCGTCGGCCCGCAGCCGGCCTTCGCCGAGATCGTGCGCGAGTGCAAGCTGCGCATCATGTCGCACGAGATGGCGAGCGAGCTGAACGTGCTCTCGCGCGATGCCGCGCGCATCGCCCGACAGAACCCGCGCACGGCCGACTTCACCCGCAACATCCTCGGCCGTGCGCTGCGTGACATCGTCGCCTCCTTCCCTGTCTACCGCACCTACGTGGACGCGGCGGGCGCGGCGGGGGAGGCGGACCGGCGCGACCTCGACTGGGCCATCGCGCATGCACGGCGCAGCGACACGGACCTGGACCCGAGCGTCTTCGACTTCCTGCAACGCCTGCTGACGGGCGACCTCGTGGCCGAGCCGCGCAGCGGCTTCAGCCGCCAGGCTGTGCTGCGCTTCGCCATGCGCGTGCAGCAGTACAGCGGCCCGGTCATGGCCAAGGGCCTGGAGGACACCGCCTTCTACCGCTACAACCGGCTCGTCGCGCTCAACGAGGTGGGCGGGCATCCCGACCATGTCGGCTTGCCGCTGCCCGCGTTCCACAAGGCGAACGCGCAGCGTGCGAAGCGTTGGCCGCAGGCGATGCTCTCCACCTCCACCCACGACACCAAGCGCGGCGAGGATGTCCGCGCGCGCCTCCTCGTGCTCTCCGAGATGCCGGAGGAGTGGGCGCGCCAGGTCCGTACCTGGAGCCGCATCCTCCGCGCCCGGCGCGGCGACGTGGAGGGCACGGCCCCACCCGACCGCAACGACGAGTACCTGTTCTACCAACTCCTCCTCGGCGCATGGCCGCCGGAGTTGACCGGCACCGGTCTTCCCCCGGCGGAGGCCGTCGCGCCCTTCGTGGAGCGGCTGCAGGGGGCGATGACGAAGTCGCTGCGCGAGGGGAAGGAGCGGTCGAGCTGGGCGGCTCCCAATACCGCCTACGAGGAGGCGGTGCTCGGCTTCGTGCGCGACGCGCTCGACACCGGCGCGTCCACCGCCTTCTACGACGCCTTCCTGCCCTTCCAGGAGCACGTCGCCCGGAACGGGCTGTGCAACAGCCTGGTGCAGGTCGCCCTGAAGCTGACCCTACCCGGCATGCCGGACATCTACCAGGGCGCGGAGCTGTGGGACCTCAGCCTGGTGGACCCCGACAACCGCCGTCCGGTGGACTACGCGCTCCGGGAGCGCATGCTCGAGGAGATCTCGGTCGCGCTCCGGCGCGACAGGGCCGGCGCGGTCCGGGAGATGATGGCCTCCTGGCGCGACGGCCGGATCAAGCTCGCCATCACGGCCACGCTTCTCGGCCACCGCCGCAGCCGGCCCGACCTCTTCGCGCGTGGCGACTATATGCCGGTGGCCCCGGCCGGAACGGAGTCGGCACGGCTTTTCGGCCATGCCCGGAGCATGGGGGCAGATTCGCTTCTTCTGCTTGCAACACGCTTCCCGCTCCAGTCCGGAACGGACCAGGGCGGGCTGGCCGCAACCCTGCCAGAGGGCCTGGCCGGCGTCCGTACTTGGCGGGACCTGCTCACCGGGCAAGTCGTCACGGCGTCCGGCGCAACTCTCGATGTTGGAAGTGCGCTCGCGGAGCTACCCGTGGTGGCGCTGGTGCCGGAGAATTAGCAACGGGCAACGCCACTTCGCCGCCGAGGCAGCCTTCCCGGTTCAAACTGGGACAGACTCTGGTATCTCCCGGCAGGCAAGGCTGGAGACAGGGGAGTTGCCATGCAGGACGAGCACCGCATCCGGCAGCGGGCCTATGAGATCTGGGTCGAGGAGGGCCGCCCCGAGGGGCGCGAGGCGGAACACTGGGCACGCGCCTGCCAGGAGGTCGAGGCGGAGCGCGGCCGGGCTGCAGCACCGGGCGTCGCCAATGATGACGCCCAACCCACGGCGAAGCTCAAGGCGCCACGCAAGCCGGTGGCACCGCGCGCCGGCATGACGAAGGCGGAGCAGACGCTCGGCGCCGAACCAGCGGCGCCACGCCCCAGGGCGGCGCGCCGTCAGCCGACCGGCTGAGGGCCAGTCCACCTGGCGCGCGGTTCGGCGCGTCCGCTCAGACCGGGTCGCGCACCAGTGGGCAGGTGGAGCAATGGATGCCGCCGCCGCCCAGGCCGACCTTGTCGTAGGGCACGATGCGCACCGACACACCGTAGCGATCGAGCATCTCCTGCGTGCGCGGGCTCACCCGATCGCTCATCAGCACGCGCCCGGGCGCGACGGCCAGGCAGTTCACGGCCCAGGACGGGTCCTCGTGGTTCACCGGCACCATCCGAATGCCGAGGCGCTTCAGCTCCTCCATGAACACGAAGGGCAGCGTGGAGGGGTTCACGATGGCGACGTCGTGGTGGACCATGACGAAGGCACCATCGATGTGCAGGCGGTAGCCGGGGATCTGCACGCGGATCAGCCGGGTGCCCTGGGCTGCCAGCACCTCCTCGACCTGGCGCGCGCCCTCCTCGTTGACGCGGGAGGAGACGCCGACAACCGCCACGTCCGGGCGGATGTAGGCGAAGGACCCGCCCTCCATCAGCCCGGTACCGTGAACGGTGCGCAGGATGGGCATGCCGATCGCGGCGAGCGTCTCGGTGACCGGCGCCTCCTCCCCTCGCCGGATCTTCGGACCCAGCCGGGTCACGATCGCGCCGCCACGGACGCCGATGCAGGAATCGCGCGTGTAGACGGACTTGTGCCGCCCCGGCGCGGCACGGCGAAGGTATACGATTTCGACCCCCTCCTCACGCAGCGCCTGGGCCAGCGCGTCGTGCTGAGCCTGCTGCTCGGCCACCGGCGGAATCGTCTCGCCGCGCCAATAGGCGCCGGTCTCAGGGTCGCCGTAGGCACCAAGCTCCGGGATGCGCGGAAGACGGTCGAGGACGTGCATCTCCTCGCCCGGCCGGTGCATCAGCACCACGCGCAGCCGTCCGACATCCGAGTTGCAGCCCCAGGCACGGCCCCAGACCCGCGCCTGCTCCGCCCCGTCCTCGAAGCCGGGTTCGGGATGGCTGGCGAAGCGCTCGATCAACATGTTGTAGCGGTGGTCGAACTCGCTCATCGCGCGGGACATGGCACTCTCCCATTCGAAACGGATGAAACACGATCGACGGCGGCGCGACATTCGCGCGCAACGCGAAGCAGGTACGAAGCCGGTGGATGGAGCCAGCCACCATGAGCACGCCGATCCTGCGCCAAGCCTGCCCAGGGGATCTCGAGCCCCTGATCGCCATGCAGCAGCGTAGCATGCGGAACCTGGGAGCGGATTTCTACCGCCAGGACGAGATCGAGGCCTACCTGGCGCAGTGCGGGACGATGGATCCCCGGCTGATCCGGGACGGCACCTACTACGTCGTGGAGGCTGGGGGGCGCCTCGCCGGCGGAGCGGGCTGGACGCTGCGACGGCCAAACTACCATGCCCTGCTGATGGAAGATCTGCCCGGCCTTCCCGGGCAGGTCGGCATGGTCCGCAGCATCTTCGTGGATCCGGGCTTCACGCGGCAGGGCCTGGGCCATTGGCTGATGGCGCATGTCGAGCTTGCCATGTACCGGGCGGGGATCGAGACGGCCGAGCTGATGGGCACGCTGCCCGGCATGCCGCTGTGCCGCCGCCTTGGTTACGAGGAGCAGTCGCGCCACGCCCTGCAGTTCGAGGGCGGGATCGCCTTCGCGGTGCGGCGCATGGTCAAGCCCCTGAGCTGGAACAGCGCCGAGGCGGTCCGGGACCAGGTCATGGCGCAGCCCGTCTCCTACACGCTGCTGGCCTCGGCCTGGTGAGGCGGACCGCCATCTAGCCATCGCGTCGTCCGCGCAGGGCGAGATCGAAGATCAGCAGCAGCACCGTGAACAGCACCAGCAGCACCGCGACCGCGGCCATCGCAGGGTCGAGGTTCTCGTTGATCCCGTCCCAGATCCGGCGCGGCAGGGTGAAGACCTCACGACTGGCGATGAACAGCACGATCACCAGCTCGTCCCAGGAGTGGATGAAGGCAAAGATCGCGCCGGAGACGATGCCGGGCGCGATGCGCGGCAGGATGACCCAGCGCAGCGTCTGCCCGAGGCTCGCCCCCATGCCGCGCGCCGCCTGCTCGAGCCGCGCATCGAAGGCGGCGAGCGCGGTGGAGACGGTGATGACGACGTAGGGGATGCCCGTCACCCCGTGCGCCAGCGTCACGCCAAGGAAGCTGTCCAGCAGGTCGAGCCGGGCGAAGTAGCGGTAGAGCCCGATGGCGTAGACGATCGATGGGATGATGATGGGAAGCAGCATCATCGCCCGGACCAGCTCCGTAGAGCGGCGGGAGATGCGCCAGCACCCGATGGCGCAGAGCGTTCCCGCCACGACCGCGATGAGCGTCGAGGCCACGGCGATCCCGAAGCTCTGCCCGATCGAGGCGATCCAATCCGGCGAGGTCAGCACGGTGCCGAAGTGCCGCAGCGACAGGCCGTCCCTCGGGAGTGACAGGAAGCGCTGGTCGGTCAGCGAGACGGGCAGGATGACCGAGATCGGTAGCACAAGGTAGATGGCCACCGCCCAGGCAAGGCCGGAAGCGAAGGGACCGGGCCGGTGCGCGCCATCCATCAGGCCCGCCCCCCGGCCCCGAACAGGCGCCGCAGGTCCACCAGCCGCGAGAAGACGGCGAGCGTGACCAGGATGGCAACCACGAGCATCGTCGCCATCATCGTGCCCAGGCCCCAGCGCAGCAGGTCGAGGATCTGCAACCCGATCCACTCGGCCACCATCAGCGTCTTGCCGCCGCCGAGGATGGCCGGCGTGACGTAGAAGCCGAGCGAGAAGATGAAGACCAGCACGCCCGAGGCCACCAGGCCCGGCAGCGACAGCGGCAGGAAGACGCGACGGAACACCGTCAGGCGGGACGCGCCAAGCCCCCGCGCGGCGGCCAGCAGCTTTGGCTCGATCTCCCGCATGCTGGCCAGCATCGGCAGCACGGCATAGGGCACCATGTAGTGGACCATGCCGACCACGATCCCGAACTCGTTCCAGACGAGCGGCAGCGGTTCGGCGATCAGGCCCGCCGCCAGCAGCCCCTCGTTCACCAGCCCTTGCCGCCGCAGCAGCGTCACCCAGGCGAAGGCGCGCACCAGCACGCTGATCCAGAGCGGGACGAGCACCGCCAGGATCCACCAGCGCCGCGCGCGTTCGCTGGCCAGCGCGATGCGGTAGGCGAGCACGTAGCCCAGCAGCAGCGCGAGCACGGTGGTGGCCAGGCAGATGCGCAGCGTCGTGCCGATCACGCGCTGCA
>DASQNQ010000130.1:0-1542 GCA_035644895.1 Acetobacteraceae bacterium | reverse complement strand
CGCCGCTGCTGCTGCCGCAGATCCTGACCGAGGCCACGCTGCGCGAGGCGGTCGGCGCCTTCTAGATCCGCAGTCCCTGCAGGCTAGGCCGTGTGGACGGTTTGTCTGAAGCAGAGGGATTGGGGATTCCGGCGCGGCCATTCGCGTGATTCAGAGCGGGTCGGTTGTGCTGGAGCCGACGATGCTGACGCGGATGACGGATGAGGACTGGGCTGTCACGCTGGAGGTGTTCCGGGCGGTGCGGTCTCGACGAGGGGACAAGGGCCGAGACGACCGGCGATTTCTGGAAGCGCTGCACTATTTCACGGTGCACAACATCACGTGGCGCGCTCTGCCGGCCGAGTTTGGCCCGTGGAACAGCGTCTGGAAGCGGTTCTGGCGATTGTCGCAAACCGGCACGTTCGAGGCCTTTTTTCAGGTCTTGGCCGAGGCCAGCCAGACCGCCGGCCTCGTGCAGATGTTCGACAGCACCTCCATTCGCGCCCACGTCTCGGCGGCGGGCGCTAAAGGGGGCAGCAAAATCAGGCGCTCGGCCGCTCCCGTGGCGGCTTTGGCACCAAGATACACTTTAAATGCGACCTCGCGGGCGATCCGCTCGACGTCCACCTCACCGGCAATGGAGCGAGTGACAGCCGGCAATTCGAGACGCTGCTCGACATCGGACCCGAGGTGACGCCACGTGGGGTGGTCGGCGACAAGGGCTATGATGCCCATGCCAACCGCGAGGCGGCACGTGCGCGCGGCATCTGTGCGATCATCCCGCACCGCAAGAATGCCAAGGAAAAGCCTCGCTTTTTCGCCGGGCACCTCTACCGGTTGCGCGCTCGCATCGAGCAGTTCATTGGCAAGATCAAGCGCTTCAAGCGCGTCGCCATGCGATGCGAAAAAACCAAACAGAACTTCGCATCCATCGTCGCTCTCGCCTGCGTGTTCGTCTTGGTCAAAACCGTCCACACGGCCTAGGTCTTGCCCTGACAGAACCACATCCAGTCTGCGTCCATTACGAGGCACCGCGGCACTTTGCCATTCCTGACGCATAGCGAGCCATCCCGCCGCTGTGAGCGTCATGAGGTTCCACCTTGGCTTTCCCGAATACCGCACCGCGCCGGAAGCGGCGCCCGGATGAGCGGCCCGCGCCGATGCGCGAGGCGCTGTCCTTCACCCTCCCCGATGCCGCGCGATTGAGCGGCCTGAGTGTCGCCACGCTGCGGCGCCGCGCCGCAGATGGCGCGCTCCGGCTGTTCCGCTGCGGCGGCCGCACCCTGGCCGATGGCGCTTCGTTGCGCCGGATGCTGGGCGCCGAATGACAACCGCCGGGCGCAGCATGTGCGGCCCGGCGGCGGTGGTGGCGGTAAGCGGTGGTGCACCCACTTTCTACATCGCCCGGCGCCTTGGTTCCAGTACATTCCGCACCCGCTCCCCTCTGAGAAGGAGCGCAACATGCGCGATGACATCACACCGGGCCTGACGCTGCCGAAGGGCGGCGCGGCGAGGCTCTTTTCCCTGCCTGACATGCGTGCCTTCGGGTGCGTCGTGGTCGTG